>JANOFL010000079.1:0-8567 GCA_031405895.1 Planctomycetota bacterium
ACGGATCTTGTCGCTGGCAAGAACCAGCGTTCCGGCGTCAAGGTCGAACTCTTCCTGCATGGCCGGATGAACCAGCCATTCCATGCCCGCATCTTCATTGGCCTGGACCCGCAGCTGTTCCAGCATCTGGACCAGCTGGAACTGCTCCAGCTCCAGCCGCATCGCGCGCGGCACATCCAGCAGCACGAACTTTTGCCGGGCCACGTCGTGAACCACGATCTCCAGCAACGTCCGGGTCCCGTCGGGAGTGAACGAGAAGTCGTAAACCTGGCGCTCATCAAACAGCGTCAGGTTTTCAGCCAGCACATCCTCCTTGCCCGCCAGCCGGACAACTGACTCCATCCGGAACTGCTGGGCGGCGATTGTCCCCGGCAAGAGCGTTCCGGCCGAAAGGATCGCGAGCAGCGCAGTCCGGAGAACAGGCGAGACAGGCGCGGGCATAACGGCGTGATCCGGCAGGGTGCGGAAAAAAGGCGGCTAACGAAGCGGCTTGTAGAGTTTCCCGCCTGCCAGCGTCCAGAGATGTAGGGTCCGTGAAACGCACCGCGTGTATCTGATCTTTTCCGGCTCCCTCCCCCACCGCGGCTTTGGGCGCTGTGGGGAGCACCCACATTTTTTTCCGGCTCCCTCCCCCGCCACGGCTTTGGGCGGTGTGGGGAGGGTGGGGGTGGGGGCGACCGCGCACACGGTACTTTCCTCGACGTCGCTGGCCATCGGAACCATCCGGAAACCCAGCATTTTGCGATACCAATCCTTGAAGGGATTCTGTGATCAGGTTGATCGGTTGGACTGGTTCGCTGGGCGGCCAAGAGCTGCTACACCGATACCCGCGAAGGCGGAGCCTTTGGTCAGTGCGTTACAAGGCGGGAGCCTTGTAACGAGGACAACGTGGGATAGGCTTCCAGCCTGTCATTGGCCCGGTTTGCCAGCACCAACCGCTGGCTTTGCCCCACAACCTCCACCCGACCCGCAGCCAGCACAGCCGCCCGTCGAACACTTCGAGGCCGTCGTCCCGCAGCCCGGTCCGCACCCTTCGGTCATCCGTTCCGCGAATTTCCGGAAGCCGATCTTCTGCTCGTAGACCGACGCCAGCTCGCCGAGCACGGCTTCCCGGGCCGCTTCGATGTCGCCCAGAAAATGAAACACGAGGTGCTCGCCGTCCAGCAGCTGTTCGGCATCGATCAGCGTCGCCGCCACGCCCTGTCGATCCAGCACTTCGGCACAAGCTGCCACTGCCCGCTGCCGGAACCGCTCCAGCCGGGCCGCGATCAGCCGGTCGTTGTCGCTCATCCGCCGCAGGATACGGCCGGCAACCTCCAGCCCACACTCCGTTGGCCCGAGACAGCCACGCACCAGCCCCCGTTCGACTCCGCGATTGGTCCGGCAAACAACTTCCATCCCGCCCGGAAGCGTCCGCCCCGCGGTGCAGGAAAAACACCCCGGCTCGCCCGTCAGGCCTGTTTCAACGAGGTAGTACAAGTCGTGGACTCACGGGAAAGGAGACACGGAGGGCTTACGCCCTGCCGCTCGCCAGGTTTCGACGCAGTAGTACAAATCGGAGACTCGCGGTTCGCAACCAGGATCGGTCAGATCAGTCCGAACCGTCTGATCCGCCGGATCTTCCGTTCGGCCCACCCAATCCTGACACCACGGCCGACAGTTTACAATCGCGAGTCGCCGTTCACCCATGAAACCGCACATTGCGATCCCCATGCCTGATGTTTCGAATGCTGCTGGCCGCTGGCTGGACCTTGCCCGTCAGGTCCTCGCGGGTTGCATGGTCTCCCGCGACGAGGCCCTGGCGATTCTCCGTTCTGCCGATGACGAGCTGCCCGGCCTGATCGCCGCCGGTTGGGAGCTGCGCCGGCACCATTTCCAGAAGACGGTCCAGCTCTACTTCCTGATGAACGCCAAGAGCGGCCTCTGCCCCGAGGACTGCCACTACTGCTCCCAGTCCAAAGTCTCCGACGCCGAAATCCCGCGCTACAACCTGCTGAACCGCGAAAAGCTGCTCGACGGCGCCCGGATCGCGGCCGAGCGGAACTCGCGGACCTACTGCATCGTGATCAGCGCCCGCGGCCCGACCGAACGGGAGATCCAGGCTGTCGAAGAGATCGTCCCCGAAATCAAATCCCGCTACGGGCTGAATGTTTGCGCCTGCCTTGGCCTGCTCGACGAAGACCAGGCCCGCCGCCTCGCCGCCTGCGGGGTCAACAAGGTCAACCACAACCTCAACACGAGCGAATCGTTCTACAGCCGCATCTGCACGACCCACACCTTTGCCGACCGGCTCGCCACGCTCCGCGCCGTTCGCCAGTCGGGGATGGAGATCTGCAGCGGCGGGATCATCGGGATGGGGGAAAAGCTCGAAGACATCGTCGACATGGCCCTTGAGCTGCGGAACCTCAAGGCCGAGAGCATCCCGCTCAATTTTCTGAACGCGATCGAGGGCACGCCGCTGGAAGGCCAGCGCGACCTCAACCCGCGCTTTTGCCTGAAAGCCCTCGCCATGTTCCGCTTCGTCAACCCGGCCAGCGAGCTGCGGATCGCCGGCGGCCGCGAAATCCACCTGCGCGCCCTGCAACCGCTCGGCCTCTACCTCGCCAACTCGATCTTCGTCGGCGACTACCTCACCACTTCCGGCCAGCCCCCCGAACAGGACTACCAGATGGTCGAAGACCTCGGCTTCGTCATCACGCGGACAGAAGAAACCGTTGCCCCGGCTGCCAGGGAACGAACTGCCGCCACGGTTTAAGTTGGAGCGGCTTTCCGGGGCCGGAGGCCGATTTCAGATTCTCGTCCCCGGCCAGCCAATGAACCGGCGCAACTTCATCAACCGGGACTTCGTTTCCCCGTCGACGAAAGCGAAACTCCGGTTCATAGTGGATGGGACGGGTCGGGACCGTACCCGGCAGTTTCTTTACTGGACCGCGCCGCTTTCAGCTGGATCCGGTTGTTCCGATGGCGTGGCGGGTCGGCTGGTCATTCACGCGGATTGAGACTCAGGAATGGACAGGCCGATTCCCCGCTGGTTGCCGGTTGCCGTCTTCGCCGTCATCGCGCTTGCGACACTGTTCTGGGTCGTGAACGGTGACGAAGCACTGATTGGGCCGACCGGGTCGATGGGGGACGACGTTTACTTTGAGAACATTGCCTTCCACCTGGCCAGGGGCGAAGGGATCAAGTTTGATTTCTCAAACCCGGAATGGCGCAAGCCTTACGAGGAGTTCAACGAGGCCGGCCAGTCCGACTGGATCCTGGCACTGGAATGCAAGCCGGGCCTGACGACTTCGCGCTCACCGGGCTTTCCGATGATGGTAGCCCTGATCTACCGAATCGTAGGGCGGCGTTTCGTTGCCGTTCGGGTCGTCAACTGTGTGGTGCTGGCCGCCGCGTTGACGTGGCTGGTGATGCTGGTCTTTCGCCGCTTTGGAGCGATCGCCGGCTGGCTGGCCTGTCTGCAGATTTCGCTCGACATGTTTGTGCTTCGGACTGCCGGGCAGTTCATGACCGAAGCGCTTGGGACGGCGATCGCGTGCGCGCTATTTGTCTGTTGTGCGTCGTTGGCAGGTTGTCCGGCCACCGGAAGCAGCACGCCCACAGCTGATCGCAGGCGGCGGGGCTGGTGTCTGGTGGGCTGGTTGTTCACCGGGCTGCTGTTTGGATTCGGAACCCTGGTCCGGGCGAATCTCAACGCCTGGTTTCCGCTGATTGTCGCAGGACTGTTCGTGTGGATTGCCTGGCGCTGGATGGCGGGAAAAGAACTCCGGGTCCTGATCTGGCCTGCGCTCCTGTTTTGTGCCGGCATCATCGTGGTGGCCGCGCCGTACTGGGTCCGCAACTGCCGCGTGACCGGAGGCTTTACGCCGTTTGGAACCTCGGGTTCGTTTGGGCTGATCGGCGGTTATTGCGACCGGGCCTGGCAGCAGTTTGGCAACTGGAGCATCGAGGATTCGGTCGAGTCCCAGCGGAAGACGATGCAGAAGGAGGGTTTCGCCGACCGCACGCTCGCCGAACAGGAGTACTGGATGGGGCAGGACAGCGTTGCAGCGGCCGAGGCGTGGGCCTGGGAGAACCGCTTCAAGTTGCCCGCCCTGGTTGGCATGAAAGCAATCAGCCATCTGGGGTACTATCGCCAGCCGCTGGCGCTGCAGGTTTTGAATGGCGTCCTGTTCTTTGGAGCGCTGGTGGGCTGCTGGTTCGCCCGCAGGAATTTTGGGATCTGGGTGATTGTGTTCTGGACGCTCAGTCTTGTGGCGACCAGCCTCACCTGGTCACACTTTGGCCGCTACTCGATCCCCTTGCGGCCGATCATGCACGTCGCTTGCGCCGTCGGCACTGTCATGTTGTGGAGTCGCATTCTCGGGCTGAACCACCAGCCGGCAACGACGGACTGATGCGGTGCGCGGGCCACGACGGCGAGCCCGGTTCAATCCGCGATGAACTGACGGAACCTGGGTTGCAGCTGAAAACATCCTGCAGCGCTGATTGCGCCCCACTTCAGGTCGGCCAGAAAGACGCCGGAAATAGTTACGCCCGGCCGGGTCCGGAGCGGGCTGCAGGCCAAGACAACGATGTTGGTCAGCCCGGTTTGGCAGCCGCCCAGCGATTGTCGCTCTTGTGCAAAAAAAGCATCGCCGCCTGTCGCCAGACTTCTTTTCCGGGCGGCCGCTGTAACCCGTCAAATGAAAAGGGCCGGCCATCGGCCGGCCCCTTGGGCACGCATTTCGGCTTAACCGGTTTCCGACCGGCCTAACGGCGGCGGCGGAAGCCCAGTCCGGCGAGAACCACGGCCAACAGACCTGCGCTGGCTGGTTCGGGGATGGCCTGGGAGAAGTTCAGGTTGTCGTAATAGACGCCGGTCGGATTAAAGTTCGTGGACTTGGCGTTGAACCCGATCTGCAGGATGTGGGCCTGACCGCCGGTCCACTGGGGCAGGATCGTCACGCTCAGGACGTTGCCTTCCGACCAGTTGTTGGTCGAAGAGGCAGTCGTGTCGAGCGCGTTGTAGAACACCGTGGCGAAGCCGTTGTTCGGATCGAGGACCTTGATGAAGGCTTGGGTCAGGGTACCACCACCGCCCGGTCCAGCCGTGGAAGAGGCTTTGTGGTCGAACCTGAAATTCCAGGTCTGGCCGATGTTCGCAACGCCGATGGTCTGCTCCTGAAACGTGTTGGCTTCGACAAAGTTCCCGGCGGTATGCTCGGCACCATTGCCGTAGTCGCTGTAGATGTTGATGTACTGCTGGCCCTGGTTGGCTCCGCCCTCACCTGTCGCGACTGCCGAGAATCCAGGACCACCGTTGGGTGCCGGGAATACGCCGTAGCCGTACAAATAGCCGCCGCCCGGATTGAAGACGTTGCCAAACACGAGCCAGCCATTGCCGGAAAGGGCGGTGGGACTGGTGATGTCCAGGCCCTCGAAATTCTGGCTGTAAACCGCCAGGTCGGCACGGCTGGTGGACTGGCTGACGAGCAGCAAGACAAAGGCGATGACGAGCGTGAGGCGATGTCGCATGATGAATCCCCTTGGGAGTACGGCGAAAAAAAACCGGTGCAACGGAATGGTCTGGTGAAATCCGCTGGACTGGGCGAAAGCCTCCTGCCTCGTCGGTCCGTTTTGGGAGCGGTTTCACAGTTAGACGCCATCTTGCCCTAAAAAACGGGGAAGTCAAGACGATTTTCGTCGATTTTTGAAAGCCGTTTCAGGAACTGCTTGGGAGGGATCGGAGTGGGGAGCAATCTTGCGGGTGGCAGAGCGATTTTCGGGGGCCGGTTTAGATACGGCCGTATCGGCTTTGAGGGGGGCCGGCGGGTCGCTTGGAGAGGCGTCTGGGTCCGGAGGAGACCTGCAGTCGGCCGTTTCGGCGGAGTCGGGAGCCCCCCCCCTCGCCAAATTTTGAAAAGACCCGCGCCGAACAACTTAGCAGGCACATTCCCTGTGCCTGCTACCATCAAAACAGGCGACTTTGGGCTAGCGGCAGAAAGCGACCGATTCGCGGATCGCCAGTTCGATCGGCAGGTCGATGGCCGTTACCTCGCGGTTTTGAAGGAGATTCAGCATCCCTGCGGCGGCCGCTTCTCCCATCGCCACTGCGGGCTGGCGGACTGTGGTCAGGGGCGGGGTCACGTAGAGCGAATTGGGCTGATCGTCAAATCCGACCAGTGAGACGTCATCGGGAACCCGGATTCCGCGGCGAAACAGCGCCAGCCGCGCGCCGAAAGCCATCTCGTCATTGGCCGCGAAAATCGCGGTAAAACTGGCGCCGCGGGCGATCAGGCTCTCGACCGCGAGGACGCCTGACTGGCCGTTGAAGTTGCCGCTGGCGACCAATTCAGGATCGAACGGGATTCCCGCCTCTTCGAGCGCCGCCCGGTAGCCTTCGAATCGCGCGATCGCGTCCTCGTGGGTCTTGATTCCGCGAATATGGGCGATTGAGCGATGGCCCGCCCCAATCAAATGCAGCACAGCTTCGCGCGCAGCGGCGTGATTGTCGAAAGCAATGCACTGGGGGCCCCAGCCCTCGAGATGCCGGGCCACCACGATCGTCGGCTCGGCTTTTCGAACCTCTTCGAGCTCGTTTGCCTGCAGGTTCCCGCCGACGAGGATGATGCCGTCAACCTGGCGGCCAATCAGTGTCTTGATGGCTGCCCGCTCCACCTCGGGAATCCAGCGCCCATCGGCGAAAATGGGCGAGTAGTCCGATCCGGCGAGGCCCTTCAAAATGCCTTGAGTCACCGAGTCGTAGAACGGGCTGCCGATGTTCTGGGTCACAATCCCGATGGTCATCGACAAGCCGCCGGCCAGCCCCCGGGCGAAGGCATTGGGGCGATAATCGAGCTGTTCCATCGTCCGGATGACGGCCAGACGTTTGCTCTCCTTGACCGGCGAACTGTTGTTTAAAACACGCGAAACCGTGCTCTTGGAGACGTTCGCCTTGCGGGCAATGTCCTCGATGGTCAGTGTTTTGCGGGTCATCAAACTGGCGACATTCTGGCGATGGCTGAGGGCTTTTGGACGCTGCTCAGTGGAAATAGCGGCGGGTCGAACAGAAGGCGAGCAACGGCCCGCTTTTTTCCGCGCGATGCTCCCGCTCGCGCGACCGACCCCTCTACTTTACCATGAAAACGCTTCCTTTCAGACCGTGACCCACCCTTTCAGGGGATTTTCACAATGAAAAAGAAATCGCTTTCAAATTCACGGGCGAGGCTTGATCCGTCTTTCCGAACTGCCCATAATGGGCCGGCGGTTTCTTCATGAAACCGCTCCCAAAAGTTTCCGGGATGTGAAGGCCCGGTGTTCTGTCTCCCGATTTCCCCACCCGCCAGGTGCCGACATGCAAGCTCGTCGTCCCACCCCTCACCGCGCCGCGTTCACACTCGTCGAACTGCTGGTTGTGATCGCCATTATCGGCATCCTCGTCGGACTGCTGTTGCCCGCCGTGCAGCAAATTCGCGAAGCGGCCCGGCGGACTTCATGCCTGAACAACCTCAAGCAGATCGGGTTGGCCGCGCAGAACTTCGAATCGGCCTTCAAGACGTTTCCTACTGCGGGCGGTGCCGCCGAGGAGTACTGGTACGAATCGACCGGTTCAAAACACGGTTACGAAAGTGGCGGGTGGATGTTCCAGATTCTGCCGTACATCGAGCAGAACAGCCTGCATGACCAGCGGAAGCAGGGCTGGGATGGCGGTGGGCTGGTCGATACTCCGGTTGGACTTTTCAACTGCCCTTCCCGTGGGGACCGGTTTGGCAGCTGGTTTGGCGTCTTCCCGGTGGCGCTAGGCGACTATGCCGGCGTGATGGGCAGCTGGAACGATGTGGCCGGCTGGGGCTTTGCATGGAACCTCGGCCAGAACGAAAACCCGACCGAACGGGAATATGTCTGGACTGGAATCATTTCCCGCGGCGGCCATGTCAATCTGGCCACCAACACGGTCTTCAAAATGGAGCCGACCCGCTTTGGTTCGATCCATGACGGCACATCCAACACGGCCATGTTCATGGAAAAGGCCGTTTCGCAATTCCACTATTCCATCGACAACGCCAACGGGGCCTACGACTGGTGGGAGCTGGTGGGCTACTACACGGGTGCGGACTGGCCGACCATGCGGATCATCGGGCCGGCCGGTGCCGAGCCTGAAGTCGGCATCCTCGGGGATGGCGAGAAGCGCCCCGCCTGGATCGTCGCCAATGCTGCTGGCCGGAAAACCGAATTCGGCTTTGGTTCGGCGCACGCCGGAACCATTAACGCGGTCTTCGGCGATGGCTCGACCCATACGATTGACGGCAGCGTTGACCTGGACCTGATGAACCGGGTGGGCAAGCGGGACGACGGGACGACGGTCGATCTCGGCGGCCTGCGTTAACCGGCCGGCCGGCCACCGCTGCCTTCTCACCAGTCCCTCGACCCGATCCGCCACCTGCATGCTCGCATGAACAGCCCAACGCCCAAGCCTGCAACGGTCCTCCGGCTTGCCCTTGGCCTGGCCGTTCTTCTGGTGATGGAAGGATGCAGCCGGGCTCGCCCGGGCGATTCGATGATTGCGGCGGCGAACCCGTCCAACG
>JANOFL010000087.1:0-14476 GCA_031405895.1 Planctomycetota bacterium
CGGGCGGCTCCGGAGTTGAGCGCCCCTTCGCGCCGTCGCAGCGTGGCCCACAGATCACCGGCATATCCGCCGCCGATTGCCAGCCAGTTTGGCAGCCGAAATCGCGGACCGCGAACACCGGCCGCCCGCGCCATGCGAGTCCACAGATCGAAATAGCTGACGTTCTCGCCACCGAGTACATAATGGGCACCAGTCGGTGCTTTTTCGGCGGCGAGGAAAATGCCGGCCACCACATCCCGGACATCCACCGCGTTCGTCCCGCCACTGGGCGCGAAGGGCGGCTTTTGTCGGGCAATTGAAACCAGCATCTCGGCCGAACTGGGCCGCCAGTCCCAGCGACCCAGCAGAAACGACGGATGCACCGTCACCGCGTCGAGGCCGGCCGAAACTTCGCTGGCAACTGCCTGTTCGGCTTCGCGTTTCGTCACGACATAGCAGATCGGCGGACAACCCGGCTCACGCGCGGACTCATCGCTGATCGCACCGCGCCGCGAACAAGCCAGCGTGTTGACCGTGCTGACGTGAATCATCCGGGCTCCCCCTCTCCGGCAGGCCCGCGCGAGTTGCCGCGTGGCAGCCACGTTGACAGCGCGGGCCTCCTCAAGCTTCGTCCACCCAACCTGGATCAAGGCCGCGGCGTGCAGGCAAAGGTCAAACTGCGGCAGCAACCGTTCGAGGTCGTCGGCTGTTCGGGAGAGGTCGAGGACAACCGGCTCGAACTCAAGCCCCTCCAGCGCCGGAACACCGTCCACCTTGCGGACGACGGCCAGGACCTCATCGCCGCGCCGGTTCAGCTCCCGCAACAGGTTGTTTCCCAGAAACCCGGTCGCACCAGTCAACAAAACACGCATGAGGAAAGACGGCTCGAGTTGAATTGCAATGGAACCAGTGTCGCCTTTCGCTCCGCGAAAGGAGAGTCCCCGGAACTGGACTGAAAAACATTGAGCCTGAGGCGCTAGCCGAGAACGATGATTCAACCATTAACTCACACCCAGGGGAATCGGCTAGCGCCTCAGGCTCAAAAGAATTCGCCGTTCAGTCAATTCACCCAGGAGACGTGTCCTTTCGCGGAGCGAAAGGCGACACTGGCAACCGGGAGCGGTATAGCTTACGGATTTCCAGTTGACCAGAAACGGTCGATCAAGCAGATTGTCCGCACCGGCGGCTGTTCCCCACATTGCCTCTCAACGAATTGCATGTCCCCAGCCGTCGACATCATTACCGTCACCACCCGCCGGCAGCAGCGCGAGTTCATCCATTTCCCGTGGCGGCACTACGCCGGCGATCCGAACTGGGTCCCGCCGCTGCTCGGGAACCAGCGCGAACTGCTAAACTTCAAACACCACCCGTTCTACGAAAACGCCAGGATCCAGACCTTTCTCGCCTGCCGTGACGGCAAGACCGTTGGCCGCATCGCCGCGATCGTCGATGAAGGCCACAACGCGGCACACAACGAGCGTCGCGGGATGTGGGGGTTTTTTGAATCGGTCGATGACGTGGCAGTCTCCCGGGCCCTGTTCCGGGCGGTGCAGGACTGGCACGCGCGGGACGGGATTGTCCTGTTGCGCGGCCCGCTTAATCCGGCCCTGAATCACGAGTGCGCGCTGCTCGTCGAGGGTTTTCACAGCCCGCCGACCTTCCTGATGACCTACAACAAGCCGTACTACTCGCGGCTCGTGGAGGACTTCGGCTTCGTGAAGTCCCAGGACCTGTTCGCCTATATCGGGCGGATGGACAGGATCCGGTCGCTCGATCCGAAACTCGAACGGATTGCCGATCAGGCCGCCGAGCGGTTTGGCATCTCGGTTCGCGGCACCGACCGCAAGCGGCTGACCAGTGACGTCAACGAGTTTCTCCGCGTCTACAACGCGGCCTTGCCCGGCACCTGGGGTTTTGTCCCGATGTCGGATTCCGAAGCCCGTCACACGGCGAAGGGGCTCAAGTTGCTGATCGCGCCCAATCTGGTCCGGATCGCCGAGTTTGAGGGGCGCGTGATCGGGATCGCATTTGCCATGCTCGACTTCAACCCGGTCATCAAGCGGATCAACGGCCGGCTGTTTCCGTTCGGCTTCCTGCGACTGCTTTATGGTCGCAAAAGTCTCAAGCGGGTGCGGATGATCAGCACCAATGTCGTCCCCGAGTTCCAGCGCTGGGGCGTGGCGATGATCCTGATGAAGAGCATGGCGATCGAGCTGGTGGCCAGTGGCTTTGAGGAAGGCGAGTTCAGCTGGGTGCTCGAGTCGAACCTGCTTTCGCGCCAGACCCTCGAGCGGGGCGGCGCTTTGCTCGACAAGACTTACCGGATCTACGACTGGGCACCAGCGGGCGACGGTTAAGACGGCCCGGTCTGGCCTGGAAAAACGCGGTGGCTCCCCTGCTGTTTCGGGCCGACGATGCACTAGAATGCCGTCCCGAACAGTCCCGAATTACCGGCCGCGCCGACGCGTGCCTTCCGGTTGCCCGATGCCCGCATGGCCCGTCAAGCTGACATCCTGATTTCCGGGTTGGGAGTGGTATCGCCCATCGGCACGGGTGGGGAGGCGTTTCAGGCCGGGTTGGCCGAGGGCCGGAACGGAATTGGCTGGCGACCGGGCTGGGAAAACGACCCGTCTCCGGTCGCCATCGGCGGGCTGGTTCGCGACTTCGACGGGCGGAACTTTATCAAGCCGCGCAAGGCGATGAAGGTGATGTGCCGCGAGATCCAGTTCGGCTGCGCCGCGGCCGGCATGGCGATCGAGAACGCCGGAATCGATCTCGCCTGCTGCGATCTGGATCGCATCGCAGTGATCTTCGGTGCCGAAACGTTTCAGGCCGAACCGGAGGAGCTCCAGGCCGCAGTCGAGGCCTGCCTGCGCGACGGCAGGTTTGACTTTGAACTTTGGGGCGAACGTTCCATGCGCGACATCCAGCCGCTCTGGATGCTGAAGTACCTGCCCAACATGGTCGCCAGCCACATTTCGATCGCCCTGGCGGCGACCGGACCGAACAACACGATTTGCCAGGGCGATGTCTCGGCGGCCCTGGCGGTGATCGAGGCGGCGACGCTGATCCGCCGCGGCTGGGCCGACATCGCGCTGGCCGGCGGGACCGGCTCGCGCGTGCAAATGAACTGTCAGGCGGGCCGCGGCGTGCCTGGACTCAGCCATGGATTCGCTTCACCGGAAACTGCCTCCCGGCCGTTCCATCCCGACCGCAATGGCTTTGTCTGCGGCGAAGGAGCAGCGACCGTCGTGCTTGAGTCCGCGAATTCGGTAGCCGACCGCGATGGCACGTCGCTGGCCGGGCTGCTCGGCTGGTCGCGAGGATTTTGCGCAGCACGGGCCGGCACCACGGACTTCGCGTCCGCGATCGCGCGCCAGATCCGCAAGGCTCTTGCTCATTCAGGCGTCGAGCCGGCAGAAGTTGCAGCTGTTCACGCCAATGGGCTGGGGACGATCCGCGAAGACCGCTCTGAAGCCGAAGCGATCCGGGAAGTGTTTCCTGGAGCCAGTGTCTTTGCCCTGAAATCCCGGATCGGAAACGCCGGCGCGGCGTCGGCGGCTCTCGACCGGGCCGCGGCCACGATGACGGTGGAAAAAAAACGGCTGCCGCCTTCGCTCAACGCGGTGCCGCTTGCCGGGGACGCCCCCGTTCGGATCAGCCCCCAGGCGGTCGCTCTCCACGGAGATGTTGCCGTCCAGATCGCCCTGGGTGACTCGGGCCAGATCGTGGTTCTTGTCGTGGGTTAGGCTTCCAGCCTGTCATCCAGCGTGGGATAGGCTTCCAGCCTGTCAGGAATACCTGGGCACTGCCGACAGGCTGGAAGCCTGTCCCGCGTCAGATGTAACCGTTAAGTGCCAGCCAGAAAACGCCGAAGAGGATCGCAAGTCCAAGCGTGATCGCGACGAGGTTGACGAGGATGCGGTAGCGCAAGGCTTGGCCGCGGGTTCGCGTGCGAAGCGGAATGGCTTCATTTCCGGCCCGGAATTGAACCGTCTGGTTGTTGACCTTGCGGAATCCTCCCGTGGCGTCGGGCAACAGCACGAAAGGACCGTCGCGGCCAACAGTCCGGTCGACTCGCGCCACGCTGAATCGCTGTGAGACCCGGCGTGGAGGCAACAACCCGTCGACGGTCTCGACTGCAATCCCGGGCGGAAACAACGGCCGGGGGGGGCTGGCCAATTGGCCGTAGCCTGTCTTCGCATTCGTGTGTCCGCGGACGAACCTGGGCGGCAACAAGGCACTGGACCGGGCGGGGCTTTCGTTCATCGCCCGGTCGTGTTGAAGTACCGGTCGCCCGCATCGCCCAGGCCGGGAACGATGAAGTTGCGCTCGTTCAGTCCCCGGTCAATCGCGCAGGTCAGGATGGTGACGTCCGGGAAACCTTCCGCCAGCCGCCGGATGCCTTCCGGAGCGGAAATGATCGAGAGCATCCGTACGACAGGCACGCCCCATTCCTTGAGCGTCTGGCAAGCCGCCATCGCTGAACCGCCCGTGGCCAGCATCGGGTCGAGCACAAACGCCACATCGACCGGATCGCCAGGCGGAAGCTTGTCGTAGTAACGGACCGGCATCGAAGTCGCTTCGTCGCGATAGAGTCCCAAGTGCCAGACTTCGGCCGTCGGGATCATCCGCAACATGGCATCGACCATCCCCACGCCAGCCCGCAGGATCGGCACCATTCCGATCCGGTGCAACAACGTCCGCCCGACCATCTTCTGCATCGGAGTCTCGATCGGCTGGTCGGTCAGCTCCAGGTCGCGGGTCGCCTCGACCGCGAGGAGCGCCGCCAGACGGTCAACCGTGGTCCGGAACAGGCTCGGCCCGGTTGCCCGGTCGCGGAGCACCGTCAGGTGATGGGCGACCAGTGGATGGTCGAGCACAGTGACCTGGTTCATGCAGACTCCACGCGATCTCGGTAACAGGGACTACAACAGCCATGATAGATGCGGCGCAAGTTCCGGCGAAGTCCCGGGGGCATCAGAGGTTTGTCACGGGCAGCCATCACACCCTATTTCCTGTTTCCTGTTTCCCGCCAGGTTCGGCTCCGCCACCTCCCGTCCATCGCGGAACCACCAGCGCGGCGATCGCAACCGGCGCAATCACAGCGATGACGGCTGCGACTCCCAACCACTCATTCTGCGCCCAGGCACCAAGCACCGTCCAGATTACAGCGATCGCCGCATTGGCAATTGCAACCGGCCACCAGAGTTCGGCCATCTTCAGCCGCATCGAACCGGCAGCGATCAGCGTCGATTCAGCCAGCAGCGGCACGGGCCGCGCCAGTGCCACCAGCCAGACCAGCTTGCGGCTGTTTTTCGCGTTGGGAACCGGTTGCAATCCCCGGCTGGCGGCGGCCAGTCCCAATCGTCCGGTTCCCCAAGCCACAATCGCTGCGAGGTTCAGACCCAGCCACATGACGGCAGCCCCCAAACCCGGGCCGAGGGCAGCTCCAGCAGCCGTGCAGATCAGGCTCGATGGAACAGGCAACAAGACATCGGCTACAAGCAGCGCAATACAGCTTCCGGCGGTCGCGAGCCGGTTTTCCCGCCCCCACCCGGCCAGCAGATTTTGCGTCCAACCCGTCACCTGCCCGCCAAACACAACAAGCACCAGTCCCAACACCACCGCGATCGCGACGACAAGAGTCAAAACGGCACGTTGCTGATTCATCGACTGTCTCTGGGAGAATCCCGCCTTGCGCGGCTCTCAACTGGGGCAATTCTACAGCCCGGCGATCGTCGGCGATGGCAAGTCTTCCGGGCAGAAGTCGGGACCGCCCAAGCCTGGATCGCCCCGTTTTTGGACGGGCTTTCCGCGTAGGAACGGGGATCGCCAGGCCCTATAATCCAGGCCCTGTTTTTGCTGCTCCCAGCGACCCCAGCTCATGACCGACGCAACCGCAAATCCGAAGCTCCGCGTGATGGCCCTGATTCCGGAGGTATCCGGCCTGGTCGGGCCGGCCTACCGCTTTTTCGCGGATCGCGGGGTCCGCGAAACGATCGAGTCGATCATCGTCGCCGTGTTGCTGGCCCTGCTGTTCCGGGGCTTTGAGGGCGAAGCCTTCATCATCCCGACCGGCTCGATGGCCAATGGCCTGATGGGGCAGCACATCGATCACTGGTGCCGGAAATGCGGGGTTGAATACAAGACCGGGGCCAGCGACGAAAACTCGACGATTCGGAAAGTGGATCGCAATCCGGTGGTGCGGTCCTGGTGCCCCGTCTGCGGGTACAGCACGGCGCTGACACCGCGGACCAAAGCCGACCACGGCTCCAACCAGGGAGACCGGATTCTCGTCAACAAATACATTTACGATTTCCGGGAACCCGAGCGGTTCGACGTGATCGTGTTCAAGAACCCGAACAATGGCAAGCAAAACCTGATCAAGCGGCTGGTCGGGCTCCCCAACGAAAACCTGACCATCAGTCGCGGCGACATCTTTATCCTGAGCCCGGACGGTCAGGGTGGCTGGTACCGCAATATCGCCCGCAAGCCGCCGGACAAGCAGCTGGCGATGTTGCAGGCGGTCGACGACACAGGCCACCGCGCGGATGAACTGGTTGCTGCCGGCTGGCCTGAAAACTGGACGGCCGACGCTGAGAATGCCTGGGAGACCGCGCACAAAGACGGTGCCACGCGGTTTTCGGCAGAAGGCGGCACCGCCGGCCAGCCGGCTTGGCTGCGCTACCGTCACCTCAAGCCGTCTGCCGCGGACTGGGAGAACGATGTCAAAGCGGGCGCGGTCCCCAACTGGGTCAGCCAGTTCAAGGGCCGCCTGATTGGTGACTACTACGCCTACAACGACCTGGAGGTCGACCGAGTCATTGAAGCGCCCAATGGACGGCTTATTCCAGCCGACCGACCCAGTCCCGGCAACCACTGGGTTGGCGATCTGGCAGTCGAGGCGACCGTTCACCCCCGGGCGCGAACCGGGGCGCTGCTGCTGGACCTCGTCGAAGGCGGTGTCCATTTCACTTGCCGGATCGATCTCACCAACGGATCGGCAGCCTTCAGTTGCGATGATCCGGCGATCACGTTTTGCACGGAGGAAGGTGACCGATGCGAACCACCACGCGACTTGCGGACGCCTGTGGACGATCGCGGATACTGGACCGTGACTTTTGCCAACGCCGACAACAGGCTGCTGCTCTGGGTCAATGGCAAACTGATCGCTTCGCCCGGCAGCTGCTATTCGCGCGAGGAAAAAATCTACCCGCGGCATTCCGCCGATGATCCGGGCGATACCCGCCCCTGCGGCATCGCCGGGGAAGGCGTCGCCATCGATGTCAGCCGGCTGCGCGTCCTCCGCGATGTCTACTATGTGGCCGCACGCGGGCAGCAACAGTCGGTCACCAACGAAACAGGTTTTCCCGGCCTGACCGAGCGCCGCCGGCCCGAAATGATCCAGCGGGTTCATTCGAATCCCGATCTCTGGAACACGGCCGAGGGCCGGGCGCTGTTCGATGCGTCGATGCGAATGGGCGATCCGATGTTCACCCAGGGACCGGGGCAGTATTTTCCGCTCGGCGACAACAGCCCCCGAAAGCAAGGACGCCCGGATCTGGGAAGGGCCGAACTGGTTTTCGCGCGAACTGCTGATCGGCCGGGCGATGCTGGTCTATTGGCCCCACACCCGTAACCGCCCCGTACCGTATACCCCCAATTTCCAGCAGATGCGTCCGATAAAGTGACGGGAACGTAGAGCAGTTGTCCCCAACTGCTCGACTGATCCGGAAAACGCTCGACCAATGACCAAGGGAATTTGTGCGGACGAGCAGTTGAGGACAACTGCTCTACACTGTTCACGGAGGAAGCGATGCGAATCCTGCAAGCCGAATCGCTGGTCAAGACCTTCGGTTCGCGGCGCGTGGTCGATGGAGTTTCGCTGCATGTCGATCAGGGCGAAGTCGTCGGCCTGCTCGGTCCAAACGGGGCCGGCAAGACCACCACGTTCCGGATGATCTGCGGCCTGATCCAGCCCGACAGAGGATCGGTTGTGCTCGACGGCCAGGAGGTTTCAGGCTGGCCCATGCACGTTCGGGCCCGGCGCGGCGGGATGGGCTATCTTCCCCAGCAGTCGAGCGTTTTTGCCCGGCTTTCGGCCCAGGACAACCTGCTGGGCATCATGCAGCTGCTGGGCATGCCGCGGCGCGAACGCAATGCACGCTGCGCCGAACTGCTCGAACAGTTCCGGATCACACAGGTCCGCAAAACGGCGGCCGGCCGGCTTTCCGGCGGCGAACGGCGGCGGCTGGAAATCGCCCGCTGCCTGATCTCCAGTCCGCGGATCATCATGCTGGATGAACCTTTTGCGGGCATCGATCCGGTAACCGTCCAGAACATCCAGGTCATCATTCGCGGGCTGGCTGAAACCGGAATCGCGATCCTGATCACCGACCATGCGGCCCGCGAGATTCTCCAGATCACCGACCGGACCTATGTGGTCAACGAGGGGCGGATTCTCTGCAGCGGGCCCCCTTCCGAAATTGTGCAACACGACGAAGTCCGCCAGAAGTACCTCGGCGAGATCGACATCGTCCAGCAACGCCCCGGCCGGCCCCACATGGCTGACCGGCAACTTGAGGCGGCAGGAAAAGCACAGTCTGGGCCAGCCCGGGGGAACCGGACAGATCTGGACTAGACGCCGATTTTTTGCCGTTGATGCGATCGCGCCACGGGAGCTTTCTGCGGATGGACATCGATACCAGCACGCAGCGCAAGCAAGTGATCTTGATCGACGGATCACTTGCTTGCGCTGCGTGCTGGTATTGGCCGCGTGAGGTTGGACGGGGGATCCGTTTCGCAGGCCATGCCAAACAGGTTCAACCATCCGGATTCGCTTCTCGCAGCTGGCGCAGCTGGCCCTCAGCCAGCCCTGACCGGGCGAGATGTGCGAGCCATGCGGCGGACTTTGAACGGGGCCGTTTGAAACGGTAGAGCCAGGCGTGCCAGCTGCGGATCAGGGCCAGCTTCCAGGCGTGACGCGACCACGCCGCCCCCGACAGGGCAAGCCTTCGTCCTTGCCCGACGAAATAGTCGCGAACGTATTGCTCCGAGGCCCGTTCGGACGGAATCTGGTGTTTCACCCGCGCGTCGGGTACCCAGACGCCCGGATGCCCGGCCGCAAGCAGCCGGCGTTGCAGGTCGAGTTCGTCTTCGCCAGCGACTTCGGACCCGCAACGGCCAAGCTTTGTGTCAAACAGGAACGATCGCTGGACATCGCCCCGGACAGCCAAGTTGGCTCCATAAGACAAACGGTCCGCGGCGAGCTTGACGGGATGGGGGCCAAGGTCCCGGGCAGCAAAGCAGCCTTGAACCGTTGGCCAGTTTTCAGCGATCCAGGCGGGTCTGCCGTCCGGAAAGACCGGCTCAACCGGGCCACCAAAAAAACTGGTGTGCGGGTTCCAGTTGGCGGCAATCACCAGGTTTTTCAGCCACGCCGGATCGACCAGCACATCATCATCGGTCCAGGCGATCAGGTCGGCTGTCGATTCGGCGATGGCGCGGTTTCGCGCAAAGGTGTGGCCCTGCCTCGTTTCGGAAACGAGTCTCAGTGGCAGGCCCGGAGAAAAACCGGCCACGACATCGCGCGTCGTGTCGGTTGATCCGTTGTCGACCAGAATCACACGCCAGTCGACCGCAACCGGAATCGCGAGCTGGCCAATCGACTCCAGCGTCTGCGCCAGCAGCCCGGCGCGATTCCACGTGCAGATCGCGATCTCGGCCGACCGGATCGTCATCGGGCGGAGGGCGCAGGCAGGGCTGCTGGCCGCGGCACAGGAACGAGACTCTTGATCCGCTGCGCAAATTCGGCAATCGGATCGGCGGGGTAGCGTTCGCGAATGTGCCGGCCGGCGAGTTCGCCCATTGCCTGCCAGTCCGCGCGGGCCTGCCAGGCACGCTCGAGGGCCTGATCGAGCATCTCCACGGAGGCGGCCAGAGCAATGAAGCCGGAGACTCCGTCGTCAATCAGTTCGCTGTTCCGCCCCGTGTCGGTCGTGACCGGCATCCGCCGGCAAAGCATCGCTTCGACGACCACGAGCGCCGCGCCTTCGTATCGCGAAGGCAGGAGCATGCCGTGGCACTGCTGCCAGATCCTCGCGACGTCGCGTTCAAAACCGCGGATTTTAAGCTGGCCTTCGAGGCCATACATCGCGATCAGGTCGGTCAGCTGCCGGAGGTTGCCCTGGTCATGTCCAAAAAAATGGACTTCGAGCGGGCGGTTCCGCCATTTGTCCTGGCGCAGCACATCGATGATCAGGTCCTGGCCTTTGGACTGAAAGTGAATTCGCCCCACGCAGCCCAGGCGAAAAACTCCATCCTCCGCCGGCCAGTCGACTTCCAGTTCGCGGTCGATGTTGAAGGGATTGGCCACGATCTCGGCGTTGTCGAGCCGCATGGCGAGGTTGGTTTCGACCTTGTGGCGGTTTTCCTCCGAGACAAAGAAAACCCGCCGGGCTTCGCGGTACCAGCGGCGATACTGGTCCACACAGTCGCTGTGAATGAAAAAGAAATTGCTTGCGCTCTGGACGTTGATCGCGTAGGGAATCCCCGCGTCAATGCACTCGTCGGCGACCGGAATCCGGTCGGGGTGGTAACCCAGCGTCACCAGCACGACCTCGGGGCGGGCGGTCGCCGTCCAGGCGGGTGCCGCTGGCGGGTGGCCATTGGTGGGCGGGGAACGCAGCCAGCCCAGCGGATCGCGCCAGAAAGAAGCTGCCGGCTGGGGCGGGTCGCGGAAATGAAGCTCGGCCCCGTGCTCGGCGAGCTTCTTCAGATGCCAAGCCGGTTCGGGCCACCACTTGAAATTGACGCGGATCTCGTGCCCCTGGTTCTGCAGCCAGCGCGCGGTCTTCCACCACAGCTCTTCGCTGCCGCCCCACGGGACGCCCGACATGCAGGAGTAGAAACCGATTCTCACGGGTCGTTTGGGAACAGGAAAAGTCGGGGAGGGAACCAGCCGTCAGGAACGACAATGCGCGCCTTTGCCCACTGAAAAACAGGGCCGGACTCAAATCTCAAATCTCAAATCTCAAATCTCAAATCTCAAATCTCAAATCTCAAATCTCAAATCTCAGATTTCAAAGCTCAGATTTCAGAAACTCAAACTCCAGCCTGGAACGAGGTCCTGGAGCGGAAATTCGCCCTGGCCGAACATCACGTTGGGCCTTGTTTCAGGTTGGGGGATGGGGTGGATGGACGGAACGGGCGGGAACCGCGTGGGTAACACCGTTCTCAGCTGCCGGGCCGTGCTGGACTGCGCCGTTCAGGGACGGCGGCGCGGGCAGCCCTTCCGCGAACCGGTAGTTGCCGCGCGCGAAATCGTAAATCGCCCGCAGCAACGGGTAGTCGCGGTAAAACTTTTCCCGCAAGTGTTCGGGGATTCTCTCATCGTAGTCGGACACGTTCAGCTGCGGCACGCTGACAGGTGGCTTGCCGAGCACCCGGGAGAGGTTGGCGACTGAACGGTCCAAGTCCTCCACAATGCCGACATAAACGAACCGCTGGCGCAGCTGTCCTTCGAGGTTGCCGAGGTGCAGGTTCTGTGGCAGATGGTGGAACAGCCAGTAGGGGTAACTCCGGATGTAGTGTTCGACCGAAGGGAACTGGCTGGTGAAATCGACCTGCCGGCCGCGGTACCAGAACGCGCCCCGGGCGCTCCGCCCCTTGGCGAAAAAATACATGGAAACCGTCAGGTCAAACGGATCGCGGAGAATTGTGAAATACTGGTCGACTTCCGGGTAGTAGTAGGGCAGGCCGTAGCCGCGGCCGTGATTGAAATGCCCGTGGATGCAGCGGACATCGTCGCGCCAGGCACCGTCGGCGTGGCGGGTCTCGACTTTAGGCAACAGGATGTCGCGGGTTTCATCCTGGTTGAGCTTGTGGTAAGTCGGCCCAAACCACTGGCGAAGAACCTGGACAAAGCTCGTCCCGGCGCACTTGGGGATGTGCGTGTAGATCACGGGGCGGGTTGGATCGTAGGGTTTCATCTGGTCGGTCAGCCACCCGCGGTGCCGGACTAGAGCCTATCCCTAAACCGGCAAGACAATGGGTCAGACCCCAAATTGCTCCGAAGACTGCGCAATTTGGCGTCAGACCCTGCCGGTTTTTGGATAGGCACTTAGCACCTTTTCACCGCACCGGACCGGAAACATCCTGCGTCGGACAATTGCTCCAAAATACGCGCTGCCAGCATGTTTGGCCAATTCGCGGCTCGCCGACTAGCCAAAATGGCCGATCCGGCGGGCCTATTCCTCCGGCTGCGCCGGTTCTTCATTCAGCCCGAGATCGACAGCCTGCCGGTCGAGCCAGGCTTTCATCCGCCTGAGCCGCTGGCGCAAATCGCGGTTCCGGGCGTGGAGCCCTTCGTTGCGCGTGAGCAGCCAGTCCGTATGCTGCTTCATCCCCTCGAACTGTTTCTGGAGCGCCAGGTTTTCCTCCGGCATTCCCTGCAAGCGGCTGATCGCCAAGTTCAGCTCGACCAGCAGCATGGCCGTGTCGGGATTGCGGAAGAGGTGGTTGCGGGGAAAAAGCCGGGCCATCCCGAAGCCCGGCTCGACCGGCGCGAAGCCCCGGCTTTCGTCGACCAGCATCCGGGGCGGAAGTTCAAGGGGCCGCCCCGCAGTGCGGGCAGCCTGGCCGGCCGCGGCCATTTCCGTAATCAGCCGGATCATCCGCGGATTGGCCGGCGACAGGCATTCGACCTGGTCGTGAAGCATGGTCTGCTGGAACAGCAGTTTGGCGGCCGGCGGCTGGGCGAGTTCGTAAAGAATGCCATTCAGGTGCTTGGGCGCATTGATCATCCACGCCGAAGGGACGTAATGGGGCTTGTTGTGAAAGTCGAGCAGCGCGGTGGGCCGGCCTTTGAGCACGCTTTCAAGAAAGACAGTCGATGGCGTGACGATCACGGCGTCGCTGCTGTCGATCGCCTCGGAAAGGGAGGGGCGTTCTTCCCGCGGATCGGGCAAGGGCAGGCCGAGGTCGCGTTCCAGCCCGTCGGTCAGGCGCCAGGTGACGATCGCTTTGCGGTTGTCGACCAGTTCGTTCTGCGCAAACCGTTGCCGGATGATCTGCAACGATTCAACCACCGCCTGTCGCTGCCGCTCGTCAAAGGCCGGCGTGGAGGCCGTGGCGATCAGAAGGCGGAAATCTCCGCTGGTCTGGACCGGCGGTGGTGGCTGGTCGAGGAACTGGTCCAGTCGCGGCAGACCGACAATCTCGCATTTGCCGACATTTCCCCACGACTCGATGATCCGGGCCTGGCCGCGGCCAATGCAGGCCAGCTTGTGCCCCACAATGGGCTGAAAAATACTCCCGTCGCCCAGACCGGGATGTTCGAAAATGTTGCGATACTCGAGGATCCCGTCGGAAAGGACCAGCACGGGAACCCGGTTTTCACTGGTGATCCGCCGCAGGGCGGCGATTTCTTCCCAGCGGTAATGCATGTGGCTGACGATGATCGCCGCGTCGCCTGGTACTTCCCAGCGGGTCGGGAAAGCCTCGATGATTTCGCTGGGGAAAGGCAGCTGATCCAGCCACGGCTGGTAGAGTCCGCTGTGGCGGGCGAACCGGCAAAGTATGAAGGCTTTTTCCTGATGCATGCTGGTGCGGCCCGATCCGACCCACGGGCCTTTCGCCATCCGTCAGGCCAGTGCGGTCTTGCCACCCGATTCTAGCTGGAGAGCGCCACTTTTGCGCGGGTTAGCGGCATGGCGCAAGCCACCGGTGTCACGCGCAAGTTCTGTTGCTGGCTTGCCATCCACAGCCGGGCTCCGAAGAACCGGTGGCTAGCGCCATGCCGCTAACAAGTCGACTGTGGCACTTGCCGTCAGAACCGCTACGACCGCTCGCCGCTATTTGTCGGGTATTTTTAGTATGACCGGTGCGGGCGCGCGGCCGGGTACCATGCTCCGTTCCGGCCGGAGCAACAGATTGTCGAGGTTCGGGCCAGTCGGCATCTGGTCGTACGGTGAAGCCACGCCTTCGGAAACCGGCAACCCGTCGTGGTCGCCAATCGCCATGCGGCGGTCGATCAGCTTCTGGAGCGGAAAGTCACTGGGCCATTCGAGACCGGCGACCTTGAGCATCTTGTCGTAGTCCTTGGCCGTATCGATCAGCGACTCGGTGATGTCGCCGGTTTCCAGAGTCGGGAAGCGGCGCAGCAGTTCGCGGTAGAGGCCGAAAACGGTGCCGAGCGCGGCGATCGCGCCTTGCCGCGCGACGCGTTTTTCTCCCGTTGCCGGGTCAACCGACATTTCATCATCAAAAACCGATTTGCGACGCAGCTCATCGGCGTCAAACCAGGCCTGACGGGCCCGCACGCCCTCTGGATCGCATTCTTCGGCACAGCGGTCGATCCAGTACAGGTAGTTGCTGGTCCCCTGGTACTGGTCGGTCAGGGACAAGGTCGAGCGAATGACATTTGCTCCGGCGTAAAGCTTGAGCGCATGTGCTCGGGCAGCCGCGCGAAAATGCGCGTCAGAACCGCGTTGTC
>JANOFL010000131.1:0-13577 GCA_031405895.1 Planctomycetota bacterium
CATCAAACGCATCCACAACGACGAGTCGGTAAGCTCGCTCTTCGACATCAAAACCTAGACCGGCCCCATCCGGTCCCACCACACCATGGCCAAACAAAAAATCGTCTGGCGGGTTTCCCCGCCAGACGAAAGAAAGTCGGGCTGATTGGGGACTCTCCCCTTGCGGGAAGGCGATCCAATGAGCCGCTGTTTCGGTGGCTGCCAATCGGCAACCCGCCGGAAGCCGGTCAGGCAGTACCACCTCGGCTGGAACAGTCAGAACAACTCACTGATCACCTCCTTTCTGCAGGAACCACGCCCGGAATGCGCCTTGAACAGCCGTCAGACGACGCGACTCCGGACTCTCCAGTCCGATGCACCAGCGTGCGGTGCATCACGATCGAATCATTATCCGTTGCCAAGGAACCAGGAATCAAGACCGGGGTTCGCCTTCGGCCAACGGATTTTTTTGCCTTCCATCCGTCTGATCTGACTGATCTGACTGATCCGTCCGGTCTCCCGCACGCACCGGCCCAGGAATACCGCGTTCAGTTATCAACTTGGCCTGCCCTGGACACCTCCGGACGTTGCGAAAACGGCTGTTTGCAACTACAATCCCGCGTCCGTTTGAAACCCGTTTCCTCTCCCTGTCACCGGCCGCCGCAAGGTGTCGCCCGTGCAACCACCCCGGCACCGCGCGGTCCCACCGCTGACGGTCGCCCCGGAAAGTCCCATAACCCCCCATGGTCAACCGCAATCTCGTCCGCCATCTCGAAGACGACGACATCTCCAGCCAGCTCGAAAAGCTCTTCCAGGCCAGTGACGACGAACTGGCCCTGCTTTACGCCGACGACGGCGACTCCAATCAGAAGTTCCGGATCAATGAGATCGTCGCCGGCAAGATTGTCCGGATGGACAATGAAGTCATTGTCATCGACATCGGCTTCAAGAGCGAAGCGACCGTCCCGCGCAGCGAATGGGATGGGCTTGTCCAGCAACCTGAGATCGGCCAGCCCGTCCGCGTCCTGATCGAGGACCTCGAAGACGAAACCGGCCTCCCCGAAGACTCCCAGGGACTGATCGTCGTCAGCAAGAAAAAGGCTGACCACATCATTCACTGGATCGAAGTCATCTCCAAAGTCAAGGAAGGCGACATCGTCACCGGGACCTGCACCCGCAAGATCAAGGGCGGCCTGCTCGTCGACATCGGCGTGCCGGTCTTCCTCCCCGCCAGCCAGGTCGATATCCGCCGCCCCGGCGACATCGGCGATTACATCGGCAAGGCGGTCCAGTGCGAAGTCCTCAAAATTGACGACCAGCGCCGCAACATCGTCGTCAGCCGCCGGGCGTTGATCGAAAAGGAACGCCAGTACGCGCAGCAGAAACTGATGTCCGAGCTGGAAATCGGCCAGGTCCGCAAAGGCGTCGTCAAGAACATCGCCGACTTCGGGGCCTTCGTCGACCTCGGCGGCATTGACGGCCTGCTCCATATCACCGACATGGCCCACACCCGGATCAGCCACCCCAGCGAAATGGTGGCGATCGACCAGGAAATCGAGGTCAAAATCCTCAACGTCGACCGCGAGAAGATCAAGATCGCGCTCGGCCTCAAGCAGCTTCTGCCCAACCCGTGGGACAACGCCGAGGCCAAGTACCCGGTCAATTCGGTGCACAAGGGCGAAGTCGTCAACGTCGTCAACTACGGGGCCTTCGTCAAGCTCGAACCCGGCATCGAGGGGCTGGTTCACATTTCCGAAATGTCATGGGTCAAACGGGTCAACCACCCCAGCGAACTCGTCAAGATCGGCGACGAGATCGACATCTGCATCCTCAACATCGACCGCAAGGCCGAGCAGATGTCGCTCGGCATGAAGCAGACCCAGAAGAACCCGTGGGACGAAGTCGAATCGCGCTACCCGGTCGACGCGATGGTCAAGGGCAAGGTCCGCAACCTGACTAACTACGGAGCCTTCGTCGAACTCGAACAGGGCATCGATGGCCTGCTCCACGTCAGCGACATGTCCTGGACTCGCAAGGTCGGCCACCCCAGCGAAGTGCTCGAAAAGGGCCAGGACGTCGAATGCAAGGTCCTTTCTGTCGACACCCAGCGGCGGCGGATCGCACTCGGTCTCAAGCAGATCGACCAGGACCCGTGGGCTCGCGACATTCCCAGCCGCTACCAGCCCGGCCAGGTCGTCAACGGCAAGGTCACCAAAATCACCACCTTTGGTGTCTTCGTCGGTCTTGAAGACGGCCTCGAAGGCCTGCTTCATATCTCCGAGCTGGCCGACCACAAGGTCGAAAACCCGGAAACGCTGGTCAAGGTCGGCGACCCGATTGAGGTCAAGGTCCTGCGGGTCGACACCGAAGACCGCAAGATCGGTCTCTCCCGCCGTCGTGTCGGCTGGAGCCCGGAACAGGAAGCCGCCGCGGCAAAAGAAGAGACCCCCGCGACGCCAGGAGGCCGCCGCTCCGACCAGTCCGAACTGAAAGGCGGCCGCGGCTCCGCCGGCCCGCTGATCGAACGCGGAGAGTAGAGCAATTGTCCCCAATTGCTCGTATTCTGGCCGTTGCTAATGAACGCAGGGTGGGGTGAGATTTCGAGTCCTACCACCCTGCGTCGCTCCGGTACCCCGTCAACAGACGGCTTCTGGAGTCTTCGGTCCCCTGCCAGCAAGCTGGCAGGGGAGACTGGTCACCACGAGGCAATGATGCGATTCGCACCAATCCTGCTTTCGGTCTGGCTGTTCAGCGTTGCCCTCGGGTCGGGTGGCCTGGTCGCCGACGAACTCGACGACCTGATCAACGCCGAGCTGGCGCGCCAGGAAGTGCCGGGCATTGCGATCGCCATCCTCCGGGACGGCAAACTGGTCCGCGAGGCTGGCTACGGCTTCGCCAACGTTGAACACCAGGTCCCGGCCAAGCCCGAGACGATCTTCCAGTCCGGCTCAGTCGGCAAAATGTTCACCGCGGCCCTGGTGCTCAAGCTCGCCGAAGACGGCCGGCTCAGCCTCGAAGATCCGGTTCACAAGCACCTGCCCGGCACGCCGCCAACGTGGGAAAAAATCACGATCCGCCACTTGCTGACCCACACTTCGGGGCTGAGCGATCCCTACGCGAAGCTCGACCTGCAAAAGGACTACAGCGAGGAAGAACTGCTGGCGATTGACGGTGAAATCCCGCTCCTGTTTGAGCCAGGAACGAGCTGGTCGTACAGCAACATGGGCTACCACGTGCTTGGATTTCTCTGCTCGAAGGTCGGCGGCAAGTTCTATGGCGAGCAGCTGGTTGAGCGGGTCCTCCAGCCGGCCGGCATGACCACTGCCCGGATCATCAACGAGAGCGAAATCATTCCCAACCGCTCGGCCGGCTACGAAAAGGGCTGGCGGGGAATCAGGAACCAGAAATGGGTCGCGCCCAAACTGAACACCACGGCCGACGGGAGTCTCTACCTGACGGTTCGCGACATGGCGGCCTGGGATATGTCACTAAACGGTGACATATTGCTTGGCGCGGAGCAAAAGGCCGCGATGTGGACGCCGGCGAAACTGGCCGACGGCAGCGAGGTGCCTTACGGTTTCGGCTGGCAGCTGGAACCCTTCGAGGGCCATCGCGCGGTCTCCCACGGCGGGTCCTGGCAGGGCTTCACCACGCATTATCTGCGACTGCCCGAAAAACGGCTCTCGGTAATCGTCCTGACCAACGCCGCCTTTGCCGACCCCGGGGCATTCTCGACGCTGATCGCCAAGCATTGCCTGAAAGAGTAGAGCAATTGTCCCCAATTGCTCGTCCGCGCCGTCCTTCTTCACCTCTGTCCCGCGTCGCACCGCCTCAACAAATTCGTGCGGACGAGCAGTTGGGACAACAGCTCTACAATTGCTCGCCCAAGCCATCCGTCTTCGTCGCCGCCTTCCGCGGTACCGGAATGGCGATTTTGCGCGCACGAGCAATGGGGGACAATTGCTCTACACTACCCCAGCATCTTCTTCAGCCCCGCCACTTCTTCTGCTGGCAGCCGGGGGCCGATTGTCGCCACCACGCGGCTGGCGAGGTAGTTGCCCCACCTGGCGGCTTCTGTCGCGCGATGGCCGCGGGCCAAGCCGTAGAGTACGCCACCGGCGAAAGCGTCCCCCGCGCCGACAGTGTCGACTGCCTTGACGGGGAAACCCTCGACTTCGGCCACGATGCTTCGCTCGACGACCAGGCAGCCTTCACCGCTGTTGGTGATGAAAACAAGTTCCGCCAGTCCGCCCAGTTCTTTCGCGCAGACTTCCAGCGATTCGTTCTTGCAGAACCGCCGGGCCTCATCGGCGTTGCAGAACACGATGTCACAGTACTCACTGGTCAGCTCGCGGAATTCGTCGGGAAAGCGGTCGACCAGAAAGGCATCCGAGAACGTAAACGCCGTCCGCAGCCCAAGTTCACGGGCGAGGCGAAATGTCTTCAGGCAAGCGGCCCGCGGCAGGTCGGCATCCCAGAGATAGCCCTCGACATAGCAGTAGCCGCATTTGGCCATCCGCTCGCGGTCGATGTCGGCTTCACACAGCGAAGTCGAGATCCCAAGGTGCGTACACATCGTCCGCTCAGCGTCGGGAGTTGTAAGAATCACGCTGGTCCCGGTGGGCAAACCGGCTTCCTCCGCCGGCTTGACCGGAAACTGGATGCCGGCGTTCTGCATGTCATGGCGATAGAACTCGCCGTAGGTGTCGCGGGCGACTTTGCCGGCGTAAATGCCGCTCCCACCGCTCTGCGCGACCGCGACCATCGTATTGGCCGCCGACCCGCCGCTGGCCAGTTTCAGCGCATCGCGTTGCAGATGTTCCAGCACCTGGGCCTGGCTCCGCGCGTCCATCAGCGCCATCGAGCCGCGTTTCAGCCCCAGCTGCCCGATCAGGCTGTTGTCGACATGGGCGAGGATGTCGACCAGCGCATTGCCGACTCCAAAGACGTCAAACTCGCGATCGTGGGGGCGGTTCATCAGGCGGCCTTGCGGGCGATGGACTGGCGGTGGAGCCTGAAACCGGTTGTCCGGCGCAGGTCGCGGCGAGCAGGCAGAATACTGGCTGACCGAACGAGCCGCAAACGCCGCCCCGGCATTCCGGTTGCGCGTGGGTCATGGCGAGGATCGAAGTTGACCGCTATATCACAAAAGCAGCGGTGCAGGGATTTGGCGACCCGAAACGGGTCGACACTGCAGGATTTCCGAAGAGAGGCCAAGGCAATTCCCGTGTCGAGCATCCGGACTTTCATCGCGATCGACGTTTCGCCAGCCATTCGCAGCGCGGCAGGCCGGCAGATCAAGGTTTTACAGGGGATGGCTCCCGGCGGTTTCACATGGGTTGATCTCGCCAACCTGCATCTCACGTTCAAGTTTCTGGGCAACGTCCGGGACAACGAAGTCCCCGATGTCTGCCGCGCGGTCCAGCGCGTAGTGCAGGAGCGCGAACCGGTGGTGGCGGCGGTCGCCGGGCTGGGCGCTTTTCCCGACATCCAGAGGCCGCGGACAGTCTGGATGGGAATCACCGAAGGGGCGGAACTGCTGGTGGACCTTCAGCGGCGGATTGATGGAGCGCTCAGGGAAATGGGGTTCCCTCTGGAACGAAACGACTTCCAGCCCCACATCACGCTGGGCCGGATCGCAAAAGGGGCTGCCTGGAATCCGCTCGTCAGCGAGTACCTCCAGCGGGAAGCCGACACCGCGTTCGGCGGATTTGAGGTCGATGAAGTCGTGGTCTATTCGAGCTTCGATGAAAAGTCGGGAAGGACTTATACCCCCATGGCGACGATCGGGCTGGAGGGGTGAAGGGTGGACTGACAAGACGGCGAATTCTTGTGAGCCTGAGGCGCTAGCCGATTCCGTTGGGTGTGAGTTAATGGTTGAAACAGCGTTCCCGGCTAGCACCTCAGGCTCACTTCTTGTCAGTTCAGGTGAAGGAGGTTGGCGATGCACGCGATAGCAGGCCAGGATTGACGGCCAGGCGGGAGCTTGGCCACACGCGGGAAAAGCCGGAAGAATCGAGTACGAGAACGAGTTCGAATACCGCTGCACTGAGTACGAGTTGGATTGGAGACCTGGACCACCGCCATGCTCCCGGTCGGGAAAACAGCCGGTAAGACCTCGTACTCGTACTCCGCCTCGATTTCTGCCCTTTCCTGCCTCCGGACCAAAGGTGTCCGCTTCCCCGCGAATACTCACTTGTCAGCACTACTTGTGAGTGCTTTCAACCGGCCCTATCGTGATGGGTTCCAGCGGTGGTGTTTCCGCTGGGCCGGCCCCGCAGCTGGCCCGGTTGCTGGGTCTTTCATCAGAGGAAACCGTCCGCATGACCACCGCCCCACTCGCCCCGCAATCGTCTGGAGGAACCATGGCCCGCAAGACCAAGCCGGTGACCGGCAAGTCTGAAAAGTCCCCGCCCGCGAAGTCCGCATCGCAGGTCGAGGCCTGGATGAACGACAACGAAAACCTCAAGACCGCCGTCCAGCAGATCGAAAAGCAGTTCGGCACCGGGTCGATCATGACCCTCGGCGGCGACCATGTCTCGCAAATTCGCGGCATTCCGACCGGCAGCCTGTCGCTCGACATCGCCCTCGGCGGCCAGGGGCTTCCCTGCGGCCGGGTCGTCGAAATCTTCGGCCCGGAATCGAGCGGCAAGACCACGATCGCCCTGCATGTCATCGCCCAGGCGCAGAAAAAGGGTGGTGTCGCCGCTTTCGTCGACGCCGAACATGCCTTTGACCCGACGTGGGCCAAGAAACTTGGCGTCGACCTCGACATGCTGCTCGTCAGCCAGCCCGGCAGCGGCGAAGAGGCGATGCAAATCACCGAGATGCTGATCAAGTCGAACGCGGTTGACGTGATCGTGATTGACTCGGTCGCCGCGCTGGTTCCCAGGCAGGAACTGGAAGGCGAAATCGGCGATTCGCACGTCGGCTTGCAGGCCCGCCTGATGAGCCAGTCGATGCGGAAGCTGACGGGAGCGATCTCCCGCAGCAAGACCTGCACGATCTTCATCAACCAGATTCGCGAGAAGATCGGCGTGATGTTCGGCAGCCCGGAAACCACCCCCGGCGGACGGGCCCTCAAGTTCTACTGCTCCTGCCGGATCGACGTCCGCAAAATCGGAGCCTTGAAGGAAGGCGATGACCAGGTCGGCCAGCGGGTCAAGTGCAAGATCGTCAAAAACAAGGTCGCGCCGCCGTTCCGCGTCGCCGAGTTCGACATGATGCACTCCAACGGAATCAGCTACGAAGGCGACGTGCTCGATCTGGCCGCCGCCCACAAGATCGTGGTTCGCAGCGGGGCCTGGTTCAAATACGGCAACGTGCACCTCGGCCAGGGCAAGGAAAAAGCCCGCAACTTCCTCATCGAGAACCCCGAAATCACTGAGGAAATCCGCCAGCGCGTGATGGCCGATGGCTGCCCCGTCGGCGAAGTCGTGGCTCCTGAAGGCGACGAGGCCGACGATGTGGCCGAGGAACTGGCGGTCGGCACTGAAGACTGAGGCGGCTTTCCGGAATCATGAGCAGTTGGGGACAACTGCTTTACATTGGCGGTCGGCACCGAAGACTGACCCGACTCTCCCCAGCCAGCAACCGATCCAGCCGCGCGATCCAGACGGACCGCGCGGCTGTCGTGTTTTAAGGCCCGGCCGTATATTGGCGTAGGGTGCGTGAAACGCACCAAAACCAAACCATTGGTGCGTTCCACGCACCCTACCGGCAGACGCGATGAAAACCGACGAACTGCGCGAAAAGTACCTCGATTTCTTTGTCTCGAAGGGCCACCGGCTCTGCCCGAGCGATGTCCTGGTGCCGAAGTGGGACAAGTCGGTGCTGTTTACACCGGCCGGGATGAACCCCTTCAAGGATCACTTCCTCGGCAAGGTCCAGCTTGAATTCACCCGTGCGACCAGCTGCCAGAAGTGCCTCCGCACGGGCGACATCGACAACGTCGGCCGGACCGCCTACCACCACACCTTCTTTGAAATGCTGGGCAATTTCAGTTTCGGCGACTATTTCAAGCGCGAAGCGATCCAGTGGGCGTGGGAGTTTCTGACCGCGAAACAGTGGCTGGGGCTCGATCCTGACCGGCTCACTGTCACCGTCTATCTCGACGACGACGAAGCGGCGGGTTTCTGGCTGAACGACATCGGCTTGCCCACCAGCCGCATCCAGCGGATGGACGAGAACGAGAATTTCTGGCCCGCCGGCGCGCCGTCGAATGGCCCGGATGGCGTCTGCGGTCCGTGCAGCGAAATCTACTACCACCCCGCCGACGGATCGAAGGAAGTCGAGGTCTGGAATCTGGTTTTCACGCAGTTCAACCGCGCGGGCGACCCGCCCAACAATCTCAAGCCGCTGCCCAGCAAGAACATCGACACGGGCATGGGCCTTGAACGGATCGCGGCCCAGCTCCAGGGCGTTCCGACCAACTATCACATCGACATCCTCCGGCCGATTGTCGAGGCCGCGGCCGAAGTCTGCGGGGTACCCTACGTCCCCGACTCCGAAGACGGCCGGCGGCTGCGGCGGATCACCGATCACGTCCGGGCCTGCACGTTCGCCATTCACGAGAACGTCTACCCCGGCGCGGCGCGGGAAGAGTATGTCGTCCGGCGGCTGCTCCGCCGCGCGGCGCTGGACGGACACCAGATGCAGCAGCGTGAGCCGTTCCTGTTCCGGCTTGTGCCCGAAGTCGCCCGAATGATGAAGCGGCCCTATCCGGAGCTTGGCGAAACGGTCGAGCGGGTCGCCGACGTGATTCGCCGTGAGGAAGCGGCTTTCCTCGGCAACATCGACGAAGGCCTGGCACGGATCGAGCGGATCCTCAATGCCGGCTCAGCCGCGGGCAGGGTCGTTGACGGTCGCGCGGCGGCCGAGCTGTACCAGACCCATGGCGTGCCGCCCGAAATGTTCGAGCAGATCGCGGTCGAGCGGGGATTCCGTTTCGACTGGGACGGCTATCGCGCGGCGATGAAAGTCCACAGCGAGGCTTCGGGCAAACTCGCCGACACCGTGATGGGCAGTTTTGGCCCGGTCGACCAGATCAAGTCCGACGTCAAAGCGACGCCGTTCGTCGGATACGAAAGCGATTCCTGCCAGGCTGTCGTTCGGGGAATGGTCAGTGGCGGTCAATGTGTCGCGCGGCTGGAAACGCTCGCGGATGCTTCTGCCGAACAGCTGCTGGTGCTCGATCGCACGCCGTTCTATGCCGAGTCCGGCGGGCAGGTGGGCGACAGCGGCGAGGTTCGCGGCCCGCAGGGTATCTTCGTTGTTCGCGACACGCAGAAGGATGGCGAAGTCTGGATTCACTCCGGGCGTTGTACCGGTGGCTCGATCAGCGCGGGCGATGCCGTTACCGCCTCGGTTGACTCGGTCCGCCGGAACGCGATCCGCCGGGCGCACACGGCGACCCATGTGCTGCACTTCGCCCTTCAGCAGCTTGTCGGCAGCCACGCCCAGCAACGCGGTTCACGGGTGACGCCCGACTTGCTGCGCTTCGATTTTTCCAATCCGTCGGCTGTAACGGAAGAGCTGCTGGCTGCGGTCGGGCAAGAATCGATCCTCCGCGTGGAATCTGCTGTGCCCGTCGCCGCCGAGATTCTGCCACTTTCAGCCGCCCGGCAGCGCGGCGCGATGATGCTGTTTGGCGAGAAGTACCCCGATCCGGTGCGGATGATCTCGGTCGGCGAGTTCAGCCGGGAACTGTGTGGCGGCACGCATGTCGCCAATTCGGCCGAGATCGGCGGCTTCGAAATCATTTCGGAGGAAGGCATCTCGGCCGGGACCCGCCGGATCGAAGCTCTGACCGGCGAGCGGGCAAAGCTCTGGCGCGAGGATCTCTTGCGGACGCACCGCGAGCTTGGCCAGCTGCTGGAGTGCGTTCCCGGCCAGCTGGTCGCGGCCACCCAGCAGTTGGCCCAGTCGGTCCGTGACCTGAAAAAGCAAAAAACGCCTGCCCAGGCCGGGGCGGGGGAGTCCGGCAAGGCAGCGGCGCGATCGGCCACTTATTCCGAAGCCCGCCATGAAGTTCGCCAGGTTGCGCGGCTGCTCAACGTGCCTGTCGATCAGCTGGTTGACCGTGTCCGTGCCCTGCTGGCTGAGCGCGAGAAGCTGATGGTGGCAGCGCGCGAGTCACAGTCGGTTGCCGGTCCCGATGCAGCTGACCTGATCCGTTCGGCCCAGCAGGTCGACGGCGTCTGGCTGATTACGCGCGAGTTGCCAGGCGCCAATCCCAACCAGATGCGGCAGCTGATCGACCAGGTGCGGCAGCAGTTGCAACCAGTAGCCATTTTCCTTGCGGGCGCAGCTGGCACGGACAAGGTGATTCTTGTTGCCGGGCTGAGTCGTGACCTCGTCGCCAAGGGCCTGAGCGCCGGCGAATGGGTCCGCGAGACGGCTCCCGTCGTCGGCGGTGGAGGAGGCGGCAAGCCCGATCTCGCCCAGGCCGGTGGAACCCAGCCGGAAAACATCCGAGCCGCCCTCAAAGCCGCGGCCGACTACCTGCTTGGCTGTATCCGGACTTGAGACCACTCGTTCCAGGGCTCCGCCGTGGAACGCACTGACCATAGGCTCCGCCTTTCCTCGCGCTGGCGGTTGGAACTGTCGTATCCTGCCCATGTCAGCTAATTGCATCCGGCCATCAAGACCCGGCAAGCGATTGCCTTCGTTGACGCTGAAGGCGCGAACAGGTTGGCAAGGTTCGACAAGGACGAGCAATGGATGCCGGGAAGGCGGAGCCTTTGGTCAGTGCGGTCCAAGGCAGGAGCCTTGGACCGAGTCGTCCGGGCAGGTCCCGGTGGGAATGACCAGCAATGCATTCTCCACTGCCGTAACGCCGGCGATGGCCCGGACGGCTTCCTGGGCGAGCTGTTTTTCAAACCACGAGGCGACTTCGCCTTCCAGCGTCACCCGGCCGTCGGGTGCGGCTCGGAAATGGACCCGGCGCTGGACCAGATGCGGGTGGTGGACGATGACCCGCTGGATCTGGCGATCCAGTTCGTTGGGTCCGGCTGTCGACATGCGGATTGCGATCCCAAACCGGCCGGCGATGGCTGGCTGTTCAGGTTGTCGAATCGTCTGCGACCTGGCATGAACCCGTAGTCCCAGCCAGGCCGAAAACAGGTCTCCCGCTGTCCGCCGGGAGAGAATATCCGGATTGGGAGAGACCGGGTCGTTGCGCAGGCCGATTCGTCGCAGACCCCACGTTCCCGACTTCTGGCAAATAGCGGTTGTTTTACAATGACAGGCAGGTGCGATTGATCAGGACCAGGTCCTTGAAGTCCACCCTGTCCATCCCCTCCATTCTGTCGACGTTCTGAAAATCATGTCCGCCACTTCCGCCGTCGGCATTCAGCGTGTTTTCAATTACTCGGCCGGGCCGGCCATCTTGCCTTTGCCAGTCCTCGAACAGATTCACGCCGACCTGTTCAGCTTCAACGGTTACGGCAGCAGCGTGCTCGAGTTGAGCCACCGCAGCCAGACCTTTATCGACATCCACGAAGACGCCCTCGCCCGCTTTCGCCGGGTCCTGAACGTTCCCGAATCGCACGCCGTGATTTTTCTGCAGGGCGGCGGCCGGCTGCAGAACGTGTTGATCCCAATGAACCTGATCATGGACCGGCAGCAGCCCGCCGACTACATCGTCACCGGGACCTGGGGCAGCTACAGCGCGGAGGAAGCCCCCCACTTTGGCCGGCTGAAGATGGCGTGGGACGGCGAAGCGACGGGTTACATCCGCACACCGCGGCAGGACGAACTGCGGCTCAGCCGGGACGCGGCCTACCTGCACTTCACCTCGAACGAGACGATTCACGGCGTCCAGTTCCGTTCGCCACCCCGGCCCGCGACCTCCGATGTCCCGCTGGTCTGCGACGCCAGCAGCGACATCCTCTCGCAACCGCTGGATGTTTCCCGCTTCGGGCTGATCTATGCCTGTGCCCAGAAAAACGCTGGAGTGGCTGGACTGACGATTGCTGCGATCCGCCGCGACCTGCTGGAGAGAAGCCGGGGCCGGGTGCCGGGCTACCTCAACTTCAATGCCCACGTCAACGGCGATTCGATGTTCAACACGCCGCCGACTTTCTCGATCTACGTCACGGGCCTCGTTTGCAAGTGGCTGGAGGACGATATCGGCGGTCTCGCCGCGATGCAGGCGATCAATCAGGAAAAAGCCAGCCTGTTGTACGAAGTTCTCGACCGGCATGCCGGTTTCTTCCGGCCGCACGCTGACCGCGAATGCCGGTCGCAGATGAATGTGGTTTTTCGGACAACCAGCCCGGAGTTGGACAACGAGTTCTGCCGTCAGGCCCGCGAGCACCAGCTTTCCGACATTCGTGGCCACAAGGTCCTGGGCGGCATGCGGGCCTCGATTTACAACGCCATGCCGCTGGAGGGAGTGCGGGATCTGGCCAGTTTCATGGACGATTTTGCCCGCAGGAACGGATGAGCGCCGGATCGGGGCGGGAAAGATCTGAAATCTGAAATCTGAGATTTGAGATTTGAGATTTGAGATTTGAGATTTGAGATTTGAAGTCGCCGGGGTCCTTCTGCTTTTCAGCCTGTTGAACCGGGCAAAAACACAAGATGCAATCTGACAGACCAGACCAGCAGAGGAATTCTTGAGCGACCCGTTACCCCACATCGTCGTTTTGGACGATCTGAGCGAAGAGGGGCTGGCGCTGTTGCGAAATGCACGTGGCGTTGCCCACTCCCTACAAACCGGCCTGAAGGGTGACTTGCTTCGCAAGGCCCTGGCCGGGGCCGATGGCGCGATTTGCCGCAGTGGTGTGAAGATCACAGCCGACTCGCTCGACGGCAACCAGCGGCTCAAGGCCATCGTGCGGGCCGGTGTCGGAACCGACAACATCGACAAGGACGCGGCGACCCGGCAGGGCATCCTTGTCATGAACACGCCGGCCGGCAACACGGTCAGCACGGCCGAGCACACGATGGCGTTGCTGCTGGCCCTCGCCCGCAATGTGCCGGCGGCTCACGCTTCGCTCGCCGGTGGCCGCTGGGACCGCAAGAGTTTTTCCGGCACGGAACTGCGGGGCAAAACGATTGGCATCATCGGACTTGGCCGGATTGGCCAGGCGGTCGCAGCGCGCTGTCGGGCGTTCGAGATGCAGGTGCTCGGCTTTGATCCGTTCCTGCCGCGTGACCGGGCCATCGAACTCGGCATTCCGCTGGCCGAATCGGTCGCCGCGCTTTTGCCACGGGTTGATTTCCTGACCGTTCACACGCCCTTGACGGCCGAAACGGAAAATCTGGTCAGTGCGGCGAATCTCACGCTGCTCAAGCCTGGAGTCCGGCTGGTCAACTGCGCGCGGGGTGGCATTTACAGCGAGGCGGGGCTGGTCGAGGGTCTCAAGTCGGGCGTGATTGGTGGCGTGGCTCTGGACGTGTTCGCCCAGGAGCCTTGCACCGACAGCCCGCTGTTTTCGATGCCTGGCGTCATCGTCACTCCGCACCTGGGGGCCAGCACCGAGGAAGCCCAGCGGCAAGTGGCCACCGAAGCGGTCGAGTTGCTGCTCGGCTTCCTGCTCCGCGGCGAAATCCGCAGCGCAGTCAATGCGGCGGCGATCGATGTTGCGACC
>JANOFL010000206.1:0-8904 GCA_031405895.1 Planctomycetota bacterium
GATTCGGCGAGCACGCAGGCCCGGTGAATGACGTTGCGCATCTCGCGGACATTGCCCGGCCAGTGGTGCTGTTCGAGCCGCTGCAAGGCCGTTTCGGCAAATCCGCCGGGCGAATCGCCGTGGCGGGAAACCAGTCGCAAAAAATGAAGCGCCAGCGGCCGGATTTCGTGGCACCGTTCGCGGAGAGGCGGCAAGTCGACTTCGATGACCCGCAGACGGTGCAGCAGATCCAGGCGAAACCGGCCCGCCGCGACTTCGCCCTGAAGCGGGCGGTTGGATGTCGCCACGACGCGCAGGTCGAGTTCGACCAGCTCATTGGAACCCACGCGCTGCAGTTTCCGGGTTTCGAGCGCCCGCAAGAGCTTGGCCTGCAAATGCAACGGTATCTCGCTGACTTCGTCAAGCAACAGCGTTCCGCCGCTGGACAGCTCAAAACAGCCCACGCGGTCGGTTTCGGCACCGGTGAAGGCTCCGCGCCGGTGCCCAAACAGTTCGCTTTCGATGAGCGACTCTGGCAACGCGGCGCAATTGACGCAGACCATCGCGCGCGCGGCCCGGTCACTGTGGGCGTGCACCAGCTGGCTGATGATTTCCTTCCCGGTTCCGCTTTCGCCCGTCACAAGCACGGTCGCGTCGGAACGAGCGGCGCGGCGCGCCAGGGTGGCCGCCTGTTCCATCGTGCCGCCCAGCCAGCCTGTCGTCGGATCCATTCCCGCGACGCCGGATGGAGACCCTGTCCGGGAACCGTCGGGGTCTGACGCCAAATCGCGCAGTCGTCGAAGCGATTTGGGGTCTGACCCCTTCTCTTCGTCGGGTCGTCGAAATGGGAGGATGTCGGACACGCGGCCGGAAGGGTTGTGTGAGCGGATTTTCTGGGAATGGGCTGATCAGCCCGGCTGGCTGACCGGGCGGTACGCGTCTCTCATCCGGCGGGCCATGACGTCGTGGTGTGCAAAGCGCTGCCGATAATCGATCGCCGCCTGCATGCGGGTTTCCATCTGGCGGGTCCGCTCCACGACCTGTTCCATCGTCGCGGCAATTCGCAGCTGCAGCTGGCGGAGTTCGGACGATGACTCGCGGGCCGGGCCTGCCTCGTTGAGCAGCCGGGCAAGTTCGGCACCTTGTTGCCGGGTTGAATCGAGATGGCCCGCCAGGCGATCTTCTTCACCGCGCCCCCAGGTCTCCACGGGAGCTTCTCCGCAGAACTGGTCCAGTTCGGCGAGCATCCGCTGGTACCCGCGCAACAGGTCTTCCAGCCGCGAATGAATCAATGCCTGGGACATGTCAGTTGCCCTCGCCTGAGAGTTGGGCTTGCCACTGGCCGATCGCTTCGACGACCTGCCGCGAGTCGGCTTCGAGCTGTTTGCGGCGCTGCAGCCAGGTCATCCACCATTCGGCTGCTGAAACGGGAAAGCCTTCCTGGCTGCCGGCGATCATTTCCCGGTACAGCCCTTCGGCCCGGTCGCGCTGGCCGCCAAGGCGAAGACATCCTGCATGAACATAGTCAAGCCATTGCCGGTCGACCGGATTGGTAACCGTTGCATCGACGGACTCCAGTGCCCTTAGCGCCATCTCCGTGTCACCGGTCACAAACAGGCTGAAGCCCAGCTCGAGCGGATCGACGGGTGCCGGGAAAACCGGCGCGCCCTGGAGTCTGTCTTCAGTTTGAGCCGCCGTTCCTGGAAGGCGCGGTTCGCCCGGGACGTTGCTCCCGGCTGAACTGGCGGAACCGGCGATAACCTCGCCCGCGACTTCAGCGGCATGATCGCCGCCGGTAGGAGGGGTTGGCTCACCGCCCGCTGTGTCAGCCAGTGATCCAGGCGCCCCGGGCAGCGAAAGTGCTCCGCTCGCCCGGCTTTCCATCAAGGCTCGCAGCAGATTGAGTTTCTGCCGGATCGATTCACCTTCATTCCCTGACAGCTGGGCACCAGGCGTCACCAGGGATTCGCCGGTTGCCCCATGCAACGCAGACCTTTCATCGAACGGAACTGTCGGATCCGGTGTCCCGAGGGGCGTCGCGGGATGGTCCAGGCTCGACTTGAGCCGGCTGATCAGCCGAAAAACGTCCTCCTGTGAACTCTCCCCGACAGCGGGCGCGACGTTCTGCGACGGCGTGCTGTCGGCGTTGGCAGGTTGCTGCGCCGCAGTCGCGCGCGGGATGACCAGCAGCAATCCTGCCACCAGCATGATCCAGGTGGTTGTTCGAATCATGGTACCTGTCCTGCCGTTGAATCGCCGCCGAAAATCATGCCGGTTGTTGGCGAACCCGTCGTTTCGCCAGGCGGGTCGTCGAGCGGACAGACTCCGGCGAAACAAAGCGCGGCCGCATAGGGTTGCTCGAGCCGGGTGTAGGCCGCACCCATCAGACCAAGGGCTTCCTTGCGCGCCACGTCATCCACCTCCGGTTCAAGCAGGCTCCTCGCGGAACCGATCGCCGCGCGCAACTCGCCGCCGGCAAGCTGCAGCCGCGCAAGCTCAAGCTGCGCCGAAACGCGAACCGGGGACTCTGGTTGCCTTGCAATCCGCTCCAGGATCTGTGCCGCATCGGACGGTGCTCCGGCCAGCCGGCGATACCCGGCCAGTTGCATCGAAAGCCGGCCATCCCAGTAGTCCCCAGCGCCGACCGTGACATGGGGCGTGATCGCCGCGGCTGCCCTGTCGCTGAACCCAAGCCGTTGCCATGCATCGGCAATCAGCGCCGACGCCGCCGGGGTCAGTCCCGTTTGGCGATCCGCGAGGGTCACGGCGGCAAGCAGTCGTGGCTCTTCCCGGGCCCGGGACATGGTGGTTTGGCTGCCGAGGTACCGGCTGAAGCTTCCCAGAAACGCCGCTACGGCCTCAGCCTGAGAGCCAGCCATCAGCTCACGATGTTCAAAAATCACCTGGTTGGCAGCCCAGGGGTTTTCTTCCAGCAGGTAAGCCGTCGCCAGCGCGAGGGCCGCTTCGCAGCGCGCGACGTCTGAACTGGCGAGCCGGGCGCTGCGCGAAGCCGCCTGACGGGCTTCGTCAAAAGCACCCCTTGCAAGGGCCAGGCCCGCGATCCGCGACCATGCTTCTCCCTGCAATCCCAGATTCCAGGTCGAGTCAATCGCGTCGTACAGCCCCTGACGTGCGTCCTCGAGCCGGCCGAGCCGCTCGTCCAGCCGCGACCGGTTGACCAGCAGGCCCGCCGCCAGCTCACCCGTCGCCCCCAGTCGCCAGGCCTCGTGCCAGTGCTGGGCTGCAGCATCCGGCTGGCCGGCTTCCAGCGCGAGGTTGCCCTGTGCGGTGTGACACCACGGATTCCGCCGGTCAGCCGGAAAGGAATCTGAAAACCTTGCCAACAACCCGGCGCTGCATCTAGACCGGAGGTCTGCGAGTTCAGCGGGAGTGGCCCGGTCAATCCGCAATTCCTGGCCTTGCAGCCGCCAGGCAAGATCCTCCGACAACGACAGCAGATCGAGCAACAGGTCGACGGGTTGCGATGTGACCAGGATCGACTTGGATCTGCCTGCCAGTCGCTGCCGTGCAGCGGTCGTCACCACCACGGTCCAGCCTGGCCCGCCGGCGATCTGCTGAAACACGTTCTGAAAAGTCTGGGCAGGCAGGTTGACGTCGATCTGGCCGAATGCGCCGCCGGAGAGACCGGCTGATGGAGCCGCGGTTTCGTCGGTCGGGGCCAACGCATGTTCGGCCAGCAATGCAGGCGGACCGTGTTCGTCTTCCGCGGCGGTCTGGATCGCCGGAACAGGCGGCGGCCCAGGTTCTTCCAGCGTGGTCCCGCCAGACTCAAGCTCGGCCGGCCAGAGCGCGGAGACCATCAGTTCGACGGCCGGCGGCGGGGCCTCGAACCAGAGCGTTGGTGCCTTCCCCCCGGCCTCACCCGACCGGGGTCCTGCCTCCAGCAGGCCCACGGCGAGCAGCCAGTTGATCTCCGCCGCGGCCCACTTGTCTTTGTCGGCCAGCAAACCCGACTGAAGGTAGAGGTCGCTGGCCAGCTCGACAGCTTCGTCATTTCTTCCGGCCGCCAGCCAGACGCGAACCAATCCGGCCAAAGCGAATACTTCCGCCCTGTTACCCGGCCGGTTGCGAAGAGCTGTCGCGTAGGCAGCTTCCGCCTGCCGCAGGTTGCCCGCCAGCTCCTCAGCCAGTCCCAGCCAGACCTGGCATTCCGCCCATCTCGGCGACCGCCCGGGCGAAAGTCCTCCGGTATGTCCTCGAATCAGCGAGGCGGCGCGCTCATGGCCACCGGCAAGCATCAGCTCGCGCGACTGAACGAGCAGTGATTCGGGGACCAATCGCCAACCGTCATCGGGCTCGTCCTGTTCATCGAGCATTCCCTCCGGAACCAGTTCGGCCAGCTGTTCGTGCAGTCCGCCAGACGAATGGTCGGCCGGATGACCAGGCTGAATGGCCGCTTGCGTTTCGGGCAAAGCAGCGGGGGCAGGCAATCCAGATCCGGCTTGCCCTGTTTCCGCTGTCGTTGCGCTGCTGTCAGGCCAGAAAGCAGCCGTGCCGGCGACAACGCCAGCGCAGAACAGGGCCGCAATGAGCCAGGGGAGGGCGCGAACCATCAGACTTGCAGTGAAACATTTTGGCCCCGGTGCGCGGTTCCGCCCCGGAATCGGGCAGGAAAAGCCGGATCATGGTGCAAGTCGATGTAATCGTCACAGTCTGCCCGACTGTCATGGTCCGAATCGGCCTGCTGTCAAGCCAACCTTTAGAAATTCGCCAGCAAGTGGGTCTGGAAGGCAACGATAACCAGGAGTCCGGTTTTACAGGAGTGATTCGATGAAAATCAATCCCCAAAGTCCAGGCTTCCATTTCTCGGTCCCCAAGGCCGGCGATGCGGCAGCTGTTTTAGCGGCGGGCGACAGTGCCCGCGGTCCCATCACGGAACAGGCTGGCGAGAGCATCGCCGACCTGGTCACGCGACTGTCGATCATCCCGCTGGTGGAACTTCTGAACAAGTCGGACGAACAGCGGGCAGCGCTGGTTGATCGCGCCAGGGAGAGACTCGCCGCCGGCGATTACCTGACTCCCCTCGCTGCCCAGCAGACCGCGGATTCAATCCTTGGCCTGCTGGCGATTGACCAGTCCGGACCGGCCGTCACAGACGGCTAAGCCGGTGATATTGCAACGGTCAGGAATGGATTCCGGACCGCCATCGCAAGGACGCAACATCCTGTCAAACCCTGGTTTGGGAGACTCACAACATGTTGGGACTTGTGAACAATGTCGGTGCGCTCAATGCGCAGCACAACCTCGGACGGGCGAACAATTCGCTCAACAAATCGATTGAGCGGCTCTCGTCCGGTCTCAAGGTCAACCGCGGGGCCGACGGCCCAGCGGCCCTCGTGATTTCGGAAAAGCAGCGCTCGCAGATTTCCGGTCTGCGAACCGCGATCGACAACACCGAAAAGGCCGTTTCGGTCGTGCAGACCGCCGAAGGCGCGCTCGCCGAAATCAATACCCTGCTGACCAAGATTCGCAGCCTCGCCCTCGACTCGGCCAATACCGGCGTCAATGACGACGACGCCCTGGCCGCCAACCAGGCTGAAATCGACAACGCCCTCGACACGATCGACCGGATCGCCAACAACACCCAGTTCGGCGAAAAGAAACTGCTTGACGGCTCGGCCGGCCTGAACGGCACCGTGACCGACGCCGACGTGACCTTTCTCAAGGCCACGACATCGACTTCGGCCGGCACTTATGCCGTCGCGATCACGACCCCCGCAGAACGGGCCCGCCTCACCGCCGGCACCGCCCAGACCGGCAACCTCGCGGCCGATGAAATCCTCACCGTCAACGGCGTCAGCATCTCGCTTTCGTCTGGCATGTCGCGGGCCCAGGTCCAGTCGCGGATCAACGAGTTCACCGGACAGACCGGCGTGACCGCGGAAAACGATCCGGCAGCAGCGACCAGCACCCGGCTCCGTTCCGCCCAGTTCGGCTCAGCCGCGACGATTCAGGTCGTCTCGAACCAGGCCGCCGCCGTAACCAGCAGCGGATTCGGCACGACCCAGGTTTCCGACACGGGCGTCGACATCGCCGGCACACTCGGCGGCAGCGCGGCGTCCGGTTCGGGCAACATTCTCACCGGCACGGCGGGTTCAGCAAATGGCCTGAAGGTCTCTTTGGCTGCCAACTCCGCCGACCTCGCCCTGTCGGTGACCGGTGCCCAGGGCAACGTCACAGTCCAGGACAACTCGCTGACTTTCCAGATCGGTGCCAACCGCAACCAGACGGTTGAGATCGCGATCAACAAGGCCACGGCCAGCACCCTTGGAGTGGGTGTCTCGAACAACCAGTTCGGCTCGTTGGGCGCGATTCAGGTTAATTCGGCCAGCAAATCCCAGGATGCCCTGGCCGTGATCGACGCGGCCGTCGACGAGATCACCAATCTCCGCGGCACGCTCGGTGCTTTTCAGTCCAACACACTGGAGTCGACCGCCAACAACATGCGGAACACGCTGGAAAACACCGTGTCCGCCGAGTCCGTCATCCGCGACACTGACTTCGCGGAAGAAATCTCGAACTTCACCAACAAGCAGATCCTCGTGCAGGCCGGTTCCTCGGTGCTTTCCAGCGCCAACCAGACCTCGCAGCTGATCCTGTCGCTGTTGCAATAGTCGCGAAAACCGCTTGATCGTTTCCACCTGAACCGACGGCGCTAGCCGCGGGTTCTTGCCGGAAACGCCAGCCGGACAACATGTTGAGAAGAACCCGCGGCTAGCGCCGTCGGTTCAGTTCTTCCGGCCCGGACAGACGAACAGGCCGCCTGACGATTTCCGCGGGCGGAGAGCTGGCACCAGCCGGCTTTCCGCCCGCTTTTTTGCCCACCCGCCCTTCTTCTCCGGTCGTCCGCCATGGCCAGCATCGACGGCATCGTTTCCGGTTTCGACACCGCAAAAATCATCAGCGGTCTCGTCGCGATCCAGCAACGCCAGATCGACCAGTTTACGGGACGCAAAACAGAAATCTCGCGCCGACAAACGGCTTTCCGTGGCGTCGAAGCCCGTCTCGCCACTCTGCGTTCCACCATGAGCCGCCTGAACCGGTCGCTCAACGGCGTTTTCGACGCGCGAACCGTGACCAGCAGCGACGATACACGCGTGACCGCCACGGCCAGCAATGGAGCACAAACCGGCGTCACCGCGATCAGGGTCAATGCCCTCGCCGCCGCCCACCAGACCGCGACCCAGGGCTTCGCCGCTGAAACATCCGAAATCACGACCGGCACGATCACCCTTCAAACTGGCAACCGCGAAGCCGAAACCATTACGATTGATTCGACCCGCAATACGCTCGCAGGGCTCGTCGACGCGATCAACTCCCAGTCCCGCCAGGTCTCGGCCTCCCTGATCCGCGACTCTGCCACTGGCCAGTACCGGTTGCTGATGGCGTCAAAAAACAGCGGCACCGAAAACGCCATCAACGTCACCAACAATCTCGCCCCCGACAGCGGCGGCGCGATCCGCCCGGACTTCAGCAACCAGGTAATCCAGGCCGCGGCCAACGCCTCGATCACAATTGGCTCGGGCGCCGGCGCGCTCACTTCCGAGTTCCAGTCCAACCGCGTCGATGGGCTGATCCCAGGCGTGACGCTGAACCTGCTGCAGGCCGACCCGACCCGCACGATTTCGGTCGCCGTCGCCGCAGACAACGCCCAGGTCGGCGAAGCCGTTCAGGAATTCGTCGACAACTACAACGACCTGATCAAGTATGTCAACGACCAGACGGCCTACGTTGCCGAAACCGGAACGGCAGGCTTGCTGCTCGGCAACCGGCCCGTCGCGGGCGTGCGCGACCGGCTCGAACGGCTGGTCACGGGCACCGTGCCTGGTCTGGCCAGCGGACTTCGGCGACTCTCGCAGATCGGCGTCACGATCGGCGACAAGGGAACTCTGAGCTTCAACCAGTCCAAGCTGGACAACATCCTGGCCGGCCAGGACAGCGAGATTGATCCGACCGAAGTCCGCAACCTGTTCGGCCTCAACGCGACCAGCACCAGCGGTGGCGTTCAGTTCGTGCTGGGGAGCTCGAAAACGACCACCGATCTGCCTGTTGAAGTCGACATTACCCAGGCGGCGACCCAAGCCCGGATGACGGGCAAAACGGACCTTGCCGACACGATCGTCATCGACGGCACCAACCGCGAGTTTTCGTTCAAGCTGGACGGCAAAGTCTCCGGCACCCTGCAGCTGACCGAAGGCACTTATACCCGCGCGCAAATGGCGAGCCATTTGCAATCAGTGATCAACGGTGCCTCGGCCCTCGCCGGACGTGAAGTCGCCGTGACGCTCAATGGCAACAAACTCGAAATCACCAGCCAGGCCTGGGGCAGTGCCTCCAGCATCAGCGATTTTGCCGGAACGGCCCTCGACACCCTCGGCCTGGGTACGGACGACCTGGCAGTAGGCCAAAACGTAGTGGGACGCTTCATCGTCGACGGCCAGATTGAGACGGCGGTTGGCACTGGCCGGTTGCTCGTTGGTTCCGCCGGCAACCAGCACACCGCCGACCTGCAGGTCCGCGTTACGCTCGGCAACAGCCAGGTCACGCCCGGCATTGAAGCGACGCTCAACATCACCCGCGGCCTGACCGCACGGCTCGACCAGACCCTCGCCGAACTCCTCGATCCCGACAAGGGGCTGCTCTCAACGGTGGACGACCAGTACGACGACCAGATCGCGGTGATCGACAAGTCGATCGCGCGGGTCGAAGCCATCACGGCCGCCAAACGCGAATACCTCACACTCCAGTTCGCCAACCTCGAACGGCTCCTCGGCGAGTTGCAGACCACCAGCGCCGCCGTCAGTGCCCAACTCGGTGCGATCGGCCGGAACAACAATTAAATGACTCCAGGCAGTTTTAGCGCTCGGGGCGAATTTTGATGTTGGCGAGCGGCAGGGCGTCAGC
>JANOFL010000060.1:0-3696 GCA_031405895.1 Planctomycetota bacterium
ACCCCTCCGCCCGGCTTCGAGATCGGCTATGTCCCGATTGCGATCCAGCAGGAGCTGGCAGAAAGTGCAGCATCAGGGAACCGTCCTTGATCCGGCACAAATGAGTTGAGAGATCGACCAGGGTTTGTCCCTGCGGCAGGCCCCAACTCGTACTCGTACTCAGTGAAACGGTACTCGTGCCCGTAATCGCATTCAGCTGTCCCCGGTTCGAGCACGAGCACGAGCACGAGTACGAGCGCGAGTAACAATGCCGACAGGCTGGAAGTCTATCCCACGTTTGCAAAATGAAAATCACCCGCATTCTCGTGTATCAGGTCGACCTCCCGCTGCATGAAGGCAGCTACAAGTGGAGTGGCGGCAAGTCGGTGGCTGTGTTCGACAGCACGGTCGTCGCGGTCGAGACCGACGCGGGCATCACGGGCTGGGGCGAGTGCTGCCCGCTCGGTCCGGCCTACCTGCCCGCCTACGCGGCGGGCGTACGGGCGGGCCTGGCCGAGCTCGCGCCGCAGCTGGTGGGCGAGAGCCCACTCGAACTGGGCAAGCTCAACCGGCGGATGGACGCGGTGATGAAGGGCCACCCCTACGTCAAGTCCGCGGTCGACGTGGCCTGTTGGGACATTCTGGGCCAGGTTGCGGGACAACCCGTCTGCGTGCTGCTGGGCGGGCGATTTGGCGACGACTTCCATCTCTACCGGGCCATTTCGCAGCAATCGCCCGAAGCGATGGCCGCGAATGTCGCCGGCTACCGGGCCGAGGGCTACACGCGGTTTCAGCTCAAGGTCGGCGGCGATCCGGATGTTGACATCGAACGGATCCGCGCCGTGCGGGCCGTGCTCGCGCCAGGCGAGCGGTTGATCGCGGATGCCAACACCGGCTGGACCCAGCACGAAGCGATCCGCGTTTGCCGGGCCGTTCGCGACCTTGACGTCTACATCGAGCAGCCCTGCCTGACTTACGAAGAGTGTCTCGCCGTCCGCCGGTCGACCGACCATCCCTTTGTGCTCGACGAAAACGTGGACGACCTCGGCGTCCTGGTCCGCGGCAAACACGACCTTGCCATGGACGTCGTCAACCTCAAGATCAGCAAGTTCGGCGGGTTGACGAAAACGCGGCAGGCCCGCGACCTCTGCGTTTCGCTCGGCATTGCAATGACGATTGAAGACACCTGGGGCGGCGATATCGTGACTGCCGCGATCGCCCACCTCGCCCACAGCACACCCACGGAATTCCTTTTCACCAGCACCGATTTCAACAGCTACGTCACGCAATCGATCGCCGTCGGCGCCCCCCAACGCACCAACGGCCGTCTCGCCGCTTCCACCGCCCCCGGCCTCGGTGTCCGGCCGAGGATGGATGTGCTGGGCAAACCAGTCCTCACGGTCGACAAATGAGAAACCCAGCCTGTTTTCTGGTTTGGTTGTGCGTGTTGTCCAGCGGCCTGGCCAGCGCGGATGAACCGAAACCCAACGTGGTCATGATTCTGGCCGACGATCTCGGCTATTCCGACCTGGGCTGCTACGGAGGCGAGATCGAGACGCCGAATCTCGACGCGCTCGCGCGGGATGGGCTTCGGTTCACCCAGTTCTACAACTCGGCCCGCTGCTGGCCATCGCGCGGCGCGCTGCTGGCGGGCTATTATGCCCAGCAGATTCGCCGCGACGCGCTGCCGGGCATTCCGGGCGGGACTGGAACGGTCCGGCCAGCCTGGGCCCGGCTGATGCCCGAGCTGCTCAAGCCCGCGGGCTATCGCAGCTACCACAGCGGCAAGTGGCACATCGACGGCAAGGCCCTTGCCGCCGGTTTCGACCACTCGCTGATCCTGAACAATCCGGGCAACTACTTCATGGCGCGGGGAACCGTCCGCGACGACCTGCCGGTGGAGCAGCAGGCCGACGAGACGGACTTCTACCTGACGACGGCGACGGCCGATCACGCGATCGAGTGCCTGCGGGACCACGCCGCGCAGCACGCGACGGAACCGTTCTTCCAGTACATCGCCTTCCATGCTCCGCATTTTCCGTTACACGCCCTGCCGGAGGACATTGCGAAGTACCGCGACCGCTATCCGGGCGGCTGGGATCTGATGCGGGAAGAGCGATTTCGCAGGCAGCAGGAGATGGGGCTGGTGAACACGACGCTTTCGCCGCTTGAGCCGGACGTCGGTCCGCCCCACGATCACCCCGACGCTTTGCCGAAGCTGGGCCCGGGTGAAGTCAACCGGCCCTTGCCCTGGGCCGAGCTGAACGAAGAGCAACAACGCTTCCAGGCGATCAAGATGGCCATTCACGCAGCGATGGTCGACCGGATGGACCGGGAGATCGGCCGCGTCGTGGAGCAGCTCAAGGCGATGGGGGCCTTCGACAACACGCTGATCATGTTTGCCTCCGACAACGGCGCGAGTGCCGAGATTCTGGTGCGTGATGGCGGTCACGACCGCACGGCTGAGCCGGGCAAAGCGGCCACTTATCTCTGCCTCGGTCCGGGCTTTTCCAACGCCTGCAACACGCCCTTTCGGCGCCACAAGACATGGGTCCACGAAGGCGGCATCGCTACGCCGCTGATCGCCCACTGGCCGGCTGGCATCCGCTCCCGTGGTGAGCTGCGCCACTCGCCGGCCCATGTCATTGACGTGGTTCCAACGGTGCTGGCCCTTGCCGGCATGGACCTGCCGCGCGAACGGGACGGCCAGCCGCCTCCGCCCGGCCGGAGCCTGCTCCCCGCCTTCCACGACGACGTGGCCATCGAACGCGACAGCCTCTGGTGGCTGCACGAAGGCAACCGCGCGATCCGCGTCGGCAACTGGAAACTCGTCGCCGCCCGCGACACTCCCTGGGAGCTTTATGACCTGACCGCCGACCGGGCCGAACAGCACGACCTCGCGGCCACCAGGCCGGACAAAGTGCGCTCACTCGAGGCGATCTGGCAAATGCAGACCGATGAGTTCATCGCGCTGGCTTCGGATGGTACCGGCAATCACCAGCGGCCGGAAAAAGCCCCCGATGGCAGCCACCCCTGATATTGGGTTGCCGGCGCGTCCATCGCCGCTGGGCCGTGTTCTCGCTGGGGCGGGCGAGACGGCCGGCAGCGCACAGTCATGGACCATTTTCTGGTTCTCTGGTGCCGGCACCGGCAGCCAATCTGAACAGGCCGTTCACGCAATACTCACGGTCGTGTCCTAACGTGTCCTTCGTTTCGACGACCTTTTCCGTGTCGGGGGCGATCTCGCCGGCATGGACAGGAACCTGCCACAGCCCCCGAGTGTTTGCTGCAAGGAGTCGCGCGGTCATGCCCAAGTTCTACGTTCGGTCGGGAGAAGTTTCGCTCATCGTCACGGCAATGGATGCGGAGGGTGCCGCGTTGTGGGCGATCCACCAGCATTCCCGGCTGCCGGAATCGGTCGAAGGGATACCGGACGGGCCTGAAGAACTGCCGGCATGGGATGATTTGTTGCCGGACTTCGCCGCGGAACTGCCTGAGCTGGGCACGACAATCCGGGTCAGCGAACGGGGTGCCGGCCGGGCCGACGCCGGCCGGTTTGCGACAGATGCGGCGATGGCCAAGTACGGGCAGTTGCTGGTCGCGGTCGAACGCCTGCTGGAAGCGCAGACAAGCCCGCACGAATGACCGGCACGGACTGATAGATTCTGCACGGCCAGGATGGAGGGGGCTTGTTGGCGAGCGGCAGGGCGTCAGCCC
>JANOFL010000062.1:0-2282 GCA_031405895.1 Planctomycetota bacterium
AGAACCGGCGCGGCGACCATCCCCCCGGCTGGCAAAAACTGTGGAAAGGATGGAACGAACTGCAGGCCATGCTCACCGGGGCCCGCATCGCCAAACGAACGAAAAAATGTGGGTAAACCTAAGGGCTAGCGCCCATCGGCTCATCCCGCAACCGACAAGTGAAAGACCACTTCGGGGCTCCTGTCATTGCTTTCGACCCTGGTCGAACGCCGCATGTTTCCAGCCGGCGAGTTCAGCTCGGCTGACGGATTTTCCTTCGGCACCGCCAACGATTCGGCAGCCGGTTTGCCAACGGTATACTTGATGGCCCGACTGTGAACTCCGGCCTGCCGCTGTGATCGATGCAGCGGGATTCCATGCCAGCTCTGCCACCAGTTCCTCCGATGCCAGTTAGTCGACCAGTGGCCGAAACTCACTACACCGTCGTCGCCCGGCGTTATCGGCCGCAGGTTTTTGACGAGCTGGTGGGGCAGGTGCATGTTGTGACGGCGCTGGGGAATGCGATCCGGCAGAACCGGGTCGGGCACGCTTATCTGTTCACGGGTGCCCGGGGCGTGGGGAAGACTTCGGCGGCGCGGATTTTTGCCAAGTGCCTGAACTGCGTGACCGGGCCGACCGCGACGCCCTGCAATACCTGCGATGTCTGCCGGCTGGTGGCGACTGGCGAAGACATCGACGTGATCGAGATCGACGGAGCGAGCAACCGCGGGATCGATGAAATCCGCGAACTGCGCAGCAACGCGGGTGTGCGACCCAGTCGGGCACCCTACAAGATCTACATCATCGACGAAGTCCACATGCTGACCGGGCCGGCCTTCAACGCGCTGCTCAAAACGCTGGAGGAGCCACCCCCGCACGTCCGGTTCATCTTCTGCACGACCGATCCGCAAAAGATTCCCGTGACCGTCGTTTCGCGCTGCCAGCGATTCGACTTCCTGCCCGTCGAGACCGGCACGATCGCCCGGCGGCTGGCGGAAATCGCGACGGCGGAAGGTGTGGCGGCCGACGCGGAAGCGTTGGAGCTGCTGGCCCGCCGCGCGGGCGGGTCGATGCGCGACAGCCAGTCGCTGCTGGAGCAGCTGCTCGGAGGCACTGAAGGCCGGATCACCGCGGCGGATGTGAACGGCCTGCTCGGCACGACGGATCTCACGTCGGTCGCGGCCGTGGTGCGGGCGATTGCGGCCAGCGATCCAGGCGGGGGGCTGAAAGCAGTCCACGCAGCGATCGCAGGCGGAGCCGACCCGGCCCGGCTGGCCTTGCAGCTGGTCGGTTACGTCCGCGACTTGATGGCCCTGAAAACGGGTTGCGATGCCGACGTCTTGTTGCATGTAATGCCGGGCGACCTGGCGGAAGCGCGGGAGCTGACGGCCGCCAGCGAACTTGAACACTTGCTGGCGACGTTGCAGATTCTGGATTCTGCGACGGTCCAGATGCAGTCCAGCCCCCATGCGCGGATCCTGCTGGAAGCGGCGACGGTTCGCGCTGCGACGTTGCAGAATGTCCGCAGCATGACAGAACTGCTGGCGGCAGCCCATTCCGCGGCGCTGCCGGCGAATGCGGCCAGGGCACCCGCGCCCGTCGCCGCGGCGGCCTTGCCGAAACCGGTGGTCGCTCATCCGCTTCCCGCCGAATCACTTCCTGCAAAATCGCCGCCCGCAGAATCGCCGCCCGCAGAATTGCCTGCCGCCATCGAAAAGGAACACGCGCCGCCGCCGGTCGAGCCAAAAAAAAAACCGGTCGCGGCCGCAAGTGATGGTGAACCAGCCGGGCCACTCGACCAGGCTCACGCCACCGGACTCTGGCAGCAGCTGATTGCGAGGCTGGACGAAGCCGGCGACATGCTGGCTGGCATGGTGTCAGGCTTCAGCCGGGTCGAGGCGGCTGCGGACAACCTGGTCACCGTGACGCTGACCGAGGAATACAACTGTCGTCTCTGTCGGGACGAAGCGCGAAAAAAACGCCTGGAAGCGGCCTTTGCCGGGATCGCCGGCCGGCACGTGCGACTGGACTTTCGATTCGACACGGCCGCCGCCACATCGTTCCGGCCCGCAGCCCAGCGCCTCACGCGGGCGGAACAGCAGCGCCAACTGGCCCAGAATCCGCTTGTTCGACAGCTGATCGAAACGTTTGACGCCGAGATCACCGATTTTCAGCTGGCGGCGGGCAAGCGTTCGGTGGCGACAGACGAAAAGGGGATTGAGCCACTCGCGATCGCCAGCGGACAGCAGGACAATACCGCGCGCGGCCAGATTTGAGCTTGGTGAGCGGCAGGGCGTCAGCCC
>JANOFL010000227.1:0-4314 GCA_031405895.1 Planctomycetota bacterium
GCGGAAGGGCGCAAGCCCTCCGGCTCTTCAATACGTTGTCAAGCCAAACAAACGCGGCGGAATCCACCGTGCACATTGGCCGGAGGGCTTGCGCCCTTCCGCTACAGTTTCAAAGTCCCTTGGAAACCGACACGACCTGGGATCTGAAATAGCCATGCAGCTTGGCTTCGCCGACCGGCTGGTCGCCGCCATTTTGGCCAAGCGAACGCCGCTTGTGGTTGGCCTGGATCCGCGCGTCGTCCAGTTGCCGGAAGGCTTGCAGCCGACGGATCGTTCACTCCAGACGCAGGCCGCGGCTGTCGAAGTCTTTTGCCGGGGCGTAATTGATGTCGTGGCCCCGCTGGTTCCCGCGGTCAAGCCGCAGGTGGCCTTCTTCGAGCTGTTGGGCCCGGCGGGCATGACTGCCCTGCACAACCTGATCGGCCATGCACGGGAAAAGGGACTCCTGGTGATCGCCGACGGCAAGCGGGGCGACATCGGATCGACTGCGGAAGGCTACGCCGAGGCCTGGCTGGGCCGCGGTGACCAGGCCGCGTGGGGTGCCGATGCCCTGACCGTCAACCCGTGGCTCGGACGGGATGCGCTGGAACCGTTCGTGAGGTGTGTCGAGTTGGAACAGGCCGGGCTGTTTGTCCTGGTACGGACATCGAATCCTGGCAGCCGTGACTATCAGGCACCGCTGGCCGATGGCTTGGCCATGTTCGAGCGTGTGGCGCGGGATGTCGAAGCGCTGGCGGAACGAACGACCGGTGCCTGTGGCTATGGATCCGTGGGTGCCGTGGTCGGGGCGACGTGGCCCCAGGAGCTTTCACGCCTGCGCGAGCTGATGCCCTCGACAATATTCCTGGTCCCGGGGTTCGGAGCCCAGGGCGGATCGGCGGCCGATGTCGCCCAGGCGTTCGACAGCGACGGGCTGGGAGCGATCGTGAACAGCTCGCGCGGTGTGATTTTCGGCTGGGAAGCCGCCGCACGGCGGCACCTGGCGGGGCGGGACTGGCAGAAAGCCGTCGAACTGGCGGCCGAGGACGCAATTGCCCAGTTGAGGGCAGATACCGCGGCCGGAAAGCTGTGAGCGAATAGTACGAATCGCACTATTGGCGGTAAAGGCGAGGCGGTACCTGGTTTTCTGACAGAGCTGACGACAGGCTGGAAGCCTATCCCACGTCGGATCGCGACCGCGTGGACAGGGTGATGATGGCTAACAGCAAGACTGCAATCGCCATGCTGGCCAGAGTCCACGCGGCTGGGAAGGGCTCGTTGGGGTTGGGCAGCCACCTGGGCGCGCTGCCCGTGGAAACGGTTCGGGCGAGCAACGAGATGGTCCCGTTGTGAAGCATGTGCAGCAGCAGCCCGGGCCAGATCGAACCCGTGCGCCAGGCGATCCAGCCGAGGACGCCACCCATCACGACGGTGGGCAACAACCGGTCAAAGGCGACGACGCTGCCCGACAGCGTGTGAAAGGCTCCAAACGCGATCGCGCTGGCCAGGATCGCCCAAACCGGGCGGCCGACTGATAACAGCGAGCGCAACAGCAGGCCCCGGAAAAACCATTCCTCACAGACGGCCGGAACAATGGCCAGTGCCGCGATGAACAGCGGCAAAGGGACTTTGCCCAGCGCCGCCACCTGTTCCCGGCTGTGTTCCAGAAGCTTCTGCCGTGAACTCTCAGTGGTCTCCGCTCCGGTCACCCAGTCGTAGAAGTTGTACGGGAGCGAAATCAGGTTCGAGAGCATCGGCCACATCGTCAGTCCGAGCAGGACGGCGCAAAGCAGCGGCAGCCAGCCTGGCAAGCGCAGGCCGAAACCGCTGACCCAGCGGACTTTCTGGTGCCAGGCGACTAACGAGGGAATGAGCAAAAACGAAATCGCTGTGAACAGGATCAGCATCATCAAGAGCTGGTTGATGTTGCTTCCCAGCTTCTGCATCAACGCGATGGCGACAAAGTTCAACGGCAACAACAGGGCCAGGACCAGCATGGCCGTCGCCGGGGCCGCGCAGGGAACCGCGTCGACTGGCCGGAGCACCATGTCCTGCCACGATCCCTGGCTGCCGTAGAGGATCGAGTCGGCACCAAAAATCGTCGCGGCCAGCCCGATCGCCGCCGCCGCGTAGACCAGCGTCGAAAAGACCGCCACTGCCGCGGGAACCAGTTCGGCGTTCCCTTCGAGGATGTCCCGGGCCAACAGCAAAATGTTGACCATTGGCACGACGGCCAATGGCCCGGAAAGGGTCAGTCCTGGGGACAAGGCAATCAGTCCTGGCGCGAACGAAAGCATGATGACCGGAATCAGATAAGCCTGGGCTTCCTTGAAGCTTCGGGCGAAACTGGTCACGACCAGCAACAGAGCCGAAAAAAAGGTTGCAAACAGGATCAGCAGGCCAAAAATCCGGACGAAAATTCCGATCGTCAGCGGATTGCCGGGCATGAAGATTTTGTCCAGCTGAAAGGCCCAGACGGTCGCCAGCATCCCTGTCACGTTCAGCGACGCAGTCAACACGGCCACCGTCAACACGGCTACCAGTTTGCCGAGCAGGATTCGCAGCCGCGGAACCGGCGTCGCGATCAGCGTCTCGAGTGTTCCCCGCTCGCGTTCGCCAGCCGTCAGGTCGATGGCCGGATAGACCGCACCGGTAACGGTCATCAGGACGAGAATCAGGGGAATGATCGACGAGAGCGAGACGCCGGCCGGGCCGCCGACCGCCTGGAGACGTTGCTCCGTCGTGCGGATGGCGAGTTTCGAATCAGCTCTTGCAACCTGCAACCGCTGCTGAAGATCATGGCGGTTGTAGCGCTCGAGGTGTTCCCGAAAAAAGGCCGCCGCCCGGCGACTGAAGGACACGTTCCCGTTGAATACGAGCCGAACGGTAATGGCTTGCCCGCCGCCGTTGAGCGACCGGGGATCGCCGCCCAGTTCGACGACGAGGTCTTGCTGGCTGCCCTCAAGCAGGCTGGCGGAATCCGTTCCCCGGCCGGGCTTTTCGAAGCCAAACTCGTGTTGGGCGAGAGGGGCTTCTTCGGCCATCGTTGCGGCGGGCGCGGGCTGGCCGGGGCTTTCTGCTTCAACCGGTGCCGGTGCCGCGGGCTGGGAGCCAGACGCCAGTCCGTCGTTCTCCGCGCTGGCCAGCACATCGAGGGCCGCCACGAAATTGCTGAGCTCTTTCTCGTCCCAGTCCGACAGGATTCCAATCCGGTAGCGGATCAGACTGTCGGATGATCCAGGCTTGACCGATGAAAGCAGAAACGTCCGGAAGACGAGGCTCAGGATCGGATAGACAATCAACGGCATCAGAACAAGCGTGATGATGGTCCGCCGGTCGCGCAGCGTTTCGCGCAGCTCCTTGAGGGCGAGCAGCCAGAACCTGACCTGCGGCACGCCCCGGGTGCCCGCCGCTTTGTGTTGCAGTTGCGCTCCGCTCATGGAGTCGACTCCGCAGCGGACCGCAGGGCCAGGCCGCTCCGGTCGGCGAGCAGGTCGACGAACATTTCGACGAGGTCCCGCCGGCCGGACGCGGCGCGCAATTCGTCGAGCGTTCCCTCACTGACCATCCGGCTCAGGTGCAACAGGCCAAAGCGGTCGCAGACCCGCTGGGCCTGCTCCAGCTGGTGGGTGCAGAGGATTACCGACTTGCCGCGCTTGCGCAGGCCATCGATCCACTGGAAGACCGTCTGGCTGCCGACGACGTCGAGGCCAAGGGTTGGCTCGTCGAGGATCATCAGCGGCGGGTCGTGGACCATGGCTCGCGCGAGGTTGAGCCGCTGTTTCTGTCCGGTGCTGAGCGTCGAGCATCGCCGGTCGACAAACGCGCGGAGGTCGAGCAATTCCGTCAGCTCTTTGACCCGTTGCGCCGTGCGCACCGGTTCCAGTCCGTAGACTTCGCCAAAAAAGTGAAGCGTCTCCCGTCCGGTCAGCCATTGGTAAACCCCGGCCGAGGCGCTGACAAACCCGACCCGGCGCTTGATTTCGTCCGGTTGCTGGTCCGAGCGAAATCCGTCGATCTCGGCATGGCCGCTGTCCGCGGGAATCAGGCCGAGGATCATCCGCATCGTCGTGGTCTTGCCGGCGCCATTGGGCCCGAGCAGCCCGTAGACTTCTCCATCCGCCACGGAGAACGAAACGCGATCAACGGCGCGGACCGACGCACGGGCCGAACGAAAGGTCTTGCAGAGGGCTTCAACCCGGATCATTGGCGCGGGATAGAGGCTGGGCGGGCATGGTGCGCGACCGGCAGGTGACGGTGGGCCGCCACAGTCTATACCGCGCGCGGCCAGAATAGATGTTGGCGAGCGGCAGGGCGTCAGCCCTCCGTGTTGTG
>JANOFL010000233.1:0-14928 GCA_031405895.1 Planctomycetota bacterium
CGCCAGCCGCGGGCTCCACGACAAACCAGAACTACGGAAGAGCCCGCGGCTAGCGCCTTGCGGTTCAGGAAAGCGGAGGAACTGGATATCGAACTAGAACTCCGCGCTGCCCGGCGTGCGCGGGAAAGGGATCACGTCGCGGATGTTGGCCATGCCGGTGACCAGCTGCACGGCCCGTTCAAGACCGAGGCCAAAGCCGGAGTGCGGGACCGTGCCGAACTTGCGCAGGTCGAGGTACCACCAGTAGTCCTCGGGCTTGAGGTGCTGGGCAGCGAGCCGTTCGAGCAAAGGCTCGAGCCGGTGCTCGCGCTGGCTCCCGCCGATGATCTCGCCCACGCGCGGGACCAGCACGTCCATCGCGCGGACCGTTTTGGCGTCGTCGTTGCAGTACATGTAGAACGGCTTGATCCCGCGCGGGTAGTCATGCAGGATCACCGGTCGCCGGAAATGTGTTTCGGTCAGGTAGCGCTCGTGCTCGCTCTGCAGGTCGATCCCCCACTCGACCGGGAAGTCGAACTTCTGGCCGGATTGGGTGAGGATCGCGACCGCTTCGGTATAGGGCAGGCGCACGAACTCGCTGTCGACGACCGACTGCAAGGCTGCGATCAGGCCGGGCTCGACGTGTTCGTCAAACAAGGCCATGTCTTCGGGACACTTCGCCAGCGCGTCGCGGACGATCCGTTTGATGAACGCCCCGGCGAGATCCATGTTGTCGGACAGTTCATAAAACGCCATCTCCGGCTCGATCATCCAGAATTCGGCAAGGTGCCGCGAAGTGTTCGAGTTCTCGGCCCGGAAGGTCGGCCCAAACGTGTAAACCCGGCCCATCGAGCAGGCGAAGATTTCGGCCTCCAGCTGGCCACTGACCGTCAGGTAGGCCCGGCGGTGAAAGAAGTCCTGGCTAAAATCGAGCTGGTCAATCGGCTTCTTCGCAATCTGGTCAAGGTTGAGCGTCGTGACCTGGAACATGGCCCCCGCCCCCTCACAGTCGCTGGCCGTGATAACCGGCGTGTGGACATAGAGAAAGTCCTGCTCCTGGAAGAACTGGTGGATCGAGTTGCAGATGCAGTTGCGGACGCGGGCGATCGCGCCGAAGGTGTTGGTTCGCGGCCGGAGGTGGGCCCACTCGCGGAGTTTCTCGAAGGAGTGCCGTTTTTTCTGGAGCGGATAGCTCTCGCCGTCGCAGGCACCGATCAGCGTGACGTTCGAGGCTTGAACTTCCGTGGCCTGGCCCTTGCCGGCGGAAGCCCGGACCTCGCCCTCAACCGACAGGCTGCAGCCGACGCCGAGATGGAGAATTTCCTGTTCGTAGTTGGGCAGGCTGGCCGGAGCGACCACCTGGATGTTGCCCAGGCAGGAACCGTCGTTCAGTTCCAGAAAGCTGAAGCCGCCTTTCGAGTCGCGCCGCGTCCGCAACCAGCCCCGCAGGCAAACCGGCTGACCGATCGCCTCAGGCAGCCGCGCTGCCCGAACTGAGATTTTTTTCATGAAACTGTTCGTGCGAAATTCACTCTGCTTGAGCCTGAGGCGCTAGCCGATCTTCTGTTTTCCGGTCGGCTAGCGCCTCAGGCTCATGATCCGGAACGCCTGGTGCCTCAAGCTCAACTTTTTACTCATGCGCCGCCAGCCAGCGTTCGGCATCGAGCGCTGCCATACAACCGGTCCCGGCCGATGTGATTGCCTGGCGATAGTAGTCGTCGGCGACGTCACCAGCCGCAAACACGCCTGGCACGCTGGTCATCGTGCGAAACGGTTCCGTCCAGCGGATGTATCCCTTTTCGTTGGTCGCGAGTTGCCCGCTGAGGAACGCCGAGTTGGGTGTGTGGCCGATCGCGAGGAACAGCCCGCCAACCGCCAGTTCTTCGGTCGTGCCGTCCAGCGTGTTCCGCAGGCGAATGCCGTTGATCAACTTGTCATCGCCCAGCACTTCGTCGACTTCGCGGTTCCAGACGAGGTTGATCTTTGGATTGTCCATCGCCCGCTGGGCCATGATCCGGGATGCCCGCAGTGCGTCGCGGCGGACAATCATGTGGACCACGCTGGCGAACTTGGTCAGGTAGGACGCTTCTTCGACGGCCGAGTCGCCACCGCCGACCACGGCCACGGGCTTGTTGCGGAAGATCGGCAAGGCCCCGTCGCAGACCGCACAGGCACTGACGCCGCGGTTTTTGTATTTTTCCTCGGACGGCAAGCCCAGCCAGTTGGCCCGCGCGCCTGTGGCGACGATCACCGTGTGAGCCTCGACTTCGCCACCGCCGCCCGGAAAGAGCCGCAGAGGCTGGCCCGAAAGGTCGACCCGTTCGATGTCATCTGTCACGACACGCGTGCCGAAGTTGATGGCCTGCTGCTTCATCAGCTCCATCAGCTCGACCCCCTGAACCGCGTAGTGCAGAACGCCATCGCGGTGATGGGCTGGAGCCGGAGGGAGGTTGTAGTGCCGCTCGCTGTCGACCGCCGTTTCGACAAAGGCCCGGATATTTCCGAAAGGGAAGCCAGGGTAATTTTCGACTTCGGTCGTGAAAGCGAGCTGCCCGAGCGGGATCATCTCCGGCCGGGCCGTGCCTTCGTAGAGCAGCGGGTTAAGCTGGGCCCGGGCCGCGTAAATGGCCGCCGCCCAGCCCGCCGGACCGCTGCCAATGATGACCGTTTTTTCCACCTTGCTCCCGCCCCCTCCCGAGTCCTGTCTCGTGCGAAGGCAGGATTATAGGGACGACCCCCGCGCGTGGCCACGGACCGAACTGTCCCTCCCCTCGGGGCGACCCGGCTCCGCCCGGTCGCACAAACATCCGCAGGCCATCAAAAACACTGCTCCTTCATCCGGTGCCTGACCTGAATCCGCCGGCACGCGCTAGCGTCCGGTTTCCGCAAAGAAACCGGGGCTAGCGCCCATCGGCTCACCCTAAATCCACGATGTGACGCAGCACTAGTGCACTGTCACAGCCTGATTTTCGGGTGAACCGCGAGGCGCTAGTCGCGGGCTCTTCGCCGGGCCCGCACGCTGGCGCGATGCGGTTCACCGGGCAACCCTGATTCCTGGACGTGACAAAGCACTAGCCAATCAGAAACAGGTTGGCCGCAAGCCGTTCAAGGCTATTGCGGACAGCTTCGTGGACCGAAAGCCCTGCAACTTCCTCCGGCAACTGCACAGCGCCGGCATCGATCCGTTGGCGAACGATGTCCGCGACCGCGTCCAGGCCCGTCTCACCGTCCAGCAAGCTCGCCACCTGGCGCGTCAGCGGGTCCAGCACGACCGATTGATGCCTGCGGTTGACCACGAATCGCTGCTGCTGCGCCAGGATCCTGGCCAGTGGCGATACACGCGGCCGGTTGCCGATCCGGAAAGTGAACTGTGCTGGCTGAAACTCCAGTTCCACCAGTCCACTGAGGACCAGCTGGATCGCGGCGGCAGCCACATCGTCGCGATGTTTTTCCTCGGGCGGGACACTGATTCCCGCGCCCCGCAGTTCGGCGGCGCTGGCTTCGGCGACCAGGCCAACCGCTACTCCCAGCTGGCCGTGGCTGCAAACCACCTTGAGGACAGCTTTCGTCGCGAGATCATCGATCCGCAGCTGCCCAGAACCGCAGGGCAAGCGGACCTCGGCCGGCCCGCCCGTCGCCAGATCGAGCGGCGGGTCGGGCTGGAGCGACGTGAACAGGAAGCCATCCCGGATCGCCGCCGTGTGAATGCTCCGTTCGAAAGACTTGTCCGCACGGCACAGCAGTGAGCGGCGAAACGTCCGGTTCAGGACAAAGTCGAGGTACTGTTCCCGCGTGACAAAGTCGTCGGACAGCTGCTGCAGGGCCTGGTTGACCCGTTCAGTCCGGTTGCCGTTCCACATCGAACTGATGTTGGCGTCGCCAAAATAGCCCAGATCATTTTGCTCGACGCTGGCCACGAACTGGTGAAACCAGACCGGGAAATTGTTCGCCGACAAAAGGTCGTGAAAGATGTACTCATCGGGACATTCGCGGAGCAGCATGGCCTCGCGCTGTAATGCCGCCCGGTAGTGCGGCTCGTCGGCCGTGGCGGAGTGCGCCAGGAATTCGAGCAGCTTGCGGGACTGCTGGACCTTTTCACGCGGCTGGTCAAAGTCGCCGGCATGAAACAGCATCATCGAGCGGATGACACCGCGCGAGAACCAGCCTGGCATCGTGTTGTAGCTGACAAAAGCCAGCCCGTCGGGTGCGAGGTGGCGGCGCACGGTTTTCAGAAGACTCACCTGGACTGGCTCGGGAACCCACGAATAGACGCCGTTGCAAAGGATGTAGTCGAACTCACCGAGCGTTTCAGGCGTGTCGCACAGGTCCAGCTGCTCGAACTGCACATTCTCCAGTCCGGCGGCGCTGGCCATCTTGCGACCGAGGCCGATCTGGACCCCGGAGAGATCGAACCCGACGAACCGGGAACCGGGCAGCGTCTCGGCCATGGCCAGCAGGTTGACCCCGGTCCCACAGCCGATCTCCAGTACCCGGCACGAGTTGGCCGGCGCTGGCCCAAACCCAAACAACCGCCCCAGCGCCTCCAGCCCGTCCGGGTGCGACTCGCGGCACGACAGCGAAACGAACGGCAGCGCGTCATACGCCCGCTCAATGTCGGCCTGGGCAGAAGTGTTCATAGCGGCACTCACAAACAGGACACTTGTGGATCGTCGCAACCGGGAGTCCGGTTTGCCACAGCCAGCCGTTCAAACGAAGACCTCGACGTCGGTCGCCTGACGCGCTGCCACGCAGCATCACTGAGTCATGTTTTCGCCTGACCCAAGCCGTGAGTCAATTTTTTTAACGAACAGAAACAGGTCCGATTTGTCTGACCGCGCCAAAAGTTCCGAAGGGACTGTTGCTTGCCAGCTGCCACAGCCGTTCCCCGCGAAAACACCTGGGCAACCCGCCTCCGTTCGACGGATTGGAGCAGACCAGAAGCCGGGATTTGTTGGCCGAGGCCATACTCCGGCCACTTCCCGGCTATTCCGCCAACCTGTGCATGCTACCCGATTGGGTCGTCGTGGCCCCTTCCCGGTTTCTTTTGGAAGTTTGTCCCGGCGCTGTCACCTTCTTCCGAAAGCGTGGATTGAATCTGCGGGTCGCGGGAATCCGGAAACCGGACCTCGTCCCATTTCCTGGTTTTCCCTTTTTTCAGGTCTTGCCGATCTGCAGGGCAGACTTCAGAGCTTTCCACTGCTCGGCAAGCGGTCAGGGTAAACTGGCCTGGCGATAGTGACCACCCAACCGATTGCGAAGGCACCGGAATGCGAAGAAGCATGAACCCGCACTTGATGTTTGCCTGCGCAAGCTTGCTGGTCATGATTCGGCTGGTGGGAGGGGATTCCCCGGCGAGAGCACAGTCCCCCGACAGTTCACCCAGTCAAGCGGAAACTGCGGCCAGGCTGAAGGCGATTTATGAGCTGGGCGAGTTTCGCCCAAGAGCGGTCGAAGTGGACTGGTTTCCCGACAGTTCGGGATACACCCTGCTTGACCGGGATACGGAATCGGGGAAGACGACGAAAGTCGGCTTTGACCTCCGCACGGGACAGCGAATCGAAGTGACGCCGGAGAACGAAGGGCCGTCAGGACCTGGCGGGCTGGTGTCGCCAAACGGAACAAGGGTGCTGGAGTTTTCGGATGGGAATCTTTTCTTGCGGGATCTGGAAGGCGGGAAACGAACTCAACTGACAAGGCGATCGACGAAACGCGACATCCGGTATCACGATCCGGCATGGAGTCCCGACGGAAACCACATCGTGTTTGTCGAATCGGATGCCACCGGTGTCCCACAGCGAGCTGTCCTGGTTCCCGACGATCCTTCGTATCCCGGAGTCCGGCATCACCGCTTTGCGAGAGTCGGCGAAGCAATCGACAGGCTTCGTGTCGGTGTCGTTGATCCGGACGGAAACAACCTGAAGTGGCTGGACCTGGAATCTCCTCCGGAGGGCTTTTATCTGGGACAGGTGGCATGGGCTGGAAACTCCGAAGAAATACTCGTGGAAAAATTCAGCCGTTTCCGGGACCAGCGTGAGTTCCTCCTGATGACAACCAGCGGCAAAACAAGGCAGCTCCATCATGAATCGAACGATGCCTGGGCGGAGTCAAGTCAGGGCAAGAACTCCGGGCTGAACTGGATTCAGGATGGCAAGGCCTTCGTCGTCACCAGCGAGAAAGACGGCTGGCGACATTCGTTTCTTTATTCGCGTGACGGCAAGGAGCTTGCCGTGTTGACCCCAGGCGAATACGACATCATTGATCACGCGGCAATTGACGAGGCGGGAGGCTGGTACTACTTCTACGCCTCTCCGCACGATGGAACACGCAGGTATTTGTACCGCGTACCGCTGGACGGATCGGGCGGGCTGGAGCGGATCACACCGGAGGACCAGCCTGGTACGCATGACTACGATTTCGCGCCGGATGCCCAATGGGCCATTCACACGTTTTCCACCCTGGATACCCCGCCACGGGTTGAGCTGGTCGAACTGCCCGGACACCGTGCAGTACGGGTCCTGGAGGAAAACCAGAGGCTTCACGAAAAGATGAAACAGATTCCGTCGGCTGCGACGGAGTTTCTGCAACTGGAGATTGCCGACGGCGTTCGCATGGACGCCTGGATGATCAAGCCGAAGGACTTTGATCCATCAAAAAAATACCCCGTGCTTGTCTACGTTTACGGCGAGCCACACGCGCAGACCGTGCTGGATGAATGGGGAGCCGTTCATGTTGACTTTCATCGGGTCATCGCAGGCCTGGGATATCTGGTCGTGTCGATGGACAACCGCGGCACTCCCGCTCCCAAGGGAGCTGCGTGGAGGCGATCAGTCTTCGGCAGTCTCGGCCCTCTTTCCACTGACGAACAGGAAGCGGGGCTCCGGGAGTTGGGCCGGACGAGACCCTATGTTGACTTGTCCCGGGTTGGAATCTGGGGGTGGAGCGGCGGCGGGTCGAACACGCTGAACGCGATGTTCCGCAAGCCTGATTCGTATCATGTCGGAATAGCGGTTGTACCGAAGCCCCAGCCGCACCTGTACAACGCGTGGTTCCAGGAGATTTTCATGCGGACGCCCGCGGTGAATCCGGATGGTTACGAACGGGCAGCGGCAATCAATTATGCCGATGGCCTCAAGGGAAAACTGCTGATCATTACAGGTTCCGGCGAGACGAACACGCACATCCAGATCATCGAAGGACTTGTCGACCGGCTGGTTGAACTCGGCAAACCGTTTGATTACATGGTTTATCCCAACCGGGATCACGGCTTGCGCGAAGGAGCCGGAACTTCGGTCCATGTCAGGATGCTGATGATCCGGTATCTGATGGACCATTTGCCGCCCGGACCACGGCCGGAAGAATAATGCTGTTTGGCTGCGCGAGCCGGTCCACGGAGCAAATGGTCCTTCCAGTCTTTCCGTGGGTTGGCCGGAGGCGATCAGCCCCCTTGGTTGAATTACCGCCGTGTTTCAGGCAGCTCGGGCTTTTGAAAGAGTGTTCTTTGGCGAATTCCACCAGCAGAAAGTTGGTGCCCCATCAAAACCATGACACGGGGTTAACCTGCCCAAAGCCCGATACCCGAACAGGCCGGTTGGCGTCCGGCCAGTGTCTTTGCCGGCTGCCGGACCACTGGCACTGCCAAGTCACCCGGTACCCCCTGCAATGACCAACTGGCGTTTCCAGCCCAACACCCGGACCGCCTCGAACAGCATCGCCGCGGCGAGGACGAGCAGCGCGACACCGATGTAGGGCACCGGGTCGGCGACGAAGGTGGGCCGGTCAGCCCCGGTCAGCTTCGGCCAGGTCATCCGAAACAGGGCACTCACGCTGACGAAGTACATGAAGGCAGCCGGCAAGCCCGCCACGAACCAGACCCAGGGGCGGCGATAAGTCTGCCAGAGCCAGACCGTCACGCCGACTAGCGTCAGAGCCGCCAGCAGCTGGTTGCTCGCCCCGAACAGGTTCCAGAAGGTCTTGTAGAGCGGCGCGGCATCGGCCGGGTGCCGCAGCAGGAACCAGAGCGGCACGCCGGCCGTCAGCGCCGTGCCGACCAGCCGGCCGAACCAGTTCCGCATCCCGGTCAGCTCTTCGATCACAAACCGCCCCAGCCGCGTGCAGACATCGAGCGTGTCGTAGACAAAGGTCGTGAAAGCGAGCAGGGCAAACGAGATCCCGATCGCTTTGGGGATTCCAATCACCGCGGCGAAGCTGCCGATCCCCTGGGCATAAACCACGTTGGGGTCGCTCCCCAGCTCCGGACTGCCGGCCGCGAACATCATCACGCAACAAAGCGACACCACGGCGACCATCGCTTCCAGCAACATCGTGCCGTAACCGATGACGCGGGCGTCGGACTCGGACTTCAGCTGTTTGGACGTCGTTCCCGATGCGATCAGCGCGTGAAATCCCGAACAGGCCCCGCAGGCGATCATGATGAAGAGCATCGGGAACAGGTCGACTGCGAGGCCGGTCCGCGCGTCGACCGGTGCCCAGCCACGAAAGGCTGGATAACGAACCTCACCACCTCCCAACACCAGCCCAAAGGCTCCAATTCCCAACGCCGCGTAAAGGAAATAGCCGCCCAGTTCTCCGCGCGGCTGCAGCAGCAGCCAGACCGGCAGGACTCCGGCGACGAGGCAATAGCCGAGCAACAGCGCCGCCCAGGTTTTACGCGCCTCACTTTCCGACGAACCCATCCACGCCTGAAGGTCGACCGGGACGTATTTGCCCAGCAGGATCGCCGCGATCACCAGCGGAATGGCGCCGAGCACGACCCACCGTGCCGGCAGTTTGCCGTACCGGATCGCCAGCCCCATCCCGAGTGGAAGCAACAGATACAACAGCGACGAGCCAGCAATCGCCGCGCCGGCCACGTTGCCGTTCTCCGCTTTTGCCGGCCCCACGAAACTGCCAGCCGTGACGTCGGCAAAGGCGACGATGATGTAGACCAGTGCGATCCAGATGAAAATCAGGAACAGATAGTACGCCAGCGGACTGATCTGTTCCCGGACGACTTCGGCGATCGAGCGGGCTTTGTGACGGATCGAGGCGACGAGTGACGCGAAGTCATGCACGCCGCCGATCAGGATCGACCCAGCCAGAATCCAGATCAGGGCCGGCAGCCAGCCAAAGGCCAATCCGGCCGCGATCGGGCCTACAATCGGCCCAGCCGCCGCGATCGCGGAAAAATGCTGGGGCAACAGCGACGACGAATTGAGCGGCTGGTAATCGACATCGTCGCGCATCGTCACCGCCGGCGTCGGCCGGTTCGGGTCGAGCTGGAAGAGCCGCGCCAGCAGCCGGCCATAAACCAGGTACGCCAGCCCCAACACCGCGGCCGAACCGAGGACAACCAACAACAGTGACATCGCGGATTGCTCCAGCGGGATGAACCCGTCCGGCCCTGGCCCGATAAAACGGCTAATTCTTGTGAGCCTGAGGCGCTAGCCGGTTCCCTTGGGTATGAGTTGATGGAGGAATCAGCGTTCTCGGCTAGCGCCTCAGGCTCACTTTTTATCAGCCCAGCCCAGCCTTGAGCGTACACCAGGCGTTTCGCAAACGAACATCATCGGCGAAGCGGCGGAAGATGAGTATCCAGGAAAGCAGGCCTTGAGGTCCGACCGGCTGCAGACTTCACCCGGCTGGTCGACAGGGGTCTGGCTGACTCACCCGGGCGTGTCTGCTTACGCTGGGAAAGCGTCAGCTTCCGCCGGTCCGCACGATCAAGAACCTTGCCCATCATCGGCTGGCCCCGGACCAGGGCGTGCTAAACTTGACTGGTCGCCAAAATCGCGTCGCCTGCCTTGGGGAAAACCGGCTGGTGCCGGGGATTGCTCACACTGGTCAATGCCAGTCCGCGAGAATCATGGCCCAATTCGTACTCGTACTCGGTCTTGTACTCCGACTCGAATCGAACGGGCGAGTACGAGTACGAGTACGAGTTTGTATCTGATCTGTCGGTCAGTCCAGCGGCTGACCTGAATGGTTGTGGAAGGCCTGATGCATCTGCAATGTTCGAACTGCGCCCGGCTGGTGGAGTCGGATGGCGAAAACGGCGGGGACGAGCCGCTGCGTTGCGAGTATTGCGGATCGCTGGTGACGGTCGACGACGCACCGGGCGAGACGAGCGCGGCGGAACCGCAGGTGCTTGGCAAGTTCACGCTGCTGCAGAAAGTCGGCACGGGGGGTTTTGGCGCTGTCTGGAAGGCGCTCGACACGGAGTTGGGGCGAACGGTCGCGGTCAAGACCCTGCATGCCAGCCTGGTCGAGGCCAAAGCCGACCGGGAACGGTTTTTTCGCGAAGCCCGCGCCGCCGCGCAACTGCGGCATCCCGGCATCGTGATGGTCCACGAAGTGGCCGAGATCAACGGCCTGCCGGCGATTGTTTCCGACTTTGTCGAAGGCGTCACGCTCCGCGATCTGCTCGAGGTTCGTCGCGTCACACAGCGCGAAGCGGCCGAAGTCACCGCGCAGATGGCTGAAGCGCTTGACTACGCCCACGGGCTGAAGGTCGTCCACCGCGACATCAAGCCGGCCAACATCATGGTCGAACTCGGGCCGGGGGCCAGCCTGACCACTCCGCTGGAACAGATGGCCGGCAGTTCGTCGATGGCTGCATCGGCGGCGTCGGTTTTCTCGTCCCAGAACAGCTACAGCACCCAGCGGTCGGGGCCCCGTCTGCGGCTGCTCGACTTTGGACTCGCCCTGCGCGACGACGTTGAGGCGACGATGACGGCCGATGGCCAGATTCTCGGCACGCCGGCCTACATGAGTCCGGAGCAGGCATCGGGCAAAAGCCATGGCGTTGACCGGCGAAGCGACGTCTATTCGCTGGGTGTTGTGTTGTACGAAATGCTGACGGGCAGTGCACCCTTCACCGGCTCCAAGCTCGCTGTGCTGCAGCAGGTGCTCCGCGACGAGCCCCGGTCGCCCCGCAAAGTCGATCCGGTGGTTTCGCGCGATCTTGAAACCATCTGTCTCAAGGCAATGGCCAAGACTCCCGCCGCGCGCTATCCCACGGCGCGGGCCTTTGCCGACGATCTCCGCCGCTGGCTGAACGGACTGCCGATTCAGGCCCGTGAAGTCGGCCAGACCGAACGGCTGGTTCGCTGGTGCCGCCGCAATCCGGTGGTTGCCAGTCTGCTGGGACTGTTGCTGCTGGTATTCGTGGCCGGTTTCGCTGGCGTCTGGACCCAGTGGCTGCGGGCCGAAGCCAAAGCCGATGCCGAGACGAAAGAGCGGGAGCGGGCGGTGTTGGCTGAACAGCGGGCGCTCGACAACGCCCATGCCGAGGCCACGGCCCGAACCGAGACGGAACTGGCGCTTTACCGCAGCAACATTGCCCGGGCCCAGCTGGAATGGCGGGCCAACAATGTTTTTGGCGCCGAGCAGATTCTCGAGCGCTGCCCGCCCGGCCGCCGGGGCTGGGAGTGGCACTTTCTCAAGCAGCTCAACCACCCCGAGTTGTTTTCCCTGACAGAGCACCGCAACTGGGTCTTTGGCGTGGCCTACAGTCCCGATGGCCGGCTGATCGCCTCGGTCGGCGGAGGCAATCCGTATTGGCAAACCCAGGGCGCGGAGACGATCGAGCCAGGAGAGGTTTTGCTTTGGGACACACGCTCCGGTGACTGTGTCAAGAAGCTGGCTGGGCACGCCAACGTGGTTCACGCGCTGGCCTTCAGCGCGGATGGAAGTCGCCTGGTGACAGGAGGTGCAGACCGGCTGGTCAAACTCTGGGACACCGCGACCGGTGAGGAGCTGCTTTCGCTGGAAGGGCATGAGGGAGTCATTCGCAGCGTTGCATTCAGCCCTCTTGGTAACGTGGTCGCGTCCGGATCGGAAGACCAGACTATCCGGCTCTGGGACCTCGCGACCGGCGAAGTGAAATACACGCTGCGCGGGCATTCCAACTGGGTCCGGGGCGTGGCCTTCAGCCCCGACAGCCGAACGCTGGCTTCGGTTTCAACTGCGGAGGCCTATCGTTCCGGCGAACTGCTGGTCTGGGACGTGGAGTCTGGCAGGGAATCCGTGCGGCTCGAGGCGAACCGTGGCTTCTATTATGACGTGGCGATTAGCGCGGACGGTCGCCGGGTGGCCGCTTCGTGCGATCAGGGCGTGGCGATCTGGGACCTCGCCAGCCGCCAGCTCCAGCGGGTTCTGACCGGACACCGGGGCGAATCGCGGAATGTGGTCTTCAGCCCCGACCGGCTGCACATCATCTCGGGCGGCATCGACAGCTCGCTGCGGGTCTGGAACCTGAAGAACGGCAAGGAGACTTTTGTGCTCCGGGGCCACACAGGAGTTCTGCTTGGGCTGGATGTCAGTCCCGACGGCCAGCGACTGGTCTCTTGCGCCGACGATGGAACTGTCAAAGTCTGGGACCTGACGCTTCATCCCGAGCATGCCGCCGTCAATGTCAGCGGGTTGAGCGGACGCAGCTCGGATCTGGCTTGCACGGAAGCGGTTGCTTTCACGGCGGACGGCAAGTCCGTAGTGGCCGTTCGCCGCGGATTTGGAGGTGCGAGCGGGATTGCCACCACATTCGACAGTCATGGCTTTACTCTCGCCGGCAAGTCGCGGATCGCCGTGACCGGCCAATGGCTGACGCCGGCGGAACCCCTGAGCCTCGATTCAGCAGGCCGTTGCGTGGCAGGCATCAGCCTCGAGGACCGGCGCATCGCCCGGGTTTGGGAGGTGCAAAGCGGCAAGGAGCTGGTTACCTTCAGCGGACACAGCATGCCGCTCTGGCATGTGACGCTCAGCCCGGACGGTAAGTGGCTTGCGACTGCCGGCTGGGATCGCGAAAACGGGCAATGGCGGGGCGAAGTCAAAGTCTGGGATACCGCTTCGGGCAAGCTGCTGTTCGAGCGCGGCGAGCCGGGTCTGCGCGTGACCCGGCTTGCGTTCAGCTCCGGACAGGACCGGCCGCTGCTTGCGATCGCGGGCCTCCGCGCCAGTCAGACGTCAGACGCCGCAAGTGCCGAGCCTGAATCGACCGTGCAGCTGTTAGAAGTTCCTGGTGGAAAGAAAATCAAGTCGCTTTCCGGCCATGGCGACTTCATCGCCGGGCTCTGTTTCGATCAGGATGGGAGCCGTCTGGCCGCCGTCGGGGCCAATGCGGGAACCGTTTTGATTTTCGACCTGAAGTCTGGCGCAGAGACGCTTTCGACCAGCGGTCCGGATGCCGCGATGGATGTCGCGTTTTCGCCGGACGGAACGCGGCTGGTCGTGGCTGGGCGGTTGATGCTGAAGCTGCTCGATGCGGCGACGGGCGAGGAAACGCTGATCCTGCGCGGCCTGAGACAGGCCGTCTACAACACCAACGGTTTCAACCCGCGGGTCCGTTTCAGCCGGGACGGCAAACAGATCGTGGCCATTTGCCACGACAGCGACGATTCGCTCAGTCTCTGGTCGATTGATGAGGACCACCCCGACTTCCATGCGGGAGCGGGCGGTTTCGAGTTGCAATCCGCGTCAGCCGATGGGAACAGACCCGGCTTTGTCGCAGCGCCTGAGCGGCTGGTTGCCGCGGATCGGCGCGGCGTCGCCTTGCGACTCAATACCTGCCGTGCGCTGGAACTTCCTGAGGACCGGACAGCGCTGGAGTTTCAGCTGGCACAGCTGGCCGCGATCGAGCCGTCGAGCGCTTGGGAATTCGTCTATCGGGCAGGCTGGAATGCTGCCCTGGGCTTTCCGGAAGGGGCCGAGGCCGACTGGAAAAAGGCGCTGGAAAGCCAGCCCGCCAATCCGCACCTCTGGCTCGAACGGGCCACGATCCTGCTGGAACAATCACGCTACGGTGAGGCCAGACTCGCCCAGCAGCGGGCGCTGGAACTCCAGGACGTTGAGGATCCGGCCGCGTGGCGGGACCACGCCCTGCTGCAGCTGGAGTCGGGCAACCCCGAGGCCTGGCGAGCTGCCTGTAGAAAACTGGCGGGGCGTTACGGGCAATCTTCGGATCCGCAGCTGGTGGTGCTGCTGGTGGAATCCTGTACCGCGGCACCCGAATCGGGAATTGATCCGCGACAGCTGCTCGCCATGCTGCCCCCGGTCGATCCGCAATCCGAAGACCAGACCAGCCAGCTCCTGCGGATGGTCCGGCACGCCGTTCTGTTCCGCAGCGGTGACTTTGCGGCGGCGGCCGAAGCCATCGCCGCGAACGAAGCGGTCGATGGCGGTTCCCCGTTCAACGCGCTCAACTGGCTCTGGATGGCCATGACCCAGCATCAGCTTGGCAACACGGAGGAAGCCCGCCGCTGGCTCGACCGCACCCGCGCCCGCGCCGACGAAATCCGCAACGGCTATTCCCCCATTCTCAGCAACCCAACCTTCTGGCCCGGCAACGAACGGCTCTATCTCGAACTGCTCCACCGCGAAGCCACCGCGCTGATCGAACCGACGAAGCCGCCGGCAAATTCCGGGGACTGAGGCGGGACAATCTAGCTGGTCAACGGCACGCGGCACGGAACCGGTCGCGTACGTGGCCCACAAAAAAAGCAGGGGGCTATCGCCCCCTGCACCCCCATCCGGAACTTGGGTTCGCGCCGGTTTCTTGAGCTCCGCCATGCCCAACGTCGACTCGATTCCGATCCCATTTGTCCGAAAGCGTAAACCAGCAATTTCAGAGTTGCGGATTGGTCGCGGGCGAGAGTCGGATACACTCTTCTCGTTGTCGATCATGCCCATCTCGTTGTTGCGGATTGGTCGCGGGCGAGAGTCGGATACACTTTGGTTCGCCGCGTCAACGTCCTGCCAAAAGTTGCGGATTGGTCGCGGGCGAGAGTCGGATACACTAAAGTGCCGTGGCGAGATAGTCGCGGCGAAGTTGCGGATTGGTCGCGGGCGAGAGTCGGATACACTATTGCCGACGGCACAGCGTCGATCAGCAGAGGTGGGGTGAGGTCGCGGGCGAGAGACGGCTTCGCAGTAGGCTGTTCCGGCTCCCGGCGGTGG
>JANOFL010000234.1:0-5028 GCA_031405895.1 Planctomycetota bacterium
GGTCTTCCCGCAGCCGGTGCGTGGGGAGGGGCCGGGGGAGGGGGCGTTCGCGCAATGAAGCGGCAGATGGCGCGATGGCGGCGCGAATCAAGCCGCGCGAATCATGCCGGGCCGCCCGCTCCGAACGTCTCGACCAAATCAAAGGGGTCACCAAATCAAAAGCGTCAGTTCCTTTGGTACCAAAAGAGACCTGACCTTTTCCCGGCCGGTCGCCGCCGCGCTTCAACCTGTTCCGTTACCCGGCTGGTGTCCGGGCTGGTACCGTTCCGGCGGTCACAGTTCGGGAGGAGCCTCGAAGCAGAACAGGTGCCGGTCGCCGCGGATGATGATCTGGTTGCCGGCAATGGCGGGCGTCGCGTTGATGCCTTCGCCGAGCTGGTTGGTCGCGGCAACGTCGAGCTTGTCGCCGTGGCGAAGGACCACAGTGGCTCCTTCGCGACCGCAGATGTAAACGTGTCCATTAGCCGCGACGAGTGAAGCGTAGATCATCCGGATGCCATCCAGCCGCTCGGCGTCGATCAGGGTCTCGCCCGTTTTCGCGTTGACCGCTGTCAGGATTCCCTCGTTCCCTTTGGTGTAGTAGAGCGTGCCCTCATAGAGGGTGCCGGTGGGGACATAGGGAGCCACGTCGTTGCGAATCCACTTCAGTTCGTCCGTCCCGGAGACATCGCCTTCGGAATCAAGCGAAATGGCCTGAACCGAAGCGCCACGATGGCCCGTCATGCAGAAGACGACACCATCCAGCAGCTGGGGCGTGGGTACCGGATTCGAGGCCTGGTTGGTGCATTCCCAGATGACCTTGCCGTCGGCGAGTTTGTAGCTGCGGATGCGGTTCTGGCCGTTGGCGATTACCTGCACGACACCGTCATGCGGAACGATCAGCGGCGTCGACCAGGTAGTCGATTCGTCGCGGTCGACTTTCCAGATGTCCTTGCCGGTCGAGGCGTCCAGCGCTGTGATGAACGAGCCGCCTTCGTGGTCCCACGGAACGACCAGCGTGTTCTCATGCAGCGCGAGACTGGCCCCCTCGCCAAAGCTGTTGCGGGTCTGCATCTGGCCGAAGTCACGGCTCCAGACGACCTGGCCATCGGCATTCAGGCAGTGAACTCCCTGCGATCCGAAGTTGACCCAGATGTTTTTGCCATCGGTGACGGGAGCGCTGGAGGCAAAGGTGTTGGTGCCGTGGACGCCTTCGTGGGGAACCGCTTTATTGACGGGCGTTTGCCAGACGATGGAACCACTGGCCCGATCCACACAAACGACGCAAAACTCGACTTCGCTGGTTGGAGGTGCACTGCGCCCGCCGCCGCCGCCGCCGCCGCCGCCGCGGCCACCACCTCCGCCGCTACGGCCAGGGCCACGGCCTTCACCGCCGGGAGGCGGATCGCGGGGGCGGTCGGCTTCCAGCTGAGGAGCAGCCTCGGCCGGCGCGTTCGGGTCGATCGCCGTCATCAGGTAGATCCGGTCGTTCCAGACAACTGGACTGGAGTGGCCCTTGCCGGGCAGGGGGGTCTTCCATTTCAGATTCTTTTCGGCCGACCATTCCAGCGGCGGTTTGCCTTCGGGAGCCACGCCATTGCCTTCCGGTCCACGGAACTGGGGCCAGTTGCCCTGGTTTGCGGAATCACCTGACTGCAATGCACCCGCTTGCCCCGCGAGCAGCAGAGGAATGACCCACATCGCGGACCACCGCCAGCCAGTTCGGGCGCACATCGTTAGTTCTCCTGAAGATTTCTTGCGACCCCACGCCCCAATCACGGCCCGCCATCATAGCTGGACTCGGCCCCAGCCGGATGCGAGGGAAGAAAGGAGGCGCCCACGCCAAGTCGCTGGCATTGGACCCGAAAGCAGCAGGCACGTTCCATGTGCCGTCCAAAAGGCCGCATGTTCGCTGGCGGACCGCACATGGAATGTGCCTGCTACCGTCAAAGCAAGTACTAACGAGTGTCCACCGGCGGATTGGCCACATCTTACGCGCAGCCTGGAGCATCGGCCGGTCAACCCGGCTCGCGAAAGCGGATTTTTTCCACCAGCCGCTGGACGCTGCCATCGGGTTGAAGCTTGCCCGAAACGGCCTCCATGGCCTGGACCGTCCAGTAGTAGCGCAACGCCGGATCGATCACGAATTCAACTTCGACCCCGGTTGCAGAAGCCGCGTCGCCCTCGCGCGACAGTTCCTGCTGCACGAAAGCCGTGAGCTGGTCGAACATCGTGGCCCCCGTGAAAGTTGCCGTGTTCGCGTCACAGAGGACATCGATGGCCGCGATGTTGCGTTCGGCACCGGCCGAAAGATCAACCTGGATCACGCGGGGCAACAGCTCATCGATGGGTGTCGCCGCCTCGCTGCTGAGCGGCATGCGGACCTTGAAATCCGCTTCCATCGCGGTGACCTTGAAAGTCATGACGAAAAACGCCATCAGCTGGAACACGATGTCGATCATCGCGGTCATGTCGATGGGGGCAACGTCGCGGCGGTGGGAGCGGATCCGCATGCTCGGCTACTTCTTTTCCTTGACCCGCAAGCTGAATTTTTCCAGCTCGCTTTCCTGACACTTTTTGATCAGCTCCTGGACCAGTCCGGTCGGCGCGTCCTGGTGGGCCCGCAAAACGACGCTGATGTCACCCGGATTGCCCACATTCTGCCGGGCCGCAGCCCCGATTTCGCGCCGCAGAAGCGAGGTGATGAAATCGACTTTCTCAATCCGCTGGCCGTCATGAATCACGCTGCCGTCCTCGACCAGATTGAGGATGATCTGGTACGCGGGCAGCTCCCTCGGCGGCACAGCCACGGCACTGGTCGGGAGCATGATCTCCTCGGCCCGCTCGATCTGCGAGAAGTTCATCAGGAACATGAAAAAGGCAATCAGCTGGAACGTCACGTCGATCATCGGCGTGAGGTCGAGGACGATCGGCGGCTTGGGCGTGTACTTGAGTCTCATCGTTCAGCCGTTCTCCTGGCGGCACTCCTCCCGGCGTAGAAAGAAGCGGCAGCTCAAGCCGGCTCGCGCGTCTTGCCCACGCCTTCAAACCGGTTCATCAGGCCCTCGGTCGCGTTGCCGACTTCCAGTTCCAGCCGCTCGTAGCGGTTGCGGAAGATGCTGAATGCAACGATCGCGGGAATTGCGATTGCGAGCCCAATCAGGGTTGTAACCAGCGCTTTGGAGATCCCGTCAGCCAGTTTTTGCGGGTCGGGCGAGCCACCCGCCGTCGCGATCTCATAGAAGGCGCGGATCATGCCATCGACGGTGCCGAACAGTCCGACCATCGGGCCGATCGAGCCGATCAGCGCGAGGTACGAAAGCGTGTGCTGGATCTTCATGCTTTCTTCCTGGCCCGCCTCCTGCATCGCCTCGACCGCTTTCTCGTAGCCGCTGTTGATCCGGGACAGTCCGGTCGAGAGGACGTTTCCAAGGAACGACTCGTCGGCCTTGGCCAGCTCATAGGCGTCCTGGTACTTTTTCTCGTCCAGCAGGCTTTCAAAACCCGTCACGAGCGCGGCTGGACAGACCCGTTCGCGACGCGACGAAATGATGATCGTGATGATCAGTCCGACGAGGACAAAGGACATGCCGAGGAAGACAAGGATGTAGGCGATCCCCAGCGAATTGTAGAGCCATTCCAGAACTGTCGTCTTCGGAACTTTGGGCGCGGCGGTTTCGTTGCCGGGCGCCGGGGCGGGGGCCTGGTCACCGGCGGGTGCCTGGACCGCAGCGTCGTCCTGGGTCATGGAGGGTGATGCGAATGCCAGAGCCGCGTTCCCGGCCGACATTGTCAGGAAAAGTGCAACGATCCAGCTCGATCTCGCCACGATCGAAGCTGAGCGATTCGGGGTGCTGGGCGCGGCAATCCGGATGGCAAAACACATGCCGCCGTGATTCGAGCCGCGGCCCCCTCCCCACGCAACGGTCCCGGAAAGACTCCCGGCGCGCCGGGACTGGCGGGCGGAGGGGGGAAGAAATGTTTTTTCGACCGGTCGGCCGTGCCGGAACGCAGTCAGCGCAACTGCAAAACGCGCCAGCCAGGAATCCTTCAACAGTTGCCACAACATGCACGGCTCCCAATGAAACGCCAACGCTGGTACTGGAATCTGTCGCAAACCGGTCTGCTTTCGTCACAGACAATAGCCAATTCACGGCGAAAAACAACTTTGCCGGCCGTTTCGCAACAACCTGAACCTCGAAGAAAGGGGGGCCCTGCCGATTGCGGTTGCCATTGTCGCCTTTCGCTTCGCGAAAGGGCCGTACTTTCAAAAGGCCGTTCTTTCGCGGAGCGAAAGGCGACTCTGCCGGACAGCTCTCAATCTGTCTTCGTCGCCCAGGGCGAGTTTTTGTAAAGCCGTTTGAGGTTCTCCCGGGCCTGCCAGCCTTCTTCCGTGTAGCCGATCTGGGGCAGGATGTCCGCGAGGTACCAGAGCGCTTCGGCGTGGGCCTCTGCCTGGCTGTCGTACAGCAGATCGGTGTGGAGAAAGGCGAGTGCCGCCTCCTTCATCTGACCGTCGCGGAAGTAGCAGATGCCGAGTGTGTTGTAGGCCTCGGCGAAGAGCGCCGTGTTGTCGGGATTCTCGGCCGAGATCAGCTGCTCAACCGCCTGGCGCGCCTCGGCGGTCTTGCCGGAAAGCGCCAGGGCCTTGGCCTGCAGCGGTCGGGCGCGGGTCCGCAACAGGTCGGCTTCGTCGCCCGCCGCTGTCGATGCAATGACCCGGGCGAGGCTGGCTTCCGCACCGGCCGTGTCTTCAGCCGCCAGCTTCGACACGCCGACCTGAAAGTCACCCTTGATCTGGTACTCGGGCGAACTGCTGGCCACCAGTTTTCCAAATTCAACGGCCGCGAGATCATTCCGGCCGACGGCGGCATAGAGCTGGCCCAGCCGCTCGGTCAGCGGCCAGGTGTAGAAACTCTTCGGATACTTCGCGAGAAAAGCCGACACGGCGCGGCCCGCGTCCGCGGGCGGGATCTTGCCTCCCGTCAAGGCCGAATCCGCCGCACCGACGGCGGCGAGGTAGTCCAGTTCGTGCCGGATCGCGTCGCC
>JANOFL010000261.1:0-13586 GCA_031405895.1 Planctomycetota bacterium
ACACGGAGGGCTGACGCCCTGCCGCTCGCCAAGATCAAGTCCGGCCCGCGCGGTATACCGCCTGCCACGCCAAACGGATCAACCGGCCAGTAACCGCGATTTGACCCCGGTCCGTCACCGGAGGCCCGGCCTTCGCAGCACTGTCATGGACCGAAAAGACTGCCTTGGCACAAGGCCACGCCCAGCGACAATGATCCGCTCAGGTTCACCGGCCCGGTGTGCTGGTTGATCCGGATCATTGTGTGTAACCTGGGGACGATGGAGAAACCGGCAAGAGTTCTGCACATTCACGTCATGCCCGTGATCAGCGGGTCGGGAATCAACACCTACCTGTCGATGGTGGGCGTCGATCGGGCGCGTTATGAAGTCGAGTTCGCCTGTGGTCCCGACGGGCCGCTGAATGACATGGCGATGGACGCGGGAATCGCTTTTCATCCGGTCCGGAATTTCGTTCAGCCGATCAGCCCTTTCAATGACTTCCGGGCCCTCCGGCAACTGATCCGGATCATTCGCCGGGGCAAGTACCAGATCGTTCACACCCACAATTCCAAGGGCGGAATACTGGGGCGAATTGCCGCCTGGTGGTGTCGGGTTCCCGTCATCATTCACACCATTCACGGCTTTGCCTTTCACGACTCGGAAACGGCGTTCCGGAAACGACTGTTCATCTTTCTCGAACGCCGGGCAGCCAAAATGGCGGACAAGCTGATCGCCATCTCCCAGCCGCTGCAGGACTGGGGCCTGCGCCTCGGAATTGGCAAGCCCGCGCAGTACACCAAGATCTATAGCGGGATTGAAATCGAGAAATTCCGGATCGACGTCGACGTCCGCGCGCTCCGGCAGCAGTTCGGAATTGGCGCGCATGATTTTGTAATTGGTCTGGTGGCAAAGCTCTGGGACGGGAAGGGACACATCACCGCGATTGATTCGCTCCCGCAGATCCTTGCGAAAGTACCCCACGCCAAACTGGTTTTTGTCGGAGAGGGCTATCTGCGCCCCGCGCTGGAAGCCCATGCCGCCAAGTTGGGGGTCGAGCAACACGTAGTCTTCACCGGCTTTCGCACGGACATTGCCGAGCTGAATGCCATGTTTGATCTGTCGATCCTGATCTCTGATTTTGAGGGAATGGGCCGGGTCCTGCTCGAGGCGATGGTGATGGGAAAGCCCGTCGTCGCCACAAACGTCGGTGGCATCCCCGATGTCGTGGTCGACGGCAAAACCGGATACCTCGTCGCGCCGGGCGACCCGCCGGCGCTGGCGGAAGCGGTCCTCAAGCTGGCCCTCGATCCGCAGCTGCGGAGTTCGATGGGCGCCGCTGGCCAGCAGCGCATCACCGAACAGTTCAGCGCCGCGACGATGGTCCGCAAGATCGTCGAAGTCTACGAAGAACAGATCCGGCTGAAACTGCCCAACTTCTTCCCCGGCCCCAGCCTCGGCCGATAAAACGGCGAATTCCTGTGAGCCTGAGGCGCTAGCCGATTCCCTCATGTGTCAGTTGGTGGGTGACTCAGCGTTATCGGCTAGCGCCTCAGGCTCAATTGTTATCAGCCCAGCCCCTCCTGACGCGGCCAACAAATCGCGCCCTGGTGCATCGGCCTTCCTCCGAGCCCGCCCCGGTGGAGGCAACCATTGGCAGCTACAAGGTCCGGCCCCATGCCCGCCGCTCTCCATCAGCCCCGTGCCGGTGGAAGCTGCGATTGGCGGCTTCGGGTGCGCCGCGGGAATGATGCGGAGGCACGCCGCTCCCGCCCGGACAAGCCCATTGGTATCTACACATCTTCCAAACGCCATGAAACCAGCCGAAGCCCATGAAACACCTCAGCCAGCATCAGAACCAGGCGATTTCATGGCTTTTCAATGGCCGGCAGGTAACAAGCAGCACCTGTAAGCGCCCATCACGGAGATTGTTGACGGTGGGTTTAGCCTTGCGGTTTTCGCCACTCGAGGAGTGCGGAGATGGGTAGAACCGGCTGAACATCTTGACGACGTTCTCCGACGTGCGGTTTTCGACACTCGAGGAGCGCGGAGATGGGACGGCCGGTGGATTGGCAGACGGCGGAGCGATGGCGGGAACGGCTCGGCGCTAGAAGTGGGGAAACCAATGCAACTCGGGGTAGCGGTTCAGCTTTCATCGCCCCGGATGGGACGACGAATTCTTTGCCCCGGATGGGGCATCGGATTGTAGCCACGGGTGAAGCGATACCGGTCGGACGGGATCGCGGAACCCGTGGGCAGAAGGGAGAGAGAACTCTTCGCCCCGGATGGGGCGACGGAGTTTCTTTAAAGGTTTTGGAGCTGTGGGGACTGGTCGCAGGGCGGGCCAGTTCCCGAAACTCCGTCGCCCTCGTCCGGGGCGAACGGATCAAGTCCCAACCCTTTCCACGGGTTTCGCGTCGCCCAAAGCGGCGGCGCTTCACCCGTGGCTACACTCCACCGCCCGCTCCGGGGCGTAAGAACCGCGAATCGCGGTTGTTCAATAGCCAGCCGGGAGTGGACCGAACTCCTGAGCGAGATGTGCAGATACCAAGCGGACAAGCTGGTCAAAAAAACGAAACTGAATCGCGACGAACGCAGCTGCCAATTGGCAGCTTCATCGGGACCACCCCGGCAGAAACGGTGCGCGACTCTGGGATCGACCGGATCGGACATGGACACGGAATTCTTCGCTGCAAACCCCGCACCTCACGACAACCCAATCGGCTTCCAGTTCGCGGCGGAAACGCCGTCCAGACTTTTTCAGCCATTTTCCGAATTCCGCGGCCCAAACCAATTTTCCTCCTGCCCGCAAGCGCCCCCCCCCCGTGTAAAATTGTCGCGCCTCGGGTCCAATCCGCCTGTTTTCGGCCGCATTTGCGTGTGGTCTGAAACGCGGTGAAACCCGATTGGTCGTCAAGCCGGAGCAAGCGAGGAGTCAAATCGCTGGCGCGCTGGCAGGTGGAGATTGGACTTCCACCGCGACCTCCATGATCGATGCCGGCTGCCCCGGACCAAAAAACCTCTCCAAACAGGCAGCCTCCACCATCGATCCAGGACCGGTGCGTCGAACTGGAGACAGAGACCCAGTTCGCCATGGCCAGTCCGGAAAAATGGAAACAGGCCGCGCAGGCCGGCTGGTCCGGTTCGGGCGTCAGCTGCAGTGCGTTTAAGCCGCGCTTCAGCCCTCGCGACAGAACTGGCCAGCGCCATCCCGACCCAACTGCCGGATCGCTTTGGAAGAGGTATCTAAACAACATGACCCGTGCCGTTTTCGTACTGATCGGGTGTTTGCTGCTGTCCACAGCCGTGGCCAAGCTCTGGATGCTGCTGACAGATCCCTTTGCCGACCTGAAAACCGGAACATCGATATCCCTTCTTTGGGCAGCAGTCTTTGTCGAGCTAGCCGTCGTCTGGGTTCTCGCGTCGAGAGCCACCGGTGAATCAAAATGGCTGGTACTGCTCGTCTTTTTTTCATCAATGACGGCAGTCTCGACCTATAACCTACTTTCCGGACGGCTTACTTGTGGCTGTGCCGGTTCATTTCCATTGCATCCTGCTTGGGTCCTGGGTTTTGATGTTTTGGTTGTGGTCATCCTCCTGCTCTGCAAATCTCTAAGGCTTCTCAATTACCGACTAATTGTACGTGAATCAGCAGAGACCTTTGGGGGAACTGCGTCAGCCGCACTGACTGTTGCCATTGCCGTCATTCTTTGGCAATCACCACGAGTAAAGTCGTTGGTACAAGCAAGTCTGGGGGAGCTTGATGTTTCGGCGGAAGTATCCGGCCAAAACAACGATGACGCTTCATTCTCAGCGCGCATCCACTTATGCAACAGAACCGACCGTCCCGTTGAAATAATCGCCATTGGCAAGTCCTGCTATTGCGTCAATTTGGCTGGAGACCAGAGAACCGTTCCCGCCCACGGAACGGTCAGGTTTAACGCCACGATTGAACGTAGTCGCCAGGCACCTGAAAGCGGTGCTCAACGACTAGTATTCTACCTTGATGCACCACGGCAGCGCGTGCTGCCGGTCAATTTGTTTTATGACTGGAGGTAATGATCATGGGTCGTTTTCTCGATTCTTTTGGACGCGGCTTGGTTGTTTTTGCGTTCATGGGGCTTGCGGTCACCTGTTTCGCAGACGACCCTGATCCGCCTGATCCGCTGGCGAAGTGCCGAAACTACGTCGAAGGCAGCATCGTGATTTGCAAGAATTTCAGTTGCACTGTCACGGGCGATTGCGATGCTCCGGCGAATTGCCGCTGCAGCAATTGACCAAAAACCGACACATCGGTTCTTGATTGCCATTGGCGCAACCCTGCGCCAATGGCATCTTCCAGACGGCATTTAGTTACAGGTTGATGGAATGACATGTAGTGTTTTGCTTGGCCTGCTGTTTGCTTGCACCAGCTTCGCGCGCGACGACCAAGGCGCGTTACTGAAACGTCTTGGTCAAACATTGGCCAGGCAAGAAGCCGTCAATGTTGGGCCAACCACTATTGCAATTGTGGAACGATCGCCCTCAGCCAAAGGAGTCCCCGACATCCGTCGGACACTACATTACGAATGCAAGCGACATCAGGGACTCCTCGCAGTGATTTCCGAACAATCTGAGGATCGATATGCATATAATCGGGCATATGGATTCCGCGTAAACAGGAAGCGGGGTGACACTGCCTGGCAGCTGGCCAAGATTTGCTCGGCCGGCGAAATGCGCTCGCAAATCCTGGCGAATCTCAACGTAGCGGCACCTGTAAGCCTGGATTTCATCACTGCCACCCGCGTGCTAGGCGACGCATCGTTCAACGTTGAGGACATTCGGGCTGGCGATGAATCGGACACCACGATTGTGTTCAAGTGCGATATTAAAGAGCGGGAAGACTACATTTTGAAGGGCGGCGAGTTTACTGTAGAAGAAACCGGAAACATCGTCGCCTACCGCACAGACGTTGTATTTGCCGACAGGGACGCTGTGATCACGGGCAGGATCAACCGGGCCGGAGGCGCGGTCGCAAGCGTTGTCATTTCAACAAACGTGGATGGACGGATCCTTTACGAACGTCAGATTACAAACAGCGACTATTCCGGAGCTGCGGAGTTTGCGCTGGGCGAGTCGCCATTTCTGCTTTCGACTTATGGCTTTCCGGAGCCGCCGGTCGAGAGATCGCGATGGATTCCCTATTTGGTGTTTGGAGTTCTTGTTGTGCTTGGAGCAGCAATCGTTTTTCGAGTGAAAACGACGGCGGCGAGAAGGAAAATGTAGAAAGCCGGGAAGTTGAAAAGGGCTGGAAGGGATACGTCGGGAGCAGTCTTATGTTGTTGGTGCGTTGGCGACATTCGATTCCGCGGCAGAGCGCATTTACGCTGCCTGAGGTTTTAGTCGTCATTGGTTTGATTGGGCTTTTGCTGGCGATGTTGGTGCCCGCGGTTCAGATGGCTCGTGAGTCCGCACGACGCACACTGTGTCTTGAGCAAGTGCGACAGGTTGTTCTCGCAGTTTTTAATGGCGAAGCGCAATCCGGAAAGTTCCCGCCAGGATTGACATCATTCGGCGCTCGGCCGTTTGGGTCGCGTACGTGGTTGCAGTCCGTGTTGCCCCATGTCGAGCAGCAAGTGGTTGCTGACCAGGCAAGTCATGATTACGCCAACAATCCATCGCCGTTTCTGAGCCACATTGGAATTTGGACAGTTGTACCATCCTATCAATGCACTTCAGATTCACGGTCTGGAGTTGCGCAATGGACGCACGGTGAACGGCTGGTGGCAACAACCAGTTACCTCGGCGTGAACGGAACCGATTGGGAAGCGGAAGATGGAATCTTCTACCGTGATTCGGCCACGCGCTTCGCCGACATCATCGACGGCACGTCCAATACGCTGATGATTGGCGAGCGGCCGCCCAGTCCGGACTTCTGGTATGGCTGGTGGTACGCCGGGTTCGGCCAGCAGGGGACCGGCTCGTGCGACATGTTGCTCGGTGTGCGCGAACGGAAGGCCCCGCCGCTGGATGGGATCAAGAACTACCTCGAAGATTGCCCCGACGGGCCGTATCACTTTGAAACCGGCAAGCCGGGACGGCAATGCGACACGTTGCACTACTGGAGCTACCATCCGGGCGGAGCGATTTTTGGTTTTGCCGACGGGAGTGTGCGGTTTCTGTCGTATGGGGCGGATGAGGTGATGCCGCAGCTGGCGACGATCGCGGGCGGGGAAGTGGCGACGGTGCCGGAGTGAGGTGGGGGGGTTACTGGGTGGGACGGGGGCTTGGAGAGATTCCCAAGTCCTGCGCGGTGTGATCTGGTTTCACGTTACATTGCGAAAAGGGTGGAGCAATTGCCTGAACTTTTTGGTGGCGGAACATGGGCCGGTGAGCTTCAGGCCGCGGCCCCCCTCCCCCGGCCCCTCCCCACCCAAAGATTCCGGGAAGACCGAAATTTTGGGGAGGAGGGGGGAAGAAATGATTGCGCGCGCGGGGATGATCGGGGACTTCCGATCCCTTGCTTGCGCTGCGGGCTGGTATTGATCATGAAACGTTTTCCCAATCTGCTGATCATCGCGGCGGCCGGGCTGTTCACGGCTGCGGCTGTGATGCTGGTCGGTGACTGGATGCAGCCCAGCGATGGGCTGGTGGAGATCCGGTTCGAGCTGCCGGCCGTGGTTGAAGCGGGGATGGAAGTTCCGCTGTCAATGGTCGTTCACAACAACAACCGCTCCGACATCCGGATCGTCGGAATGAACTGGTGCTGAGGCGGCAACTGTGGGGTCCGGTCGGACCTCGAATTGCCAATGACGATCGCGGCAAGGTCCCGGCAACCTTTTGAACTGGTGTTGTTGGCTGGAGAGAAGGGATCGTTCAACCAGATGTTTACTTTCTACCTTGAGGTCGGCAACGCGCTTTACGTTCGCGAAGTCCCGCTGGAAGGCGAGTGTTTCACTCCAGCCACTGGGTTGACTGGCGGCTGAGGGGATTCGCGGGCCGGCTGGCCCCTCACTGCGAAGTGGTTTCCCGCCCTGATTGAACTTCCTTCAGTGCCTGGTCTGCCCCACTGCCCCAAGCCGAATCCCAAGTTCTGACCAACAAGCCGTGGATGCCTCGCATCCGCCTGACTACGGCATCTTGCGGGTCTGGCGGCAGGCAACGAAACTGCGCGAATCCCGGACTGTCCGGGGGTCAAGGCCAGCGTCAACCTGTTCCCGAGCATGGGTGCATTTCGCACTTTGCAGAATTCCAGCATCGATCCGGCAGAACGGAGGTTTCGTGGCGACGAAGCTCCTGCTTTGTCGATCGTCGCGCACCAATTCATCGGGTTCGATTCCGGGGCCGGCTCAAAAGGCGCCAACGTCCAGGGGTCCAGGTTGCGCGGATGCCCCCTCCCCCCGCCCTCCCCACACCGCTCAAAGCAGCGGCGGGGGAGGGAGCCGGAAATGAGGAGAAGGTTGTTCCGCCGCCGACAACCAGGACTATGTAACGCAATGCGCGAAACGCACCCCCTGAGCAGCAAACGGAATGGCCAACGCGCAGACAGGTGACCGGTCGCTGGTGGACATCAGGTGGCTGATCAAGCTGCGCTGGATCGCCGTGGTTGGGCAGCTGGCGACGATGGCCCTGGTGGCGTGGCTGCTGGGCATCCATTTGACTGCCCCCCTGGCGATGGCCGGGGTCGTGGCGCTGACCGCCGCCAGCAACCTGGTGCTGATGGCTTTTCTTCCGGCCACGCCAACAGACGGCCAGCCGGTCCCGCCGGCTTCGGATGTGGTGCCGGGGATCGTGATGATCGCCGACATGCTTTCGCTGACGGCCCTGCTGTTTGGCTCGGGTGGGCTGAGCAATCCGTTCGCGCTGTTCTACTTTGTCAATGTGTCGCTAAGCGCGATCGTGTTGCGCCGGACGTGGGCCTGGAGCCTGACGCTGCTGGCCGTGGGCTGCTGCTTCCTGCTGGTCTATCACCACTTGCCGCTCAACGAGCTGGCAACCGATCCGGAGCGGTTGCCGATTCGTGAATCGGGTCGACTGTCGCTGGCCCTGGCGGGGCTGTTGATCAGCTTGACCCTGAGCTTCGCCGTGATCACGTATTTCGTGACCCGGATTTCCGAGGGTTTGCGTCAACAGGAGCTCGACCTGCGCCAGGCCCAGCAGGAAAAAGCGCGGAGCGAAAAGCTGGAGGCCCTCGGGACGCTGGCCGCCGGCACGGCTCATGAGCTGGCGACGCCCATGTCGACGATTGCTGTCGTGGCGCGCGATGTCGAAAAGTTTTTTGAACAGCATCCGCCCACCGATCCGTTGATGGCCGACGCGGTGGCGGACATTCACACCATCCGCAGCCAGCTCGACCGTTGCCGCTCGATCCTCAACCGGATGGCGGGCAGCGCCGGCCAGCCGGTCGGCGAGCGGATCCAGACTCTATCGGTCGCTGATCTCTGGGATCTGGTGCTTGAGCACCTCGCGCCGGAGGTCGAAGAAAACCAGCTGGTGCAGATCGACTTGCCCGACGAGATCGCCGATGAGCAGCTGCGGGCTCCGGCCGTGATTCTCAGCCAGTCGCTCCGCGGGCTGGTCCAGAATGCGCTCGACGCAGTCGGTCCCGGCCAGCCGGTCAAGGTGGTCCTCCGCGGCTACCCGCGGCACTGGCTCTGGATGATTGAGAACCGGGGCGCGCCGATCCCGCCCGACGTGTTGCAGCGGATCAGCGAGCCGTTCTTCTCGACCAAACCGGTGGGCAAGGGGATGGGGCTGGGCGTCTTCCTCGCCCGCAACGTGATCGAGCGGCTGGGTGGAAACCTTGACATCACGTCCAGCGCGGCCGAAGGGACGCGGGTCACGGTCCGGTTGTTGCGCGAAGGAAGCGACGCGGCTGGTTGACCAGGCGGGAGCCTGGTCACCACGGGTAAGAGCCTGGTCACCACGGCCAAAATGAGGCGGCCGGGGCGTGACCCTGCCGGCCAGGCGGGCTAGACTGGAAGCAGTTCCCCCATGATGGACTGGACCATGAAAGAAGCTGGCAACCGGCAAAGCATCCTGATCGTCGACGACGACGAAATCCTCCGCTCGCGCCTGGAGCGGTCGTTCCAGAAGCGCGGCTTGACCGTCTACACGGCGGGCGACCGGGATGAAGCTCTGCTCGTGGGCCGCGACTACCAGCCCGACCTCGCCGTGCTCGACCTCAAGATGCCCGATCTCAACGGGATGCACCTGCTCAAGGACCTGCTCAAGGTCTCGCCTGGCACCCGGGCTGTGATTCTGACCGGCTACGGCAGCATCGCCAACGCAGTCGAAGCGATCAAGCTCGGCGCGGTCAACTATGTGACCAAACCGGCCGATGCCGATCAGGTCCTGGCCGCATTTGAAGGTGCCCCGCCAGCCGAGTTCGCCGAGAATGACGAACTGGAACGCAATCCGCCTTCGCTCGCGGCCGCCCAGTGGGAGCACATCCAGCGCGTGCTCAACGACTGCGAAGGCAACATTTCCGAAGCCGCCCGGCGGCTCGACATTCCCCGCCGGACTTTGCAGCGAAAGCTCAAGAAGATGGCTCCCTGACGGCCCGGTCGATGTTGGCTGAAACCTTGAAGCCTGACGCGCAAGCGAAGTCGTTGCCTGTACCCGCTTCGCTTGCGCGTCAGGCTTCAAGCAGCTGGTTCAATTGGCCGCGCGGCCAGAAACATCGGGACGGATCACTCCGCAGCCGGTGGCCCGCATCGCGGCCGCAAACTCTTCCCACTCCAGATCATCCGGCACGATCCCGATGATCGCGCCGCCGCTGCCCGAGTACTGGGCACTGGCCCCCAGCCCGCGCGCGGCCCGGATCATCGCGACGTGGACCGGATGCAGCGCGCAGATGCGCTGGCGCAGGTCAAAGTTGGAGTCGATCAGACGCGCAAGTTCGCGGTGATCGCGTGACCGAAGCGCCGCAACACCGGCCCGGGCCAACCCGGCAAACTCAAGCATGGCGGCGCGAACGGCCAGCTCGCCCGCGTCAAACCGCTGCCGCAGGGAGCGATGCGGTACCTCGGTCCCTTCGCTGCCCTCGACATTCCAGGCGAGGAAGAGCCCCGCCGGCAGAAGCGACGCGTCGAGCCGCTCGTATTGGCCCAGCCGCAGCCCCGCAACAGTTTGCATCCGGTCCGCTGCAAAGTCCATCGCCACCAGCCCTTCCAGCGACTGGCAAACCCGGTCCTGAAGTCCGGCCGGAATGCCCAGCAATTCGGTCTCGACCGAAAGGGCCAGCGACGCCAGCAATTCGGGCGCGACCTGGCGCGCGAACCAGGCACCCAGGGCGCGCCAGACCGCGATCACAATCGCACTGGAACCGCCCAGGCCGAGTTGCAGGGGAATGTCCGAATCGACCTCCAGCTGAAAACCCGGGCGGCGCGCGATGTCCGCCGCGCCATGCCAGTCCAGCCAGCGGATCATTGTCGCCGTCAAAAGCCGGACGGGATGGGGATGGCCGGCCGAACGGATGTCGTCGAGCAGGGCTGGCCAATCTGGCCAGTTTTGCCGCGCTGGACCGATCCGCAGCTCGATGCCGCTTGCCGCGCGGACTTCCGCCGTGGCCCGCCAGTTGGCGACGGTCAGGCTGATCGTCGCGCCGCCGAATCCGTCCGATGGATTGCCCAGCAACGCGCTGCGGGCCAGACAGGCGGCGCGGACGGTTTTCATCCGTGTGTCCGTTCGACGGAAGGATCCGGTGAAACCGGCAGCTGCCCGACTTCGTCCAGCAGGCGCGGGTTGTCGACCAGGGCAAAGCGGACAAAGGCCTGGCACCACGAGTCGTAATCGCCGAGGTCGAAGCGCGGCTCGTCATGAGCCAGTGGCAAGCCCAGCACTTTTCCCCCTTCGGCAATCAGCCGCGCGATGGCCGGGGTCAGCTGGATTTCTCCCGCCTGGCCGCGCGGTTCCGCGGCAAGCAGTTCGAGGATGCGGGGTGAAAAGACGTAGCGGCCGGCAACCGCCCAGTGGCTGGGGGCGAGTGCTGGTGCGGGCTTTTCAACGATCCCGAATAGCCGGAAGCCGATCCGTCCGGCGACCGAAAAAGTCCCTTCGCGCTCCAGATCGGCGATTCCAAACCGTGAAACCAGACTGGCAGGCACTGGCTGAAACGCAATCACGGCATCCGCTGCGTGGTCCCGCAACAGGCCGAGCATCAAGCGCGTGGTTTCCGTTTTTCCGGCCAGGCCCAGAACACAATCGCCAAGAGCAACGACAAACGGCTCGCGGCGGATCGCTTGCGCTCCACACAGGATGGCGTCGCCCAGCCCGCGCTGGTGCGGCTGGACGACGGCGCGAACCGCCGGCAGGGGAACAGGGGAGGGGCCCCACGCCGCTTCGAGCCGCTGGCCAAGGTCATGTTTGGCTTCGCTGACCACGAGGACCAGCTCGCCAATGCCGGCCGCGGCCAGCTCTTCCGCAATCCACGCGAGGGCCGGCTTGCGGCCCAGCGGCAGCAGTTCCTTGGGAATGGAGCGGCTGAGCGGGAGCATCCGGGTTCCCAACCCGGCCGCCGGAATGATCGCCTGTACAGAATTCACGGCTGGCAATATTTCAGGCAACGCGGAGAGCGGTCGCTTGGCCGAAGCGGTGCCGGATTCCGGACTGGCCGGACTTCAGTTGGCGGACGTATTGGTCGCTGGCGGCACGCGGCCGGAGGGCTTACGCACTTCCGCTACAAAACAGCCTTCAGTTGGCGGACGTATCTGTTGCCGGCGGGGCAGTGCCCGCCTCGTTTTCACGGCGTTCAACAAAAGCGGTCCGCATATTTTCGCGGAGGACCAGATAGCGGCTGACCGCTTCATCCTTGACCGTGTCCGGAATGGTCCCAAAGCTGGTCAGGAAAATCTGGGTCTGGTAGGCCTCACTCTGGAACAGGTTGGCGCGGATCCGGTGGCTGAGCCGGTTGGCAATCCGGACGAAAAGCGAATTGAGGAAGTTGTCGTCCGGCGGAATCAGCGGTTCGCCAAAAGCATCAAAGAGGCTGAATACGAGGAAGCCTCGCTCGCCCGTGGGTTTCTTGAATTCCGCCCGGACATACGGCCAGGCCCGTTCGTTGACCAGGAATTCGGCTTCCGGTGGCAAGACCACGATCCGGTCCGGCACCAGCTCCCAGCCCATATTCTGGTAACAGCGCGTCAGCTCGTGCCAGCCGGGAAAGGCCTGGTCAAAGGAGACCACCGGATTGCAGTTGGGGGCCGCGTATTGCCAGACGTCCGAATGCTGGCCGAGGTCGCTGCCGGGACCGCGCTCGCTCGCCTCGAATCGGGCGAGTTTCCAGGTCTCCAGTTCCTTGGGCAGGGCGTCTTCCTTGAGGCTGCTGGTGACGTCGACATTAAAGAACTGGACGGTCACTTTGCTGGCTGAATTCCAGCTAAGGGCCACATCGTAAAGGCTGAACAGTCCACCCAGCCCCAACAGAATCGCGGCTGTCCAGGCGAGGCCGCGGCCCAGGGCACTGACTGCTTCGCGGTGTCGTTCGCGAGAACGGGGCTTGCCGCCGCTGATCACGCTGTTCCAGAAGCGGGTAATTCGCCGGCCCAGCCCGCCTGATTCGTCGCCAAACTCCTCCACCGGGCCAAACAGAAAGTGAAGGAACTGGTCGGTGCTCAGCAACAACAGGATCCCTAGTCCCATGGTCGTGTAGCCGAGCAGGGCGTGGGAGAGGCCGTGCGCGAGGTCATAGCCCATCCATTCGTCGGCCAGGGCGATCGACATGATCCGCACCGTGTTCATGAACACAGCCCAGAACAGCGCGCTCAGGACCAGCAGCGTCGAGCGAAACCACGGACGCCGGAGCCAGACGCAGAGCGTGACCGCTGCAAAAAGCAGCATGTAAAACGAAGTCACACCGCTGCAGGCTTCCTCGATCCCGAACTCCTTGCCGTTGGCCGACTGCAACACCGTCCCGGGCATGTGATGGACATAGCCAATCAGGTCGAGCATCCGGCTGGTAAAGCCCGCGCTGCGTGTCTGCAACCATGAAATCAGCGCGACGTCCATTCCGCCCGGCGGATGCAGGCAGGTCGCCAGCGGCAAGACGCAGGGGAACAGGCTCTTTCCGGTTTCGGCATCGACGGTCCGGGCCAGCAGGCTGCCCAGCAACAGCAGAACGCTGGTCGCGGAGAACCAGGGGTGAACAAACGCCACGCCCGCGACGCCAAACACGATTCCCGCGAGAAGCAGCAGCGAACTGAACGTGCTGGAGAAAAATGGTCGCGCCTGGTTCCTCGGCCAGCGGCTCCAGATCAGGACCGCTGTGATGACGATCGCAACGGGGAAAAACTGGTAATGGACACGTTTCCAGAGCCCAAGAAAGTAGAGCACCACCATCGGAATCTGGGCCCCGATGGCGATCGCATAGGGCAACCAGATCCGGGAGGCAATTCCCTCGCTGGCGTCTCCGCCCCGCAATCGCTCCGCACGCAACTCAGCACTCATGATCCGCTCCGGAGGCCCATTGTGGGTGGCCTGCAACCGTTCGACCTGGCAGAGCCTGTCCGAAAAGGGGTCTGACCCGTTGGAGGCGAGTCGAATTCACTGATTTTTTTTGCCTCGCCGGAGAGGGTCAGACCCCGTTTGGGACAGGCTCTCAATGGAAAGCATTATAGCCGAAGCCGGCTCCA
>JANOFL010000289.1:0-8643 GCA_031405895.1 Planctomycetota bacterium
TTCACCGCGCGAAGCGGTGGCGGTTCCCTCGTTCAAGGCGCTCGTTCATGTCCGGAAAGTCCAGTTGGCTGTTGTCCCTCCGCCGTACGGCCGCGTTCCTGCTGGTTGCCGCGACAGCGTCCCTGCTGGCCGGAAAGGCGCGAGGAGCAAGCCCACAATCTGCCAACGACGACAAGCCCTCCCTGTCGGCGCTGGCGCGGCTTACGGCCGACATCAAGTACCTCGCCAGCGATGACCTGGTTGGACGGTTGCCCGGTTCGCCTGAAATGGTGTTGGCCGAGAACTACATCATCGACGAGTTCAAGCGGATCGGGCTGAAATCCGCCGTGGCCGACGGCAGCTACAAACAGACATTCACGGTAGGCGAACGCCGCGTCCTGAATCCGGAACGGTCACGCTTCGTGCTGCATGGACCTTCTGGAGACCGGGTGCTCGCGCTGGATTCCGACGTCAAGCCCCAACCCAACCCCAACGATATCGATTTGTCGGGCGGGCTGGTTTTTGTGGGCTACGGGATCAAGGCCGAGGACCTGAACTACAACGAGTACCGCGATGTCGACGTCAAAGGCAAAGTTGTGGTGATGTTGCGGATGGAGCCTCAGCAGAACGACCCGGAAAGCGTGTTCGACGGCACGGAAAGCAGTCGCTATGCCTTTATCCAGGCCAAGGTTGCCGCCGCGAGTGAGGCGGGTGCAGCGGCGATTCTTTTTGTCAACGACGGAATCAGGGCCCTCGATGATTCTCAGGACATCCTGCCCGAGTACGGCCTGTTCGGCAATTCCATCGGCTCGATCCCGTTCATTCCGGTCAAACGGTCGTGCCTTGACGAGATCCTGGCCAATGCGCCGCTGATCCGGGGCACCGGAGAGAAAATCTCTTCGCTGGCCGAAGCAGAAGCCGCGATCGACAAGTCGCTCGAACCGCTCTCCCAGGAGATCGTGGGCTGGTCGGCGAACCTGCAGGCCGGCTTCACGACGGAAGGTACAACCACCCATAACCTGGTCGGCGTGATCGATGGCGAAGGACCACTCGCCGAAGAGACGATCGTGATCGGAGCTCATTACGACCATCTCGGCATGGGCGGCTTTGGGTCCCGTTCGGGGCCTGGCGAAATTCACAACGGGGCTGACGACAACGCGACCGGAACGGCCAGCGTGATGGAACTGGCCCGGCGGTTCGTCAAACGGGACAAAAAGCCCGCCCGCCGGATTGTGTTCATCTGCTTTTCGGCCGAAGAAATGGGCCTGCTGGGCGCGATGCACTACTGCGAAAACCCGCTTTATCCGCTGGAAAACACGGTAACCATGGTCAATTACGACATGACCGGCTGGTTGCGCGATAATCGTCTGACGATTTACAGCTCGGATTCATCGCCCCAGTTCGTCCCCGTTGCTGACCGCGCCAACGCCAACCTTGGGCTGGACCTGAACAAGGCGGGGGCCTTCAACGCCAGCGACCATGTGATCTTCCTGCAACGGAACATCCCTGTGATGTTCCTGCACACGGGATTGACTTCGACCTACCACACGCCGGAAGACGATTTTGAGACGATCAACCTCGAAGGCGTTGCCAAGGTCGTGGACTTCACCGAAAAGCTGATCGATGAGCTGGTTGCCCTGCCGGCCCGGCCGGTCTTTGGCCAGGTTCAGCGGCCGAGGCTTGGCGTGGTCCTGATCGAGGACGCCGCGGGTGCCGTTCAAGTCGATCAGGTTGCCGAGGGCAGCCTCGCCGAAAAGTCAGGCTTTCAGACTGGTGACGTGATCCTTGCGATTGACAACGAAGCCGTGACGGCCCGCCGGACGGTCAATCGGATCATGATCCAGGCAGCCGGCAGGACCCTGAAGTTTAAACTGCGCCGCGGTGAAGCAGAGATTGAGCTCGACGTGGCGGTTCCTGGGGGGAACTGAATCGGCGAGGTGCCGAAAAGTTTCGATCCGCCTGATCTGCCTGAACCCTCCGACGACAACCCACGTCAGCTCTGCGGATTGACGCTGACACGGATCGAGAGTTCGATCGGCCCGCTGTCGCGCCAAATGCTGAGCAGGGCCGTAGTGCCGGGTTCGGTTGTCGCCACCAGCCGGTAGAGAGTATTGGCCTGCTCGATCAGGACTCCATTCCATGAACGGATGATGTCGTCGGGCAACAGGCCCGCCTCGTCGGCCGGGCTGCCCGCTTCGACACTTTTCACCAGGGCTCCGCGCAAGTCGGGCAAGTTCAGCAGCCGGACATCTTCGTCGGTTACCGGCCGGGGTTCGATCCCCATGAACCCGATCCGGGCATTGCCCGATGAGGCCAACTGACGGGAAATGTACTGCGCGATCGAACTGGGAATCGCAAAACTGATCCCCTGGAACTCTTCGCCGACGATCGACGAGTTGATCCCGATGACTTCGCCGCGCGAATTGACCAATGGCCCGCCGCTGTTGCCCTTGTTGACCGCGGCGTCGGTCTGGATCAGCTGCTTGGCCCGCATGCCGCGGGGGAACTCTCCGATGTCTTCGGGTTGCGTGTCGTAACGGTCCTTGCCGCTGACAATTCCGCTCGTCACAGTCTGCTCCAGCCCATAAGGACTGCCCACGGCCCAGACCATTGATCCCACCCGCAGGTTTTCGCTGTCGCCCCAGGTCGCGGGAATCAGGCCACTGGCATCCACCTTGATTACGGCGAGGTCCGTGCCCGCGTGCACACCGAGAATGACGCCGGGCAATTGACGCTGGTCGAACAGCGTCACGCTGACGTCGACTGCGTCGGACACGACATGGGCGTTGGTCAGAATCAGGCCATCGCTGCCGATCACGACGCCTGAGCCCTGCCCCTCGACCCAGCGCTGGCCGCCCCGCCTGCCGCCGCCAACGACCTTGCGGCAATCGATGCTGACGACACTGGGGCGGATTTTCTGGACCACGAGTTCCGAAGCGGTCGAGAGGGAAGCCAGCGGGTCAGATTCCAGGATCGCGGAGGCGTGCTCGTACTCAGCTGTCGCCTTGCCGCGGCTGATCGCGAACTGGTACCGCTCGGCGACCAGCGGGCCGATGTGCCAGAGGCCGATGACAAAGGCCGCGCAGCAGAGCAGCCAAAAGAGGGTATAAAAAAAGTCACCCGCCACAGGCTGGGGCTTTCTTCCCCGGCCGCGCGCAGTGGCGGAAGCCGGCACCGGCTCCTTGCCAGCCGGCGACGGCTCGCTCCCGCTCCCCACCGAGAGGGGAAGTTGACCCTCATTCATGCCAGTCGACCGACCCGGGACTGGACCCTGCTCATCCATTGCCGGTACTCCTTGCCCTCCGACCTGCCCGCTACCCAAGTATAACGAACGGCCGGCCAAAAGTTGTCCGCGATTTTTTGGCGACAGGCTCGCGTGATTCTGCCGATTGGGTTCGCCAACAACTGGACCGTTCTTGGCGGGATTCCTGGCATAGCGGCGAGAACGGGCCAACGAAGGCAGGAAAACGGTTCAACGGTCCGTTGAAAAACGGGGCGGAATTTCACTGAAATGTTACAGGACGAACCAGGCGGGAGCCTGGTCCCCATGAGAAAGAAAAAGGGCTGCTAACCGTCGCGATTGCGAAGAATCAGGGGCAGGTCGGGCAGCTCTTCGCCAGTTTCCGCCGGCGGAGCGTTGGCCGGCAACGGATTGGCGAACCGCCGGGTCTTGTCCGGCAAGGGCGAGCCAAGCAGCCAACGGGCCAACAGCCCCAGAGCAACGCCGGCAAGGACGAGCCGTCCCTGGGTCACGAAGCGACCGAACAGGGTCGGGCGGGATTCTTCGTCTGGCAACCCGTTCAATTCCTTGACTCCAGCGGCTGGTCACGGCCAATCCATTCGGCCAAAGTCGCGATCCGGTTTTGCTCCATCAGCTGGACCAGCCGCCGGTGAATCCGGCCGACGACCAGCGGTCCGCCGTAGATGAACCCGGTGTAGAGCTGAACCAGGCTCGCCCCGGCCCCCATCATCCGCCAGACGTCGTCTCCGTCAAAGACCCCGCCCACGCCGATCACAGGCTTGGTCCCCCGCAAAGCCGCAAAGACCCGCGCGACCATCGCGACGCTGCGCTGATGGAGCGGCCGCCCGGACAGGCCACCCGCGCCGATTCGCTCCAGTTCGCCGGCCGGCGTCTGAAGCCCGTCGCGCGAAACAGTCGTGTTGCTCGCAATGACCCCGGCCACCGGCAAATCGCGGATGACTTCAATCACCTCGTCCAGTTCGTGGCTTGAAAGGTCCGGGGCGATCTTGACCAGCAACGGGCGGCGCGGCGAGCCACTCTCGGCGGAGAGCTGGTCCATCACTCCGGCAACGTGTTCGATCAAGCCGGCCAGCCTCGACTGTTGCTGAAGATCGCGCAGTCCGGCCGTGTTGGGACTGCTGACATTGACCACGAAATAGTCGCCGAATTCGTACAGTCGGCGGAGACTCTGTTCGTAATCGGACGCCGCCTCCTCCAGCGGCGTGACTTTGGACTTGCCAAGGTTGATGCCGAGCACGTGGCGCTCCCGAAACCGGTCCAGTTCACGGCGGCGAATCGCCAGTGACCCGGCCACGGCCTCAGCACCGGCGCTGTTGAAACCCATCCGGTTGATGAGGGCCTGGTCGGCCGGCAGCCGGAACAGTCGCGGCCTGGAATTACCAGGCTGGGGCAAGGCCGTGATGGATCCTGCCTCAATCGCGCCGAAGCCCAGCAAGCCGAGGGACGTGAACCAGCGGGCGTCCTTGTCAAACCCGGCTGCGAGTCCTACCGGCGAGCGGAATTGCAGGCCCAAGCATTGGCTCCCTAGCCGCGGTTCAATAGCGCCGCTGGCCCAGCGCCAGAAAGCAGGCACGCCAGGCACCCGGCAACCCGTAGCATGGACGCCCATCGAAGCGTGATGAATCGCTTCGGGCGGAAACTGGAACAGGACCGGACGAACGAGCGAGTTCCAGAGCCCCATGGTTGCGGTTTTGACCATGCATCAATGTAAAGCAATTGTCCCCAATTGCTCGCGAATTCAATGTAGAGCAATTGTCCTCAATTGCTCATTCAGCAATGTAGAGCCTGCCTGTCTGCCTGCGGCCAGTCCCTGCCCGCTCACAACTGCTGCATGCACCTGGCCGGGACCGACGGAATGTGCGGACGAGCAGTTGGGACAACTGCTCTACGTTACAGCCGCAGCCCGAATTTTTCGCCGCCGGAGGGGCGCGAGGTGCCGCCCTGGAGCGGTTGGCCGGTGCCCTTGACCGTCAGCTCGCGCGGCGGGCCTTCGACCTCTTCTGCCTTCTTTTTGTCGCTGGCCCTTTCCGGTGCCGCGACCAGGGCCTTGAGCGAAAGAGCGATTTTCTGCGCCGCTGCGTCGACCGAGAGAATCTTCACCTCGACCTCTTCGCCTTCCTTGACAATGTTGCGGACGGCGAAGACCCGGTGATGGGCCAGTTCGGAGATGTGGATCAGGCCTTCAATCCCGTGATCGATCCGCACGAACGCGCCGAACTGCGCGATTCGCGTCACCGTGCCCTTGACCGAGGAATTGACCGGGAACCGGCCGGCGATGTTTTCCCACGGATGCTCGGTTGTGTCGCGGTGCGAAAGCGAAATCCGGCCCGTGTCGTGTTCGACCTTCTCGACCTTGACCTTGATTCGCTGGCCGACGGCGACGACTTCCCTGGGATGCTCGACCCGATTCCAGCTGAGTTTGCTGATGTGAACCAGCCCCTCGACGCCGCCGATGTCGACAAAGGCCCCAAAGTCAGCCAGCCGCGTGACGATCCCTTCCAGTTCGGCACCCGGTTCGAGCGTCGCCATCAGCTGCTTGCGCGTTTCCTCAAACTCGCGTTCGAGGATCGCGCGGCGGCTGAGAACCAGCTTGCGGCGGCCCTGATTGACTTCTGTCACGAGGCAGTTGAACTTCTGACCGACAAAATCGCCCAGCTGTTCGACGCGGAAGCGGCTGATCTGGCTGGCGGGAATAAAGCCCTTGAGGCTGCCAACCAGAACTTCGATGCCGCCGGTATTCGCGCCGGTGACGCGGGCCTCGACCACGTCGTCGCGGTTGATGGTATCCCAGTCGCCCGAATCGGCGGCGGCACCCGGCAAGCCTGCGTCGAACAGGCCGTCTTCCGGGTTCTGCGCGCGAATCACGACTTCGATCAGGTCGCCTTCGGCGGGAGGGGCCTTGAACTGGCGCAACGGGACGATGCCGCCGAACCGGCCCCTGAACTGGATCAGCACGTTTTCCTGGTCAACGCGCGAAACGGTCGCCTTGACCTGCTCGCCCGATTCAGGCTCAGCCGGTTCCACGGCCGATCCGCGCACAATTTCGTCCATCGAAAGCCCACCAAGGGCCGCGTCGATCTCGCCTTCAACGTCGTCGCCAAGGCCGGCACGGGAGCGGACTTCGTGGACGATGGGTGGAACTGGTACCAAGGCTGCGAGAGTCGGGGCCGGCGCTGGCGAATCGTGTACGACAGGGTCTGGCAAGGGCGCGCCCGCGTCAGGCGGTGGTTCCGCCGGAACAGGAACTGCTTTCCCGGCTGGCGAATCGTCCACGGTGGACGACGGAGTCGCGGAAACCGGTGCCGGTGCCGGCGGACTCAGGCTGGCCGGTTTTTCCGCGGCTACCTGGTGCAGGACCAGTCGTTCCCGTTCCGCGCGTTCCACCGGGGCTGGCCGGGCCGGCGCGAGCGCCACATTGGCAACGTCGCGCTGCGAGCCGATCGCGATGGGCTTGCGCGGCGCGGGTGGCTGGGACGGAGAAGGCGCAGGCCCCGGTTGAGAGTCGGGCTGGTTGGCCGCCGGCTGTTCGGATTCATTCATCAGTCAAACAGGCATGAAACGGTTTGGGTTTCCAACGGGGCGCGTACCGGATTCCCGCGTGAAGTGTTCCAAGTTAATGGCCAACGGCTGGCCGCGAAACGGGCCAGTGCTTCAGAAGGCAACATTTTCCGAAAGCCATGCAAACTTCCCGCTGCGAAACGGCGACGCGGGGAGGCCCGATCCGTTGACCAGGTTAACCCCGGCGGCCTCCGGCCAGCCAAAGCGGACATCGACTGGACCGGGAATTTCGGGCGAACTGAGCTGGACGCAGGCACCGTCGATCCGGGCCACGGCGGGCTTGAACTGGCCGTCGGCCCCGCAGATCTCGAAACCGGCAAGTTCGGCGGAGTCCTTTGCAGTTAGCCCGCCGGCCACGAAGTCGAACTGGACGACCAGGGAATTGCCAACTGCCTGGTGGCACTTGTATACGGGACCACAAGGATCTCCGGATCGGGTGGCCTCCGTCGAAGACCCGTTTCCAACGGCACCATTCGGTCCCGGGATGGACCCTGCGGCCGGTTCGTCCGCGTTCGCGCGTCCGGCAAGCGCCCAAAGTGCCAGGCGGCGGCCGACTTCGAGCTTGTTGCCGGGATGGATGTCGGCCAGGTCGCCGATGTCGGTAGTGATTGCCATGCCCGTATGGGGAACCTTGCGATACGCCTCCAGCTGGGCCTGCCAGAGTTCGGGCAAGGCCTCGGGTGGATGATTGTCGTAGTGATACGGAGCGAGCTGGACAAAATAGAACGGCAGCTCCTTGCCATCCGCCAGCCGTTCGCGCCAATTGGCGATCATGACCGGGAACAGCGTGGCGTACTGCCAACCGCGACCAACGTTGGCTTCGCCCTGGTACCAGAGGACGCCCGCGAACCGGAAAGAAGCCAGCGGCGCGATCATGCCGTTGTACAGGTTGCCCGGCTGGTTAGGCTCGGCTGCCGGTTCAGTCTCTTTCCAGTGTTCCATCAGCGGTGCCAGTTCGGGTACCGCGTTCAGTGCCGCAACGTCGGTCCAGGCTTCGGCCGAAGTTCCACCCCAGGCCGCTTCGACGAGGCCAACCGGGATGCCCGTCGCCTGCTGGTAGTGCCGCGCGAAGGCATAGGCCACTGCCGAAAACTCCGGCACCGTTTGCGGCGAACAGACATCCCAGCCGATGACGCGGGCGACTTCCTCGAGCGGCGTAACCGAGGCATTCCGCTCGACCCGGCAAAGCCGGATGAGAGGATGTTGGGCCGCGGCGCTGATTTCGCGATCGGCGAATGAAGAATCTTTGACCGACCATTCCATGTTGGACTGGCCGGAGCAAAGCCAGACTTCGCCGACGAGCACATCGGAGAACGCGATCCGCGGTCCACCCGCCTGCTTCGTGCTCACCACGAGCTCAAACGGCCCCCCGGCCCCGGGCGTGGAAATCCGGGTCGTCCAGCGGCCCGCACCATCTGCGACGCAGCCTGAGGTCGAGTCCGCGAAAGTGACTTCCATTGCCGTGCCTGGATCAGCAGTTCCCCACACAGCCACGGTCGCATTCCGCTGCAGGACCATGTGATCCGAGAACAGCCGGTTGACGGTGATGTCGGCACTGGCCGGTAATGCCCAACCGGTCAAGAGCCAACCTGACGCCAACCCGAGCAGGATCCGATGCATGATGTTTCTGGCCCCCATCGCTGTTGCCACCCCATTTTCGAGACGGCACTTGGCCGCCTGGCAAAACGGCTGGCACCGGTTCACCGTCCCGTTCCCCCAACCGGTCAAGTCTAAGTTGCTTGATCCCGGTCAGCTACCAACCACAAACGGGAAGATTGGCCGGCCAACGGAAAAAAGCCCCGATCCTCGGTCTCTTGGCGAGCGGCAGGGCGTCAGCCCTCCGT
>JANOFL010000291.1:0-6217 GCA_031405895.1 Planctomycetota bacterium
TTCGTCGGACACGGAGGGCTGACGCCCTGCCGCTCGCCCAAATGCCTGTTTCTTGCCTGTGCAGTTCCTCAATCCACGAAAACAAACTCGTTCAGGTTGAACAGGACGCGGGCCAGGGCGGGCAGCCCGTGTCCTTCCGCAAACGCGAGGAGGTCGGCCTGTTCCTCAGCGGATGGCAGCCGCCCCGTGACGGCTTCAAACCCGGCCACGACCCGGGCCGCCGGATCGGAGTGCTCGCGCTCCAGCCGCTCTGCCAGCCGTTCACTCATCACCAGCACAAAGCGGTTGTTCATCAGCGACAGCGCCTGCAACGCGGTCAATGTCTCGTCGCGCTGCGGCACGCTCTGCGCACAGTCGGCTCCATCGAGCACCGTCATGAACGGATCGGGTTGGGAGCGAACCACGAAGCGGTAAACCGAACGGCGATGGGTCGCAGCTTTTTCAGGATCAAACAGGTGATACGAGTAGTGGGGAGAGTGTTCGGTCTTTTCCAGGCCAAACAGCTGATCGCCCGGCCCGCCCATCGTCAGATCGAGAGGGCCACTGACCGCAAGCATCGCGTCGCGAACTTCTTCGGCCTGCAGTCGCCGGCGTGGCATCCGCCAGAGGAAGCGGTTGTCACTGTCAGTGGCAGCCTTGGCGGGGTCACCGGCCGAGGCCTGTTGCCACGTCGCGCTGGTCAGGATCAGCCGGTGCAAGTCGCGAAACGACTGCCGCCCATCCCGGAATTCGCAGGCCAGCCAGTCCAGCAACTCGGGGTGCGTTGGCGTCTGCCCCATCCGGCCAAAGTCGTTGGGCGAGTCGACCAGTCCGTGACCGAAATGGTGGAGCCAGACGCGGTTGACAATCGAGCGCCAGGTGAGCGGGTTGTCGCGGTCCGTAATCCAGCGGGCGAGCGCCGCGCGGCGTTCGCCTTCGGCGTGACCGGCCGACAAGTCGAACCGGACCGGATCGCCGGCCGCGAGTGGAACTGTGCCGGGGACAGCTTCCTCCAGCGGCTGGGCGACGTTGCCGCGGTGCAGAACGAACACAGGCCGCGGCGTGCCGAGCGTCGGCCGAAAGCTGCCTTCACCGGAAAACATCGTCGCCGCGGCGTGAACCAGTTTGCCGGCCGGGAGCTTCGCCAGCGATTCATCGACGGCGGCCAGTTGGGTTTGCAACTCGCCTTGCCGCGTCTGCCACCCGGTGGGCCGGGTCGTCTTCAGCAGTTCACTTCGCCGAACCAGCAGCGAGTTCAGCTCTTCGATGGCAGCAGGGTCCTCGGCGACGGGTCCAAAGTCGGGCCAAAAGCCGTCGGTGAGATTGCGTTTAGCCCAGCGGACCGGGGCTTCAATCGAATCGAGTGCGTGGACAGCGACACCCGCGGCGAGATTTCCGCCAGTCGCATCGAGCACCTGCAGCTCGGCAAGGGCAAGGATGTAGTCGCCGCTTCTTTCGGCCAGCCGCTGGGCTGTCAGCCGGATGCGGCGGACGGGCGCGACGGTTTCAGCCAACTCGATCACCAGTGGCTGGGCCGGATGCCCGACCGGACAGGTGACGCTGGCGAACACAATGGTCCACGGCTCGTCTTCGCCGGAGCTGACCGCGACGGTGAACTCTTCAGGAAAGCCGAATCCCGCGCCGATGCCGGCAAAGTCGTCATGGCACGGCCGGATGACGACCTTGCGCGAGCGGATGGCCGAGCCGAGGTCGACTTCGACCCATTTTTCCTCGCTGGCCGAACTCGCGATCGCGCTGTGATAGCCGAACTCTGCCCGGGCAGAGATGGGAACCAGTCCGGCCTTGAGCAAGGCCAGCTGCTTTTCCAGCTCCGCAAGTTCAGCGCCTCCTGCGTTCTGCGCCGCGGTCTCGTGCGCGGCGACTTCGACTGCCAGCCGTTCGCGTTCGGCGACGAGCTCCGCCCGCCTGGCTTCGCTGACAGGATCCGGTTCATAGACGCGATCCGCCCGGTCAACCGCCGCGAAGACGGCTTGCAGGCCGTAGTAGTGATCCTGGGTGACGGGATCGAACTTGTGGTTGTGGCAGCGGGCGCACTGGACGGTCATGCTGCAGAAGACGTTCATCGTCGCGGCGACCATCTCGTCGCGGTCGAGATTACGGGCTTCGAGACCGTCCTGGCGCGATTCGGGGACTTCGACGTGTCCGATGAAGTCCCAGGGCCCGGCGGCAATAAAACCCAGCCCCAGAATTCCGTCGGCGCTGCCAGGGTAAAGCTCATCACCGGCCAGCTGTTCTTCGACGAACCGTTGATAGGGCTTGTCCTCGTTGAAGGCCCGGATCACATAATCGCGATAGGGCCAGGCGTTGGGGCGAAGCTTGTCCTTGTCATAACCACAGGTGTCGGCGTACCTCGCCAGATCAAGCCAATAGCGGCCCCAGTGCTCACCATAGCGCGGCAAGGCGAGCAGACGGTCGACCTGTTTTTCCCAGGCGTTGGGATCCGGGTCGTCGACGAAGGCACGGATTTCCTCCGGCGTGGGCGGCAGCCCGGTCAAGTCAAAATACAGCCGGCGCAACAGTGTCTGGCGGTTGGCCTGCGGGGTTGGGGCCAGCTCCCGCTGTTTCAGGCCCGCAAGCACAAACGCGTCGACCGGGTTGCGGATCCAGTTCTGCCCGGTCGCGTCGCCCCTGGCGTCGGGGACCGTCGGGCGGCTTAACGGCTGGAGCGACCACCAGTCAAACCGGTTGACGACGGGATCTTCGATCTGGAACCCATCCGGCCAGTCGGCTCCCGCTTCGATCCACTCACGCAAGGCTGCGACTTCTTTATTGGAAAGATGCTCGCCGGTTTTGGGCATCGCCGGTGGCGCGCCATCGGTGCTCGTGACCTGATCGATCAGCCAGCTGGCGGCCGGGTCGCCAGCCGTAACCGCTCCGACCGCAGCAAACTCATCGGCGGTCTGGAGCGAGAAACCACCCTTGCGGTCGAGGCTGTTGTGGCAGCCGAGACAGCGGACGGCAAAAAGCGGTGCGATCCGTTCGCGGAAATGGCCCTCGTCGGCAGCGACTGGAAGGACGTTGGCGGGGTTCCACGCCAGGCAGACCAGTCCTGCCAGCCAGACAGGCCGGAAAGTGCTGAGAGGCTGCCGCATGGTTCGACTCCGTTGCCTGGATCCGTTTCGCCGGTTCTGAGTCTAATCCGGCCGAACCGGGCCGGGTACCGCGACGGCGCTGATCGGCACTGCCTGTTTGAGGGCGCTGAACAAGCCGACTAGAATCAGGAAAATTTCCCGGGGCTGGGCTGAACTTGACACATCCGATCATCTACCTGGACAACGGGGCCACGAGCTGGCCCAAACCGGCTTGCGTCGGCGAAGCGATGGTCGAATTTCTCAACCACCGGGCCGGCAACCCCGGCCGGGGTGGTCATTACCTGGCCCGCGAAGCGGTGGCCGTCGTCGAGCAGGCCCGTCACGCTCTCGCCGCACTGATCGAGGCCCCCTGCGACCGCCGGATCGTGCTGACCCACGGCTGCACCGATGCCGTGAACATGGCGATCCACGGCGTGATCCGGGCCTTTCACCGCCGCCAGCCGGAATCGTCCGACGGCGAGTGTCCGCGGCCCCATATCGTGACGACGGCGATTGAGCACAACGCCGTGTTGCGAACGCTGCATTGCTACGCGACGAGCCGGCAGATTGAACTCGATATTGTGCCCTGCGATGCGGATGGCGAAGTATCACCAGCTGCGGTGGCCGCGGTCATGCGGCCCGACACGTTGATGCTTGCCATTTCCCATTCGTCGAATGTGCTGGGCACAATCCAGCCGGTCCGCGAGATCGTGCGGCAGGTCCGCGCGGTCCAGGCGGATGTCCTGGTGCTGCTCGACTCGGCCCAGACGATTGGGCACGTCCCGATTTCGGTGATCGAACTCGATGTCGATCTCCTGTCGATTGCTGGCCACAAAGCCCTTCGCGGGCCGACGGGAACGGGTGCCTTGTATGTTGGGCCACGGGCCTTTCCCGATGCGGGCGACCAGCCGCGGATTTTTTGCGAACGGCGCGGCGGCACGGGAGCCGTGGCCCCGGGGCTGGAGATGCCCAACGTTCTGCCCGACGCGATGGAAGCCGGTACGCCCAACGGCGTCGGCTTCGCCGGCTTGCTCGCCGCGATTCGGGAGTATTCGGGCCAGCGTGGCGTCGACGCCCACCATCGTGAGCTGGAACTGACCGGCCGGATCATCGCAGGGCTGGGCCGCATCGACAGTGTGCAGCTCTACGGCCGGCGGGACACGGAAAACCGGACCCCGGTCGTGCTTTTCAATGTCGGCGATCATCATCCGCGGCAGGTCGCGGCTTGGCTCGATGCCGAACATGGCATCGCCGTTCGCGGTGGCGTTCACTGCGCCCCGATGCTGCATCAGACGATCGGCACCGGAACCCGCGGCGGCGTCCGCGTCTCGCCCGGCGACGGGACCACGGATGCCGAGATCGACCGGTTCCTCCAAGCCGTCCGCGAAGTGGCTGGCCTGCCCATGCTCGAGCCCTCCGCAGCCACCTCCGGCTGACGCTCCTCGTTCCACGGCTCCCGCCGTGGAATCCCGGCGCGCCGGGAACCAAAGGCTCCGCCTTCCCACGCGCATCCGTCCTCGCTCCCAGACCGTGAGGACAGAGCCCTTGGTTCCGCCGCAGCGGACGGTCCAGGGCAGGAGACCCGGACCGAGTCCATGGTGGCCGCGTCGCCAAGGGCAGTTGATCCGACCGCAAATCCGCCTACGGGCTGGCTTGTGAACTTTGCCGGCCTGATCGACAATTGGTTCTCCCGGCGTGGTGACAAAGCTCCCGCTTTGTCAGTCCGCCCTGTCCACCCGTGGTGACAAAGCTCCCGCTTTGTCAGTCCATCCCCACCATTCCACCATCCGGTCGCCCTCTCAGCCGCTCCCGTCCGAGGAACCATGTCCCACTTCACGATCAGTTTTTCCGAGCAGGTCAACCGGAACTTCGACAAGGCCGCGGCGCTGACTGGCCACGACCCGACGCTGCTCGCCCAGATCAAGGAGTGCAACAGCATTTACCACGTTGCCTTTCCGCTTCGCAAAGACAACGGCACGATCGAAGTCATCCATGCCTGGCGGGCCGAACACAGCCATCACAAGATGCCAACCAAGGGTGGCATCCGCTACAGCGCCGACGTCAACGAAGATGAAGTCCGCGCCCTCGCCGCGCTGATGACCTACAAGTGCGCAATCGTCAATGTGCCGTTTGGCGGAGCCAAAGGCGGGATCCGGATCGACCCCAAAAAATACTCGGCCGCCGAGCTGGAGCGGATTACGCGCCGCTACACCTTTGAACTGGTCCGCAAGAATTTCATCGGCCCTGGCGTTGACGTGCCGGCCCCCGATTTTGGCACCGGCAGCCGCGAAATGTCGTGGATCGTCGATACTTTCCAGACGCTGATTCACAACGAAGTCGACTCGGCGGCCTGTGTCACCGGCAAGCCCGTCCCCTTTGGCGGAATCAACGGCCGCGTCGAAGCCACCGGGCTCGGCATCTTCTACGGCCTCAGGGAAGCCTGCTCCGTCGCCGAGGACATGCAGGCGATGGGCCTCAGCCCCGGGCTCGACGGCAAACGTTTCGTCGTCCAGGGACTCGGCAACGTCGGCTACCACGCGGCCAAGTTCATGTCCGGCGGCGGGTCCGTGATGGTCGGCGTGGCCGAACGTGAAGGCGCGATCCAGAACCCTAAAGGGATCGACCTCGAACAGCTGATGGCTCACCGCAAGGCCACCGGCTCGATCATGAACTTTCCCGGCTCCAGCCCGCTGCCGGAGAGTGCCGCCGGTCTCGAAGTCGACTGCGACATTCTGATCCCCGCGGCGCTCGAAAATGTGATCCACGACGGCAACGTCGACCGGATCCGGGCCAAAGTCATCGGCGAAGGCGCCAACGGCCCGATCACGGCCGGGGCCAGCGAGAAACTCTTCCAGCGCGGCGTGCTCGTGATCCCCGACGCCTACATCAACGCCGGCGGTGTGACCGTTTCTTACTTTGAATGGCTGAAGAACCTTTCCCACGTCCGCTTCGGCCGGATGGAAAAACGGTTCGAGGAAAACGCCTTCCGCCGCCTGCTCCGCGCCGTTGAAGGGGCCACGGGCAAGACCTTCACCGACCAGATGATGGCCGAGCTCTCCCACGGGGCCGACGAAAAGGACCTCGTCTACTCGGGCCTTGAGGAAACGATGTGCTCCACCTACCAGTCGCTGCGAACCACCTTCAAA
>JANOFL010000309.1:0-22276 GCA_031405895.1 Planctomycetota bacterium
CCCACCTTTCGCCGGGATTTGGGGTAACGGGCGAAGCGACAGGTGGGTCTCGGAGACTCGACCCACCCTACAAAACTTTGACAACATCCCGGCAATCTTTTTCGATGAGCGACGACCCCAGGCTGGATGTGATTGCCGTCGGAGCCCATCCCGATGATATCGAGATTGGCTGCGGCGGGACGCTGGCCCGGCTGGTGCAGCTGGGATACAGCGTCGGGATGGTGGACTTGACCGATGGCGAGCCGACGCCGCTGTCGTCGGGTCCGGAGGAACGGCTGCGGGAGGCCGCAGCGGCAAGGATTGCGCTGGGCGTACAACATCGCACCACGCTTGAGCTGCCCAACCGGCGGCTCTTCGATTCGCACGAAGCCCGCCTGGCGCTGGCGACTGTGTTTCGCCAACACCGCCCGCGGCTGGTGATTGGGCTGGCGGGCAGGACGCCGATGGCTTCGCCGGACCACTGGCAGGCCGCCCAGATCATCGACGCGGCCGTTTTCTACAGCCGGCTGAGCAAGTGGGAAGACCAGTTCGCCGGTTGGCCTCCGCACCGGATTGAGCGGCAGCTCTACTACCATCTCTCGTTCGAGCCGGCGGGCGAGACATTTGGCTGGCCGATGGTGCAGGACATCTCGGATACGCTGACGCGAAAAATGGATTCGATCCGCTGCTACGCGAGCCAGTTTCCGCCAGGCAAGGCTCATGTCTTGACGCGAATCGAGGCGATGGCTCTGACGGTTGGGCAGGCGGCCGGATTTGCTGCCGGCGAGCGGTTCTGGTCGATGCAGTCGTGGGGCACCGCGGATCTCGTTGAGGCAAGTCTGCCGGCGAAGGCGACCTGATGGACTACACCAGCCAGCGCGTACGTTTCGACAACGGCCGGGGGCAGAGCCTGGCCGGCCTGCTCGATCAGCCCGCGGAAGGCGAAGTCCGCTGCTGGTCGACGTTTACCCACTGCTTCACCTGCACCAAAGACCTCAAGGCGCTCGCGAAGATCAGCCGGCGGCTGACCGGACTCGGGATCGGCGTCCTGCGGTTCGACTTCACCGGACTCGGAGACAGCGGCGGAGAGTTTGCCGACACCGATTTCCAGACCAACGTGGCGGACTGCCGGGCCGCAGCAGAGTGGATGGCGAGTGAAGGTCACCCGCCCCAGCTGCTGATGGGCCTCAGCCTGGGGGGCGCAGCCCAGCTGGTCGCAGCGGGGGGACTGCCCACCGTTCGGGCCGTTGCGACGATCGCGTCGCCCTCGTCGACCCAGCATCTGGCCCGCTTTCTGGCAGGTGCCAATCCTGAAATCGAGCGGACCGGCCAGGGCCTTGTGACGATCGGCCCCACAGCCCATCCCATCACGCGGCGGATGGTGGAAGTCCTGCGCGCGACCCAGCTCGACGATGCGATCCGAAGCCTCAAGCTGCCGTTGCTGATCGCGTTTTCGCCCGACGACGAAACGCTGCCGTTCGCCCATGCGTTCGAAATGTTCCGGCTGGCGGGCGGGCCGGTCAGTTTTGTGACGCTCGATGGCGCTGATCACCTGCTGGTCAAACAGCCCGAAGACGTCAACTGGCTGGCCGACCTGATCGCGACCTGGTCGAGCCGGTTCATGACCGTGGGATAGGCAGGCTGTCAGGCAGATCAGACAGATCAGGCGAATCGGACAGATCGGGCGGAACTGGTGGACTGCCTCAGGCCTGTTGGCCGGCCCATGGTTGCCGATCCGGATTGATTGCGTATAAACATGGTTGCCCGGCAGGATTTCCTTTCGCCGGGTTTGCTTGCCCCATTTTTTCAGCCGAGGCCGACCGATGAACCAGTCCCAGAACAATCGCCGCAACAGCTCGTCCAGCCAGGACCTGGCCACCGTCTCCGGGGCGGTCCACCTGATCGAGGACACCAAGACTTTTGGTGCCAAGGGTTTCCGCAAGCGGATGGTGGTGCTCGAGCAGGACAACGGCCGGTTCGTGAACTACATCCCGCTCGATTTCGTGCAGGACGGTTGCGATTCGGTGGATGAGCTGTCGGTGGGGGACAAGGTCGAGGTCCGCTACCGGCTGACGGGGCGGAAATGGCAGCGCGATCCGGAGAGCGAGACGAAGTATTTTCTCAGCGCCGAGGCGCAAGGCTTTTCGCGGCTGGATGGTGGCGGCCCGTCAGGGGGCAAAAAGCCGGCGGCAGCTGCGTCGGCTTCGGCCAATAACGCCTTCTCCGAAGCTTCCACGGCCGAATTCGAAGACGGTGATGTGCCGTTCTGACCGGCGACGCGAAGGAACACCGGGCCTCAAATCTCAAATTTGAAATTTGAAATCCCGGATCCCAGACTGTCGGATTCCGGCTCCACAACCAGCAAAAAAAGCAGCCCCCGGAATCCGGGAGCTGCTTTTTGATTTTTTCGGGCGAAGCGACGGCTGACTGCCGTGGCGGTTGGAACCGGCTGCGTGAGGACCAGATCACGCGGCCGAGACGGTTCCGCTTCCGGCATTCGGCACTGCTGGAAGTTCCAGTTCGTGCCGCAGGATCAGCATGTCCGACGGCGCCTCGATGCCGAGGCGGACCCGGTCACCGTTGACGCGAACGATCGTCAGGACAATCGAATCGCCCAGTTTGATTTTCTCGCTTTCCTTCCTGGAAAGGACCAGCATCTCGAACCTCCCTGTGGACTATCAGCCGGGCGGGCCGGCCGTTGATTTCTGAATCAGGTTTCTGCGTACTGTCCGGCGGGGCGCCCGGAAAGCGCCGTCCGCTGGATTTTCTCGCCCGTCGAGCCATAAAAAATGACCGAGTTGGTCACGTTCTCCCAGATGGCGGTCAGACGCACGCTGCGGGGACCGTGCAGGCAAAACAGGATGCCGCACCGTTTTCCGCACCGCAACAGGATCTTCTCCGTGACCTGGAAAATGCCCTCCTCGAAATCATTCAGCTGACACAACGTGCGGGAGACAAACTGTTTGAGTTGAACCAGATTGTTGATCTCAGCGCACTCTTGCCGCATGACGGCAATTTCTCCTGGTGTTGGTGGACCGCGGCTGGCGATCAGCCGCGGTCCAGGGATGAGAACGTTGAGGCGAAGGTGGGTCGGTCATGGGTGATATCGTTCCGGGTGCCAGCGTTCGGACAGCGCAAGCGGGGAAAAATCTGCCGGTCCGCGAAACCAGGCGAAATGGTTCACGCATTCCACACAATCGGGTCAGGCAGAGTCTGCGTTCCGCACCGCACATCGCGCGGTGACGGCAGATATGGAGCGGAAAGGACGGGAAATCCGGACCAGGTACCAAGTCACGCTCACGTTCGCGCCAGCGCTCGAAAGTGCAGCCCGGGCGTTATCAACCGGGATTGACGCCCGACGCGCCGGCGATCAATCCAGATCGCGAACCGCTGACCAAACGCAGCGGTCCTCTACCTGCGAAGGACTTGAGAAATCCCCGGTTTTGGCTATCATTCCGGGGGATCTGACGCCCCGGCGCTAGTCCAGGCCGCGGCAATCGGGAGGGTAAGCGAATGGTTAGCAGGCTGATTCGAAATCAGTTGCCGGAAACGGTTGTGGGTTCGACTCCCATGCCCTCCGCTGAGATGGATCCGGACAGGAGTTGACACCGCGCCGGACGGTGCGAGCTGTCGGTCCAGTCAGACGGGTCGAACCAGTCAGGCCGGTCGAAAGAGTCGTGCGGCCCCCGTGCCAGTGATGGACTTTTCTGATGCGCCGCGCTTGTCGACAGCGCCCAAGTTTCCCGGCTGAACGGGACGAATTTTGCCGATGACGCGGCATCTGGCGACAGCCCGGCCACTCTGGCCGTCGGGCACGGATTGCCGTTTATGAGAGGCAACGGCATGGCTTTCGGGCGGATCGGCTACATCGTTCTCCATCCGGCGACTTTTCTGATCCTGTCGACGATGGGCCTGATTGTCGCCGGCGGAATGCTCTGGCGGCAACACGGTGCCGCTCCGGGATCCGGTTCCCGATCACCGCTCACGGCCGGGCAATACAGCATCAATGGACCGGGCGAATGGGCCGACGCGGCACTTGCCAAACAAGTCTGCGAACAACTGGCGGCGCTTTCACAGCCAGTCGACGAACCGAGGGCAGTCGATGCGATCGCGCGGGCACTGCTTCAGGTCGGCCCCATCGATCGGGTTCGCTCAGTCAGCAAATCGCGCAGTGGTGTCAGGATTGAAGGCGTCTGGCGCGAGCCCGTGGCGACGGTCCGGGTCGCGACCGGCATCAACCGGCTGGTTGACCGCGCGGGCGTGGCGCTCAACCGTTCCGTGGCAGACGGGGAGGCGGACCGCTGGCTGAGAATCTCGATCAACGGACCGGGTGGAGAATCACTGGCCGATTGGCAAACCTGGGGCGACTCGCGAGTCGTGGCCGCGGCAGCGATTGCCGGTGAACTTGGTTCTGCGGCGCGCGAACTTGGTCTGTATCGGGTTGTGACCTTCCGGCTGCCGGATGGGCTGGGCCCGAGCAGCGGTTCGTTCGAGCTCTGGACCGCGGCGGGAGCCAAAGTGATCTGGTCGGACGAAGGACCGGCAGGCGACCCGGCCCTCGTGGCCCGGCGTTTGGAGGCCTTGCGGAGGTGGGTCAGTGCCAACGGGCCACTGGATCAGCTCGCCGGCCGGATGATGCTCGACTTGAGAAGTGGATCGGTGAACCTGATCGCGGACCGGATCAGTGCCCGGTTGCCGGACGAGCCGGTTGAGTTGAAGTAGTGTCGTTTTTCGCTCCGCGAAAGGATGGAAACACTTGCCTGGCGTGCTTTACTGCGCGTACTTTCGCGGAGCGAAAGGCGACACTGGCGAAGGCATCTTTTCCCCAGCCGTTAAAGTCGCTCGGTGGTGCTAGCTGGGTAGCGATGGGACGACAGGAAATTTCGGGAAGATCGCTAGAATCCGCAACAAACGGATACGGCCAGCTTGCCCTGCTGCCGAAAACTATCAACGGAATACCAGTCGTGGATGCGCGTCCGGGGGGGCACGCTTTGACCAGCTTACCGGTTCGCCGGCAGCTGTCTTGCAATCTCCTCCCGCCTTGCGTCGCGACGGACTTGTTCAACGGGAATACCTGCAAGGGGACCACAGGCTGGTTGCCGGTGCAGGCGTTCTCCTTGCGAACAAGGCAGTGGCTGCGGTAGCAGAACCCGAAGGGCCGGCCGGCATTGAGACCCGGCTTCTGGCCTCGACGGCGACAGGGTCGCCACGGGCCGGAAGTCTGCTGGCCGACTAACGCAAAACGTTGTCAATCAGGGAGGATTCAGATGCGACGTTTCTGGATGGGTCTGGCGATCGCCGCCTTGTCCGCAATGACTCCGGTCTGCGGCCTGGCCAACGATCAACAGATCGCGGACTTTGTAAAAAACCGCCTGGCGATGGAACAGCAGAACGGCAATCTGCGTGGTTTCAACGTCGACATGCGGGTAGAAAACGGCACGATCTGGCTGAGTGGCCAGGTTTCGTCCGATGCCCAGGAACAGCTGGTGCTGTCAACGGCCCAGCAAGCCAGCCATCTGGGTGCCAAGCAGGTTGTTGACGACATCGAAGTCCGCGGTGCCGGCATGGTCCAGCAGGCTTCTGTCATGCAACCGCCGATGGGCGTGATGACCCAGACCGCTCCGGTCAACTATCAGGAGCCGGCCTACAACATTGCTCCGGGCGCGATTCAACAGCAGCCTCCAATGCCGGCCATGCAGATGGCACCGCCGGCTGCCATGCAGAACTACGGCTACGCCGCTCAGGGCATCCAGGCCCAGCAGGCCTCGGCTCCGATGCCGATGCCGGCAGGCTACGCCGGCGGAAGTCCGATGGCGACCGGTGGCGCGCCGAACCTGCCGGGCTATGCCTGGCCCGGTTACGCGGCTTACCCGAACTACGCCGCTGTGAACTATCCGCAGCAGTACTCGGCCTCCGCGTGGCCCTACATCGGCCCGTTCTATCCCTATCCGCAGGTTCCGCTGGGATGGCGGAAAGTGCAGCTCGAGTGGGATGACGGCTGGTGGTACCTGAACTTCCGCGACCGTTAGTCGTCCTGCGGCGAGGCATGGCCACGGCCTCGATCGGCTGGTTGAACAACGATCACCCAAAACCCCTGCCAGTGTTGGCGGGGGTTTTTTTGTTGGGCCAACGCGAAGAGCCGTCTCGGCAATCGAAGTGAACACCGGCGTGGCGCAGCGCGCAACTACAGTACCAGCACGCAGCGCAAGCAAGTGATCCGGACGGAAAGATCGCTTGCTTGCGCTGCGTTCTGTCAGTGGCTCTGTCACAGCCGGAATTCCGGGAAAAACCGGGAAAACCCGCAAGTCCGGCACAGCTTATCTCGATAAAGTAGGGCAGGAATGCCTTCCACGAAGGGAAATGCAATGGCACAGACTCGATTGGGCCCGGTACTGCTGGCGGTGATCGCAGCCACGTTGCTGTCGACCAGCAGTGGGTGTTTTCAGGCCACCGGGCCAACGCTGGGCGTCTTCAGCATCCCGATTCCCGTCTCGCCCTACTGGCAGAAGAACTACGAGGATGAGTTCCACGTTCACGAGCGGTACGCCCGCGCCCCGATTCTTGGCCCGCTGACAACGGGTGGTCCGGCCGTGGCGCTCGATCCGCCGAGCGATGACGAAGTCTGGTGGGCACTCGAACGCGCCCGGCCGACGCAGGGTGGTGTGCCGTTCCTCCACGAGACGTATCGCAACAACATTGTGATCGTCAAGGACAAGATCGCTGACTACATCGACCCGCCGCGCGTCGTGCCGTTGATCGGCCCCGTCCAGCTGCACCACGCCCACTACAAGTGCACGGTGTACTACAGCGAACGGAAGATCATCGGCTGGCCGTTCCCGCACACGCTGCACGATGAAGAAGCCCAGGAAGTGCTGTACGTCGACCACAACCACTTCCACATCGTCGGTGATGTGGACTTCGGGACCGGGACAAGTAACTACTAGTGAACCCGATGGCCGGGTGAAGTAACCCGGCCGACCGGAAGCTCAAGCGAATACCATGGGTCCACGGCACGCAATGTGCCGTGGACCTGTTCGTTTGACGAGGGACGGGACGATGAAGGAGAACCGACCTGGCGGGAGCCTGGTCGCCACGAGCGAACGGCAGTCCGCGGAACCTGGAGTTGGGATACAATGCCGCCTGGCCCGGCGAGGTTGCAGTTTCGGGCACCTGTGGCACTTTGATTCCTGTCGATGGCCAGGCCTTGCGTGGGCGCACCGAAACCCGATTCGTCCAGCCTGTTGGCCCGTCTGACCACCTGGTCGACGGTGCTCACGTTGTTGCTGACACCCTTTGTGCTCTATGGAGCGGTCAAGGCATTAGGCGTCTTTTCCAACGACATCCGCCAGTGGCTGCCGAACAAATTTAAAGAGTCCGCCAAGTACGACTGGTTTCTCCAGACGTTCGGCATGGACGAGATGGTGGTGGTCAGCTGGGAAGGCTGCCGGATCGACGATCCGCGGGTGGCCAAGCTGGCCCGCGACCTCGAACAGCTTCAAACCGGGGACGGCCAGCCGGTTTTTGCCCGCATTGTGTCCGGGCCGGAAGTGTTCGCCCGTTTGCAGAACGAAATGCAACTGACGGCGGCACAAGCCGAAGACCGCATTCGGGGCCTCTTCATCGGAGTCGATGGCCAAACGACTTGCCTGCTCGCGGTGCCCACGCGCGAAGTCGCGAGCAATCGCACGACGGCCGTGTCGCGGCTCGTGGATGCCACGGTCGCTTCCACCGGGTTGCCGGCGGAGGCCCTGCATCTGGGCGGTCCCACCGTGGATGGTGCTGCGATTGACCGCGAGAGCAAGCTGGCTCTCCGGCAGTTTCTCTGGGTCACCCTGCTGGTCGTGTTCGGGTTGACCTGGTTTCGCAAGCGGAGCCTCCGGCTCGCGATGCTGATCATGCTTTGTGCGGGGTACTGTGCTGCGGCGAGCCTTGCGGTGTTCTGGTACTGCGGCGGCGTGATGAACCTGACGATGATCATGCTCCCGACACTGGTGCTGATCCTTGCGGTCGCATCAGCCGTCCACATGGTCAATTATTTTTTGAAGGCCTATGCCGCCGGTGGATTGATTGAGGAAAGCACCGGGCGGTCTGCCGGCGTGCGGGCCATCCGCGCAGGCGGCTATCCGATTTTTCTCTGCACCTTGACGACGGCGATCGGGATGGGCTCGTTGATGACGAGCAGCATCCGGCCCGTTCGCGACTTTGGCCTGTTCTCGGCCATCGGTGTGATGCTCAGCCTTCCACCCGTGATTCTGACCGTGAGCTGGGTTCTGAACCGGTCGACGGGCTGGCTGACGAAACGGCACCTGCATGGAATGGGAAGCGAAGATCGCGCGCCCGATCCGGGCCGGATTGTCGGCTGGCTGACCGGCTTGACCGACCGTTTGGCTCTCCCGGTCGTGGTCCTTTCAATCGTCGCGATGGTGGTGGTGGGTTGGGGGATCAACCGGCTGGAAGCCTCCGTCAAGATCCAGAACCGCTTCGCCAGATCGACCCGAATCATTCAGGACTACCTGTGGCTGGAGCAAAAACTGGGCCCGCTGGTTCCGATGGAGGTCGTGATCCGGTTCCCCAATGACCATCCGCGCGATGCCTGGGGCCGGATGAAGTACGTCCAGTGGGTTGAGAACCAGATTCGCAGGAACGCCCCGGTAACCGCGTCGTGGTCGGCCGCGACTTTCCGGCCCAATGAGATCGCGGGCAACTCGCTGCGGGCCCGGGCCGGTAACGACCTGGTTCACGATCAGTGGGACGCCAGTCTGGATGGCCTCAAAACGGCGGGACTGGTGGCCGAACAGGGCGAAGAACAGCTCTGGCGAATCAGCTTGCGGATCGCCGCGATGAACGACCTCGACTACGGCGAGCTGCTCGACCAGATCGAAGGCACGGTCGACATGGCGGTCGCAAGCCTGAATGAGGTTCTGGCGAAGGAGAACGCGCCCCCCGCGACCACGCTCATCACCGGCGGCATCCCGATGATGTACAAGGCCCAGCGGCTGGTCTTCAGCGACCTGCTCACCAGTTTCTGCACGGCGTTCCTGCTGATCGCCGGAACCATGATGCTGGTCTTGCGCGGCTTTTTTGCCGGCTTGATCGCGATGTTGCCCAACATCCTGCCACCCCTGCTCGTCTTTGGCTGGATGGGCTGGAGCGGAACCCCGATCGAGATCGGCTCAGTCATGACGGCGAGCGTGGCGCTGGGCATTTCGGTCGACGACACGATTCACTTTCTGGCGTACTACCGCAAGGCGCTCAAGGTCACCGGCTCGCGGCGGCTGGCGGTCCGTCAGGCCTACGCGATGTGTTCGCGTTCCATGATCGACGCCACGCTGATCTGCGGGCTGGGTGTCGCGCCGTTCATGTTCTCGTCGTTCATGCCGACCGTCCAGTTCGCCAAGTTGATGCTGATTCTGCTCGTGCTTGCGCTGGTCGGCGACCTCGTTCAGCTGCCGGCGATCCTGAACAGCTGGCTGGGGCGGTTCTTTGGCGGGCGGATCAAGGACCTGAAATCGTCCCTGACAGTCGCCGACGAAGCTGGAGTCCGTGACCTGACAGCCCGTGATGAGTCGACTGTATCAGGTGGCCGAACGGCGAGTGCGTCCGTTGAGGCACCCGTGGCTGGCCCCCACCTGTTTGGTCGAACGGCCAGTCACATTTCCGATTCAACACCTTGACGGCCCTGCGGAATCCAGCCGGCCGCATGCTCACAACCGTCGGCGAATCGGGCCACGATGCTGGATAAGCTGCGAAGGAAATGCGGCTTGAAAGGCCGGCACCCGGGCGTGATATCCGGTCGCAGCCTGACTTGCCAGACAAATTCGTCAGGTTGAAAAGAACGGCTGTCCGAATACACTTAGGGCCGATCCGGTCAGCGCCGGAAAGCTTGCTGGGCGAGGCTGCCAGTGTCTTTTCCGGCCATAGTCGCTGCCATTGGCTGCAACGGCGGCTTGGGCACCGCGTTGTCAGACATTTTTTTTGAACGGGAACCGGATGGCAGACCTCTACGACAAGGTGGACGAGTTCTGGGGCCGGATGCAGAAGGTCGCCGGCTCGGAAGAGCTGATGAAGACCCTGCGGAACACCTTTTTCCGCCGCTTCCCCATCACCAATTGTCTGCCCATTGTCGAGATCGACGGCCGCGAGCTGCTGCAGGTTTCGACCAACGATTACCTCGGCCTTGCGACCCATCCTGAGGTCATTGCGGCGGCCGCCGCAATCGCCTCCGAGCACGGCGTCGGCACGCCGCTGGGTGCCCGTCCGCTGACCGGCAACACCCGGCTGCACGTCGAACTGGAAGAGAAGCTGGCCCGCTTCCGGCAGACCGAGTCGAGCCTGGTGTTCAACCTGGGCCTGTCGGCGATGTCGGGCACGATCGCTTGCCTGGTCGGCCGGCATGAACGGATTTTCGTCGACGCCTACGCCCACGGCTGCGTGCACGACGGAGCCAAGCTGTGCAAGGGCGAGGCCAGCTGGTTCGCCCACAACGACATGAACGACCTCGAGGCCCAGCTGAAGAAGGTCCCCGCCGGCGTTCCCAAGCTGATCGCTGTCGATGGCGTTTACGGCATGATGGGCGACCTGGCACCGCTCAAGGAACTGGTTGAGCTCAAGCACAAGTACGGTGCCCGGCTCTTTGTCGACGATGCCCACGGCACGGGGGTGCTGGGCGACCACGGCCGCGGGACTTGCGAGTATTTCGGCGTTGAGGAACACGTCGACCTGCACGGCGGAACGTTTGCCAAGTCCTTTGGCACGTTTGGCGGCTATGTCTGCGGTCCGGCCAAAGTGCTCAAGTTCGTCAGCCACGTCTCGCCCGGATTCATGTTGACCAAAGCGCTGCCCGCAGCGATCACCGCGGCGACGATCAAGTCGCTGGAGCTGATGCAGAGCATGCCCGAACGGCGGCGGCAGCTGTGGGACAACATCAACACGTTGCGGAATGGCTTGCGGAATGCCGGTTTCAACATCGGCGACCCGAAGGGTGCCGTGACCTCGATCTTCACCCGCGGCGTGACGGCTCTCCACGCGGTCAAGCTGCTCGAGGATGAGCACCAGATCATTGTCAACCCGGTCATGTACCCGGCGGTCCCCTATGGCACGTCGATCATCCGCATGACGGCCAGTGCCCTTCACACGCAGGCCCAGATGGAACGGCTGGTCGATGCCGTCGTCGCGGTCTCCCGCAAGATCCCGCTGCTCGAAGGCAACGAGGCCGCGGCAGCACGATTGGCACTGTCGGCGACCAGCACGACCTAGGGCTTTGTCCAGCCTAAATCCTGAGGTTGCCTCGATCAGCCGGCACGCGTTAGCGTCCGGTTCTGACGCAACAACCGGGGGCTAACGCCCGGCGGCTGATCCCAACTTTTAGCTTTGACAAAGCACCAGGGCCGCCATTGTCTTGACCCGTCACTCCGGTCAGACAGCTCAATCCGGTCCGACAGAACCGGCAACTCCGGACCGCGTGGACGGCACCTTGCCCGATCACCCGCCAGCACCTGTGCTGTCATGGATGGCCGGCATCGCGATTGCCGGATCCTGTGCGATTCAGGTACAACCCCACCGCGATATTTCCGCGGTCCTGAAGGACGCATCATCGGGTGACATCAACAACCCAAGCGCGACCAACCACCACTTCCGCGCCGCGCGCCCTTCGTCTCCGCATCCGCCCCGACCTCCAAATCGTCCCCCAGCGCTGGCTCGGTCGCGACTACTGGGTCATCAAGGATCCGGTCGCGCTGAAGTACTTCCGCTTCGAGGCCGAAGAACTCGCGATTCTGAAGCAGCTGGACGGGAGCCACTCGGCCGATGAGATCCGCAAAGCGTTTGAACGCGAGTTCGCCCCCCAGCGGCTCAGCCAGGCCGGCCTGCATCAGCTGATTGCGATGCTGCACCGCAGCGGGCTGGTGATCTCGGACTCGCCGGGCCAGGGAGAACAGCTGCACGAGCGGCATTGCAGGCAGCGCGGCCGCGAATTGCGGCAGCAATGGACCAGCCCGCTGGCGATCCGGTTCAAGGGCTTCGATCCCGACCGGCTGCTGGGCGGATTGCAAACGAGCCTGGGCTCGCTGTTTTCATGGCCGGCCCTGATGGGTGCGATCGCACTTGGCTGTTTTGCCCTTGCGCTGCTCGCGACGCGGTTCGAGACGCTGACGGCGCGACTTCCCGGCTTCGAGGAGTTTTTCGCTGGCAACAACTGGTTATGGCTCGCGCTGGTCCTGATCGTGACCAAAGTCCTGCACGAACTGGGGCACGGACTTGCCTGCAAACGTTTCGGCGGTGAGTGCCACGAAGCCGGCGTGATGCTGCTCGTCTTCATGCCCTGCCTCTACTGCAATGTCAGCGATTCGTGGATGTTGCCCGACAAGTGGAAGCGGGCGGCGATCGCGGCGGCCGGGATGTACGTGGAACTGGTCCTGGCTTCGATCGCGACCGTGATCTGGTGCTTCAGCCAGCCCGGCCTCATCAACCAGGTGGCGCTCGATGTGATGGTCGTCTGCTCGGTCACAACGCTGCTCTTCAACGCCAACCCGCTGCTCAAGTACGACGGCTACTACATTCTGTCGGACCTGATCGAAGTTCCGAACCTGCGGCAGAAGGCAACGACGCTGGTGCAGCGGGCGGCCAGCGCGTGGCTGCTCGGCGTGACGATAGCCCCGGATCCGTTCCTGCCGGCGCGACGCCGCTGGCTGTTCGCGACCTACGCGATTGCCGCCGTGATTTACCGCTGGGTCCTGACGCTGTCGATCTTCTGGTTCTTGTACCGGCTGCTCGAGCCTTGGGGGCTGAAGGTTCTCGGGCAGATGCTTGCTATGGGTGCCCTCTGGGGCCTGGTCGGGCTGCCACTGCTGCAGTTCAAAAGACATTTCTCCGTTCCAGGAAGGTGGTGGGCCGTGAAGAAACCAAGGCTGGGGCTGGTCGCCGGACTCGGTGCCGCGCTGCTGGGTGGCGTGTTGTTTTTCCCGGTGCCACACCGAGTGCGGTGCCCCTTCTATGTCCAGCCCGTCGAAGCCGCCAATGTCTTCGTTCCCGTCGCAGGGTTTGTCCAGACCATCCACGTCCGCAACGGGCAACCCGTCTCGGCGGGGGACATGCTGGTGACTCTCGAAAGCCCGGACCTGAGTTTGCAGGTCGAGCGGTTACAGGGCGAACTGGACAAGGCGCACCAGCGGGTCCTGTTTCTGGAACAGGCGGCCGGCATGGACCCGACCATCGGAGCCGAACTCGATGCGGCTCGGGCCACCAAGGTCTCGGCGACCAACCGGCTGCGGGTCAAGCTGACTGATTCGGCCCGTCTTGTCATCCGGGCACCGTCGGACGGAGTTTTTGTGGCCGACACACAACGACCCGCACCGGAGCAGCCTGTTGGCCAGCTTGTTTCGTGGCACGGCTCCCCAGTCGCCCAGCGGAATATCGGCGCCTGGTACGAAGTCCAGACCCGAGTCGGCCGGATTGTGCCCGGTGTGCAGACTTTCCAGGCGGTCCTTGCCGTCGACCAGGGAGACATCGAGTTCATTCGCAGCGACCAGCCGGTTCGCCTTTGGCTTCGGGAACAGCCGGGCAAGATCCTGCGTGCCGCAACGCAGGAAGTCTCCCCGGCGAAAATGGTGTCGGTGCCCGCGGCCCTTTCTTCACGTTGCGGAGGAGACCTGGTGACCACCCGCAACGGCGAAGGGCTTGACGAGCCACACAGCGCGACCTGGCAGGTTGGCGTTGGGGTGGAGACGGACCAGCCGCTGGTCAGCGGGGCGACGGGCGTTGCCCTCGTTCGCGTCGGCTCGCAACCGCTGGCCGGACGCCTCTGGCGCGGATTCTGCCGCACCTTCCGGTTCGAACTGTAGAGCAATTGTCCCAATTGCCCGGGAACTGGAGAGCAATGTCCCATTTGCTTGGGAACAGTTGGGACAACTGTTCTACACTGGCCGAGCTTTCCCAGATGACGGGAACGGGCAATTTTGCCTGGCTGCGGGGACGTCTATAATCCGGCCGTCAACTTCGCCGGAATCCCCGTGAGTCGAACATGAGCATTCTTGAGCTGCTGGAACAGATTCTGTCGCCGCAAGGCCAACCCGGAGGCGGAGGGCAGCCACGCGAAGCCGAGGTCGAACTGCCGCGGACCGAACTTCCGCGACTCGACCCGATGCCGCCCGTGACCGGGGCGGGTGGAATCGGCAGTGTGCTTCCCAGCGTCGTTCAGATTGTCGCCCTCAAGCAGGGCTTCATGGGCGGCATGTCATCCGCCTGGACCGGTTCGGGAACCATCGTACATCCGCAAGGGCTCATCCTGACCAACTGCCACGTCGCCAATCCCCAGGCGATGGGGATGTCCGGTGCGGATGCCGACCAGCTGGCGATCGCAATTACCGAGCGATCCGACCAGCCGCCGGCACTGACTTACTTTGCCAAACTGGTCACCTATTCGGCCGAGCTCGACCTCGCCGTGTTGCGGATCGTCGCCGACGTGAAAGGTCGCGCGGTCAGCCGTCTGCAACTGCCTTGCGTGGCGATCGGCGATTCAGACTCGATTGACCTGGGCGACAAGCTTTCGATCTTCGGCTACCCCGGCATCGGCGGCGAAACTGTCACCTTCACGTCGGGCAGCGTGTCGGGCTTCACCCAGGAACAGCGAATCCGCTCGCCCCGCGCCTGGATCAAGACTGACGCGACGATCTCGGGCGGCAACAGCGGCGGGACAGCCGTGGACCAGAACGGCTTGCTGGTCGGTGTTCCGACCCAGGCCGCCGCCGGTGCGGGCGTGACGCCGGTCGACGCGCGCCCGGTGCTGGACACCAACCAGGACGGCCGGGTGGACCAGCGCGACACGCCGATGGCAATTGGCGGCTTTATTAACGGCCTGCGGCCGATCAATCTCGCGATTCCGCTGCTGGAAAAGGCGGGAATGAAGATCGAACGCAATCGTCGTCCGGCGTCGAATCCGCTGCCCGAAGCCGAATGGAAGCGCCCGGCTTCAACCACTCCGGTTGCAACTTCGCGGCCCCGCGGTTCGTTTTCGCGGCTGCTCTTCGCAACCGAGCTCACCGAAGACGGCCGGCCTGTCAACCCGGCCCAGAACTTCACCGCCGGTGTCCCCCAGGTCTTCGCGACCTTCGAGTACGACGACTTGCAACGCGGCACGCCGTGGAGCGCGGTCTGGATGTCGGGCGGCCAGATCATCATCGAGCAAAAGGACAAATGGGACGAAGGCCCCGACGGACGCAAGTCAGTCAAAGTCTCCAACCGCAAGGGACTGCCGCCCGGCGACTATCACCTCGTGCTCGGCATCGGCACCGAAGTCGTGCTCGAAGGCAAGATCAAGGTCCAGGACCGAATCGATGACTCCGACAGCGAAGTCTCTGGTCAGCTGGTCGATGATGAAACCGGCCGTGGCGTCGCCGACGGGATGGTGATCATCCTCAATCCCAAGGCTTCCCTGCGCGAGTTCCTGCAGTCGCGCGACGAGCGGATGGTTCTGACTAACGCCGACACCGATCGCAACGGCAAATTCACGCTGCCCAAACAGCTGTCGAAGGGTGCCTCCTACAGCCTGATCGCGGCCGGCCGCGGCTACCAGCCAATCACGGTGGAGAATGCCCTCCGCCTCGGCCCCGGCGCCCCGGAAAAAGCCGAAGTCGGCCTGATCCGCATGACGCGGCAATGACGCCGACCCAGTTTCATTCGACCGAGTCGAACCAGGTGCCAGAGACGATTTCGCACCAGCACTCCCGCAGGACTTGCAGGTCGCATGTTCTTCCCAGGTACTGTTCCGGCCTGGCGCTGTTGCTGACGATCCTCACTGCTGTCGCAGCGGGGCAACCCACTGACGATCCGCCGTTAGCCACTGTCAGGTCGATTGAACACCTGCGCCATGCGGCGATCCAGTCCGTCATCGGCAGTGTCGTGGCGATTTACGACGCCGGGCGTGAAGGTGGTGGTTCGGGTGTGGTGATCGATCCGTCTGGACTGGCCTTGACCAACCACCATGTAATCTTGGCCGCTGGAGTCAGCGGGCTGGCGGGGCTGGCGGATGGCAAGCTTTACCCGTGGGACCTGATCGCGACCGACCCGGGCGGTGACCTCGCCCTGATCCGGCTCAAGGCCGACCACGAGTTTCCGTTTGCTCCACTTGGCAATTCCGATCGCGTGCGCGTTGGCGACTGGGCGCTGGCGATGGGCAACCCGTTTGTTCTCGCCGAGGACCATGTGCCGACGGTCACACTTGGCATCGTCAGCGGCGTCAAACGATTCCAGGAAGGGGCTGGACTGAACCAGCTGGTTTACGGCAACTGCATCCAGACCGACAGTTCGATCAACCCGGGCAACTCGGGCGGACCGCTGTTTGACCTCGCTGGCACGATCATCGGGATCAATGGCCGCGCCAGCTTTCTCGAACGCGGCCGCGTCAATGTTGGACTGGGCTACGCGATCAGTTCGAACCAGGCCCGCAACTTCCTCGGCGACCTGCTGGCGACGGTCCTGGTCCAGCACGGGACACTCGACGCGAACTTTTCCGAGTACACCGGCAAGGGGATTCTCTGCTCCACGATCAACGAACTCTCCGCGGCGGCGGAAGCGGGACTGGGTCTTTCTGACCAGCTGATCGAATTTGAGGGCCAGCCGATTGAAACGGCCAACCAGTTCGCCAGTCTGATCTGCACGCTGCCCCGCGACTGGCCGGCGACGCTGCTGGTGAAGAAACCGACGGGTGAGCTGAAGCAAATCACGGTTCGCCTCGCCGGGCTGCCCTACCCACCGCCACCGCCGGCTCCGCCGCTTCCCAATGAAGCCCCGCGCGAAGCGCCACCAGAGGGTCCGCCGGACGAAGATGTTCCCGGCCAGCCGCTGCCACCGAACGAAGGCGAGGCCCAACAAGCCCGCCAGGCCGCCTTGCTGGACATCCTCGGTACGCCGCCGGCCACTATCCGCGACTTGGAACTCAACCACTTCTGCCGCGACGTCATCTTTCGAAGACTGCTCGAGCCGGCGACCATCGGCCAGTCGAGTGATGTTCGAATTGAAACGGAAGTAACCGCCTCGGACCAGTCGATTGTTCGCCTTGAGACGCGGCTTTCGCGCGACGGAACTTTTTCCGCACTTTGGCAGGCGGAAGAAACTTCCCGCGAGCTCTCTTTTGACGGCAAGCGTTTCTTGCTGGTGGAAAGCGGGCCCGGCGACAGCGAAAAAACCTCCCTCGAGCTGACCCGGACCGAGGCCAAGCAAGAGCCGGCGATCGTCGACGCGCTGTCGCTCCTCGCGGTCAATGACTGTGGCTGGTTCTCTCCCTTTGGCGAGGCCTCAATTCATGGCAGCGACAAAGCCGATGGACAACCCTCGATCCGCCTCAAGTCGCTCGACGCCGAACAGGACTGGTTCTACGCCTGGATCGATACGGGCTTCGCGAGCGGCGGGTCGGAACACCGCTCGCGGCTGCTCAAGACCTCCGCCGACCTGAACAGCGATGGCCGGGGCGGAGCGATGATCTTCCGTAGCTGGAAGGCGCGCGACGGATGGCTGGTCCCCGAGCTGCGGATCAATGTCGAAGGGCTTGCCGATCAGCCGCGCAGCACCTGGAGCACGAAAAGTGTGGAGGCCAACCAATGACCGGCCACTCAGTTTCCAGTCGCGCCTCCGCCTCCTCCAGTGTCGCCTTTCGCTCCGCGAAAGTCCGCTCTCAATTCCTGCTCGCCTGCGGCCTTCTGATTGTGGTCGGCAGTCAATCAACTGGTCTCGCGCAACAACCAGCCGAAAACTTCACCTTAACTCCGCAGACACGGAGGGCTGACGCCCTGCCGCTCGCCGATACGTCCCTTCCCGAACTGATCGCACACCACCAGCCCCTGATCGCCAAGGTCTACGGGGCCGCCGCCGGGCTGGTGGAAGGCTATTCGTCGGGGATCGTCGTGTCCCCGGACGGATTGATCGTGTCGAGCCAGGGCGTGTACCTCGACGGCCAGCGGGTCAGGGTCGGCTTGGCGGATGGAAGTGTTCACGACGCAACCATCCTCCGCCGCGACAGGCAGCTGCAGCTGGCATTGCTCAAGATCAATGTGGCCACACCCCGGCACTTTGACCTCACCAACCCGGCCAGCGTTCAGCAAGGCGACTGGGTCGTCGCGCTCAGCAATGCTTTTCGTGTGGCGGACGGAAAGGAACCGGTCTCCGCCTGGCTCGGCTCGGTGTCGCTCCAGACCAGCATCCACGCGCGGCTGAACGAGCGGGATGTCGCCTACTCCGGCTCGATGGTGCTCGTCGATTCCATCACCAGCAATCCAGGTGCTGCTGGCGGTGCCCTCCTCGCGCTCGATGGCCGGCTGGTTGGTGTGCTCGGCAAGATCATCGACAGCACGGAAACCAACACCCGGCTGAACTACGCTGTTCCGACGGATGTCGTTCGCGATTTCGTGGAAGGCAAAGTCTCTGAACCGGCAATCGCGGTTCAAATCACGGCCGAGCCGGGTGAAACGGGCATCCGTCTGTTCGAACTGGGCGGCAAGTCGGCTCCGGCCTACATCGAACGGGTCCGGGCCGGCAGCCCCGCCGCGGCGGCTGGCCTGCAAGCTGACGACCTGGTCATTTCGGTGGGTGGAGAAAAAACGGGATCCGTCCGCGACTGTAACTCCGCGCTCGCGCTGTTGCCGGCCGGTGTCGAGGCCGTGCTGGTCGTCAAACGGGGCAATGAACTGCTACGCGTCGCGCTCGTGCCGGCTGCGCGGGATGGGAACACGCCATGAAGCTCGGCAGTTTCCACAGTGCAATTCCAGACTGCCGTACTGGACGGATCGTGATCTGGCCGATTCTGCTGGCGGCCACCATGGTCCAGGGTCAGGATACCAGCCAGCAAAGCGACCCGGCCCGCCCTGCCGGCCTGTGCGCCACACTCGATGATCTTCGCGCGATGTCGGAAAGCACGCGGGCCGCGGTGGCGCGAATCAGGCCCGCCCTCGTGACGATCGAATCTTTTGGCGGCGTCAGTGCCATCCCCGGCGTGATCGGTGGCATTCGTCGACAAGGTGAAGGCAACACCACCGGCGTCCTGCTGTCGCCGGACGGCTGGATCATCACCAGCACGTTCAACTTCATCGAGTCGCCGCCCGTCATCACGGTTATCACCAACGATGGCCAGCGGCACGTCGCGAAACTTCGCGGCCGCGATGACACGCGCAAAGTCTGTCTGCTCAAGATCAATCCCGTCGCGGAGTTTTCGCCACTTGAAACGGCGAAACTGGACTCCCTGCAGGTTGGCCAGATTGCGATCACTGTCGGTGTCGGATTTGGCGACGCCAATCCGTCGATCTCGACCGGCATCCTTAGTGCGTTTGGCCGGATCGGAGGTCGCGCGGTGCAAACGGACGCCAAAACCAGCCCCGCCAACTACGGTGGCCCGTTGCTCGACGCCGCGGGCAGGCTGATCGGCATCTGCGTGCCGCTCAGCCCGCAATCCAGCGCCACCGGTGCCGGTGTCGAGTGGTACGACTCGGGAATTGGCTTCGCGATTCCGCTGGATGGCCTTGACCCGGTGCTGGACCTGATGAAGATCGACCAGCAAATCCGCCCGGCCTTTGTCGGCGTCGCCGTTTCACCTGCGCCCGGCGGGGTCATGGTCGAAACTGTCTCGCCCGGTTCTCCCGCCGAAGCCCTCGGTATCGTCGCGGGCACATTGCTCGTCAGCCTCGATGGCCGGCCACTCGACAGCCCGACGACCTTGCGGCAGCTCGTCAACTGGCATCTCGCGGGCGATGAAGTCGAGCTCCTGTTTCGGCTGCCGGGTGCCGTCGAAGACCGTGAAGCTTCCTTCGCCCTCGGTGCCCTGCCCGACCAGAAATCCCAGCCGGGCCAGAAGCCGCCATTCTGATGGCGGTCGGACTCCGGGCGATGACGATCCGGCTGGTTCCTTCGGCTATACTTGTCTGGCCCCTTGTTCGAGGCGGCAACGCCGAAAGCACGATCTGTCCCAAACCACAGAAGGGGCCAGCCGGATGGGTGCGAGCAGTTCATTTCCCAGCTTTGTCGCGGCCGTGATCGGGACCTGTTTGGTCTCGAGCACTGTTGCCAGCGCCCAGACCAGTTCGAAAGTTGATTTCGGCCGCGAAATCCGGCCTTTGCTGGCGGAAAACTGCTTTGTTTGCCACGGTCTGGACGCGGAGTCGCGTCAAGCCGATTTACGGCTGGATGACCGGGAATCGGCTATTGCCAGCGGGGTTCTGGTGCCCGGCAAGCCCGACAAAAGCGCGCTGGTCGAACGGGTTTTCGCCACCGATCCGGACGTCCGGATGCCGCCACCGGAATCGCACAAGAGCCTTGATGCCGGCCAGAAGGAGCTGCTTCGCCGCTGGATTGCCGAAGGAGCCGAGTACACCGGTCACTGGGCATGGTCGGCTCCGGTCCGCCCAAGGTTGCCGGAAGTCAATCCCGTCAATCAGGTCAATTGGGTCCGCCATCCCATTGATTATTTCGTCCTCGCCGAGCTGAAAAAACGCAACCTCGAACCGGCCGAAGAGGCCTCGCTCGAAGCCCTGATCCGCCGGGCAGCGCTCGACCTGACCGGGCTGCCACCATCGCCGGAAGAACTCGCGCGGACGCTTGCCGACCCCTCGTCCGACCGCTACGAACAGTTCGTGGACCGGATGCTGGCCAGTCCACGCTGGGGCGAACACCGCGGGCGCTACTGGCTCGATTACGCCCGCTACGCTGATACCCACGGGATCCACTTCGACAACTACCGGGAGATCTGGGCTTATCGCGACTGGGTCATCAAAGCCTTCAACCGCAATCTGCCCTTCGACCAGTTCACGCGCGAGCAGCTGGCCGGCGACCTGTTGCCTGAACCTGATCTCGACCAGCTGGTGGCGACCGGTTTCAACCGCTGCAACATCACGACCAACGAAGGCGGGGTGATCGAGGAAGAGTACCGCGTGCTCTATACGCGTGACCGGACCGAGACAGTCTCCACAGTCTGGCTCGGGTTGACCACCGGCTGCGCGGTCTGCCACGACCACAAGTACGATCCCGTCTCACAGCGCGAGTTCTACCAGCTGGCTGCGTTTTTCAATCACACGACCCAGGCCGTCATGGACGGCAATGTCCGCGACACGCCGCCCGTGGTTCCCGTTCCGCGCGACGGGGACCGCGCACGGTGGAACGCCCTGGCAATTGACCTGGCCGCGGCCGAAACGGCGCTGGCACCGCTGCGCGAATCGGGCCGCAGCCGCCTGGAGGAGTGGCTGGCAAACACCACGAACGTCGAATCGTTCGTGTCCACTCCGCCCGGAAACCTGGGTGATTCACGTTGGCACATTCCGCTGGATGATGGCGGCAAGTCGGGGCTGGCCGTGGTCGAGAACGGAAACTGCCGGCGGGTTCCATCTCCCGCTGACAACGAATGGCAACCGGGCTGGACCGGCGGCGAAAGCTGGGTGGTTCGCAAACAAAACCTGCCTGCGCTGCCCGCGGCTGGTGATTTCGAGCGCGATCAGCCATTTACAGTCTCGGCCTGGGTCAGGCCGGACAACGACAATCACTTCGGAGCGATTGTTGCCCGGATGGACGATCCGGGTTCGTATCGCGGCTGGGACTTCTGGCTGAACTCGAACCGGGCCGGCATTCACATCATCCATCACTGGCCGGAGAACGGCCTGAAAGTCATCGCGCGCGACCGGCTCCCGGCCGGCGTCTGGAGCCATGTAGCGGTCAGCTACGACGGTTCCTCCAGGGCCGCGGGTGTTCAGGTGTTTGTCAACGGACAGCCAGTCCCGGTCGAAGTCGAGAACGATACGCTCAGCGAAACCATTCGCACCGCCGTGCCGCTCAAACTGGGTTCGCGGAACCAGTCCAGCGACGTGGATGGGGCGGCGCTGAACGATCTGCGGCTGTATGAAAGGGAGCTGGAAGCGGGCGAAGTCGCGGAGCTGGCGAGCTGGTCGCGGCTCAGCTCACTGGTGTTGCGTCGCGAGCGGCTTGATGATCCGTCGCGCGACGAAATGCTCTCCCGCTGGCTCGAGCGGCAGGACCAGCCCTACCGGGAAGCCGCGGCGGGCTTGGCCGCAATCAGGGCCGAACAGACTTCACTGGCCGCGCGCGGGACGCGGGCCCACATCACCCAGGAGCAGCCAGGCGAGCCGTCAGCGTTTGTCCTTTACCGCGGCGAATACACCCAGCGGCGGGAACAGGTCGGTCCCGCGACACCCGGCTTCCTGCACGCCTGGCCGGAAGATTCACCTCGCAACCGGCTCGGTCTTTCGGACTGGCTGATGGACGAAAGCAATCCGCTCACAGCCCGCGTCACGGTGAACCGGTTCTGGCAGGA
>JANOFL010000328.1:0-3235 GCA_031405895.1 Planctomycetota bacterium
TCACGCTGGCGTATGTCGTCAAGAACCTGACCGACCCGCTGTTCACGCTGACCGGCTTGGGCATTCCCGACGAACTGGTCCAGCGGTTGGGAGGACACGACCATTCCGATGAAGTTGCATTTGCCCGGTCCAATGGCATCTCGTGGAAAGACCTGATCCTGATCGGCGGCGGCTTGTTTCTCGTCGCAAAGAGCATTCATGAAGTTCATGGTCAGATGCACCCTCAGGCCGAAACCGACGGGAAAAAGACCGGCCGCAAGGCTTTTTTCGGCGTACTGGCCCAGATTGCCATCCTCGATATCGTCTTCTCGCTCGACTCGGTCATCACAGCCGTGGGGATGGTCGAGAAAGTCTGGATCATGGCCGTCGCGATTGTGCTTGCGGTCGCCGTGATGCTGATTTTTGCCGAGCCGATCAGCCGCTTTGTGAAGGCCCAGCCGACTGTCAAGATGCTGGCCCTCAGCTTCCTGATCCTGATCGGCGTGATGCTGGTGGCCGAGGGGATCGGGGCCCATCTCGACAAGGGCTACGTCTACTTCGCAATGGTCTTCGCGCTGCTCGTCGAGTTTCTGAATATCCGGTTGCGGAAGCACTCGGCGTAAGGTGGTTGCTACAGCCGTGTTCCGGCTGGATCTGATGCCCCCCGCCCCGTTGTTTCTCGTGCTCGTGCCTTGAGCCGCATTGGAAGAAGCATCGAGTACGAGAACGAGTACCGTCCCGGCGCGCCGGGACTGAGTACGAGTACGAGTTCTGTGCCAACCTGCGACGGACCTGCAAGCAGGGAGTTTTGATCCGGATTGCGGAACCCGATCACCGCAGCATCAGCCGCGACGCGGGAATCGCGAGTGGCAGAAAGACCATCACGGGCAGCCACGCGCTGAGGGCGGCGGGGCGGATCAGGGAGTAGTTGCCCAGCAGCTGGCTGCCCACCACAACGAGGCTGAACAGGCCGGCGATACCCACGCCGACCAGCGCGGCGACGAACAGGTTCCGGTCGGTCCAGCCGAGGATCAGCGGCAAGCCAACGAGGACCAGCGACAGGTCGAGCAGCGGTCGGACAATCCGCGCGTGGACGGCGATCCGGTTGGCCTGCGAGTACCACTGCGAGGGCCGGCGCAGCGTCGCGATCATGTCGGGCAGCGACGTGTAATCGGTTAGCTGCCGGCCGTAAGCCAGCTCGTCGAGGCCCAGTGACGAAACCACAAAGACCTGGTTCGGCTTGAGCCAGGGGTTGTTTGCCGCGAAATGAATCGCGGTCAAATCGCCCGCCTTGAGGTCAGGCGACGGCGGCAGCGGCGGGGCTTCGCTGTCGAGCGTCAAGAGCAGACCCGCGGCGTGCTGTTCGCTGGCAGGCTGCCACTGGGCGGCCGTGCCTGCGATCCGGGGAATCCGGCGACTGAGGTGGACTGGCAGCTGGACGACCGGCTTGCTGACCTCTCCGCTGTGGCTGTCCACGGCGCAGGTGCTGACCAAATAGCCCCAAACATGGTCCTTGTGCAGGTTCGCCGATGATTTGGCGTCGGGGTTTTTCCAGTTCTGGGCGGTGCTGACAAGCGTCTCGCGATAGCGCGGAATGAGCAGTTCCCGGTTCGCCACCGCGAGGCAAGTCAGGCCGACCGCCCCGACCAGCACCGGGCGCAGCAGCCGCAGCCGGGGAATCCCCGCGGCCTCGACCGCTGTCATTTCCTGCCGGCGCTGCATCATGGCCAGGGTGAAGACTCCCGCGACGAGCAATAGAATGGCGAGGCTGCGGTCGAAAAAGTCGAGCACCCGCGGCCCGTAAAACCCGGCCACGACCTGAAACAGCGAGCGCGTGGCCGTGGTTTGATCGGTCAGCTCATCGAGGTTGGTGAAGAGATGGATGACCACGAACATCCCGGTCAGGCTGATCTGTGCGATCAGGAAGATCCGCAAAAAGGTGGTCAGCAGGTAGCGGTCAATTCGGGTCATGCCGGCGTGCGGTGGGTAGGATGTCGCCGTGGTTTTACCGGATCGGGACGGGAGAACGCGACGCCAGTTCGGGCGTTAACAAGACGACAGGCGGATGAGAAAAGTGCCGGACGAGTGTAAAACAGTTGTCCCAACTGTTCCCGAACAATTGGGACAATTGTTCGACTCTCAGAAACACTCATGTGCCGGCCGCTTGGCAGCCCGTTGAAAAAGGTGTCTGACCCTCTCCGACCCGTCACATTCGTCGCGTTTGGAACGGGTCTCCAAAGGGTCAGACACCTTTTTCAACGGGCTGCTAAACCGGTGGTTTGGCGGGCTTTTTTGCTTCGTTTTGCCCAAGGCTGATCGATGGCTCTGAAGGCCTCACCGTTCTCGCACTGGTCTCCGCTGCATTGGTGGCTGGGGAGTGTCCGCGATCTGGTTTTTGAGCCGTGGTGTCTGGCCTGTGACGAGCGACTGGAGCTGAACGACCGGGCGCAGGTTCCATCGTCGTCGGCCTTTTGCCGGGATTGCCTGGAAGACCTTCATTCCAGCCTGCCTGGCATCTGCCGGCGTTGTGCCGCCGAGTTGCCGGGGGCTGGCCGGCGCAACGGTGAGTGCCGGTTGTGCCGCGACCTGAACCTGCGGTTCGATTCGGCCGTGGCGGTTGGCAATTATCACCGCACTTTGAGCGAACTGATTGTGCGGATGAAAGGACAGCGTGACGAAGCGCTGGCCTGGCAACTGGGCCGCCTGCTCGCCGCGCGGGTCACCGAGTTATGGCCGGAGCAGCGCTTTGATATGATCGTTCCGGTTCCTGCCTGGTGGGGACGGCGGCTGAAACGGGGCTTTGTCGCATCCGAAGTCATTGCCCAATCCGTGGGAAAGTCCCTCGGCCTGCCGGTCGATCGACGGGTTCTGCGTTGTGGCCGTTCCGTCGCCAAGCAGGGTACGCTTTCGACGCCGGCGCGGTTTCGCAACGTGGCGGGACTGTTCCAGTTGCGCGCCGGCCGGGCGGTGAAGGGCAAGGCGGTGCTGCTGGTCGACGACGTGATGACGAGCGGAGCAACTGTCTCGCAGGCGGCGGCCGTGTTGAAGCGGCCGGGCGGTGCCCGCGTGGTCGACGTCGCGGTCGTGGCGCGAGGGGCGCGCGGCAACTGAAACAACACGAGCCGGAAGCGTGAGCGCCGGGGAATCGCAGTGGATTTTCCCGGCAATGACTGGCAGCTGAAACGGACCTGCAAACCAACCAGGAGTCAGTCTTGATGGCCAAGAGCGAATCCGGCACCCTCGGCGAAGTGATCGT
>JANOFL010000337.1:0-23595 GCA_031405895.1 Planctomycetota bacterium
CCCCCCAGACTCCCCAGTCGAGGCCCCCCTGCCCCACCCCCAACTACCGCCCCTTCAACCCCAGCTCCCACACCCCCACCGACTTACGCGGCGCCAACGCCGACACTGGCAGACTCATCAACCTCACCCATGTCCGACGCCACACCCGATCACGTTCGGCACCGTCCGCCGACGGCGCTCGACCAGCCCAGGCCGCTGGTGCTGGTCTGTCCGCAGTTTCGCAGCGGAGTCAATCTCAGCCGGATTGTCCGGCTGGCGGGTTGCTGTGGCGTCGGCCGGATGATTGTCAGCGGCCAGACCCGGGTCGACTCGAAGATCGCCCGGGACGGCGCGGAAACCGTCAGGATCGAACGGCGGGGGAGCCTGATTCCACCTGTCCAGCGACTGCGGGAGGAAGGCTTCCGGCTGATTGGGCTGGAGCAAACCAGCGGCTCGAAGAACCTGCACGAGTTCCAGTTTCCGCACAAAGTCGCACTTTGCCTCGGTCACGAACGGGACGGGCTGAGCCAGGAGCTGATCCGGCTGATGGACGACCTGATCGAGATTCCCGTTTATGGACTGCCGTACAGCTACAACGTCGTGACGGCGACCACGATGGCCCTTTATGAGTACTGCCGGCAGTATCCGGTTGGTTAACAGCTCGCCCGGGGAAAAACCTCTGTTTCCCACGCTGGTTAGCCCGCATTTCTCACAACAACTGGTAACCCGAAGCGTAAGCAAGGCGGAACCAGCCAGATTTCTCGCTCACGCGTCGGGTTACCAGGAACAGTCTGTCTCGAACGGTATCCCCTCGTGAGAAATGCGGGTTAGTTGCTTTCTCGTGCTCCTCTTCGTGCGCACGAATTCGAGTCGGATTACGAGCACGAAACGGGACCAGTAACCCTCGACCGGACGTCGGCAATTGAGCGCAAACTCGCGGTCTCCCGAAAAAACCAGGTATTCGACCTGGTCCGGCGTCGGGGGGGCTGACTAGAATTGTCGGTGCGGCCGACGGCGGGTTTTGATTGGTGCGTTTCACGCACCCTGCAAGACCCAGGCGGCCGCCGAATGCGCTCGACTCGTGTTTCGCTGGAGCCGGCACTTTGGAAAACCAGCAGATTGGACCTTTTCTCATCCTGGAGCGGCTGGGGACCACGCGCCGGCAAAAAATCTGGCGGGCCCGGCAGACCGAGCAGGCGCGCGAAGTCGCGCTCAAGTTCATCAGCCTCCCGCCCTCGTTCGACCACTCCCGCGCGATTGAAAAACTGAGTGTCGAGTTCGACACGCTGCGGCAGTTGCGGCATCCCCATCTCGCACGGGTTTACGGGGCCGGAGTGTTCGAGGACAAGGTCTTCGTCGCGTCGGAACTGGTCGAGGGCGAATCCCTGTCGAGCCTGATTGCGCGGCGGGGACGAATCGCGATCGATCTTGCCATTGAGTACTCCCGGCAGATCGCCAGCTGCCTCGAGTTCCTGCACGACCGCCAGCTGCTGCATTCCAAGCTGACCCCGGACAAGGTTCTGGTTTCGGCCGATGGCACGATCAAGGTCACGGACCTGCGACTGAACCGGAAGCGGAAACTCAAACCGCTGCGGCGCGATCGCCGCGACATGGAACTGGTGGCCTATCTGGCACCCGAACAGCTGGCGGGCAACGCGAGCCACCGTTCGGATCTCTATTCGCTGGGCGTTGTCCTTTACGAAATGCTGACCGGGCGTTTGCCGTTCGAAGCCGATACGCTGGCCCGGATCAGCCGGACCAAGGCCGAGCTGCAGGCGACTCCCGTTTGTCAGGCACGGCTCGACTGCCCGGTCTGGCTCGACCGGTTGGTTCAGTCGATGCTGCATCCAAACCCGCGGCAGCGTCCCCACTCGGCGGCGGCCGTGCGGCTGACGCTGGAGGAAATCCAGTCGCTCGACCAGTCGCGGAAAGGAGCGGCCGAGAAAATGGCAGGCTCGTTCAATGCCCTCAACGCGGGGACGGACAAGTCCGAGGTGATCCGGTTGCTGGGTGGGAAGGCGGCACGGGAGGCTCGCGAGTCTCTTGCCTGGTATCAACGGACGTGGGTCGTCGGGCTGGCGTTTCTCGCGGCGTTGGGGTTGACGGCGTGGAGCCTCTGGCCGCCTGGATCGGAGAAGCTGTTTGAGTCGGCGTCGGCGCTGTTGCAATCGGACGAGCCGGCCCGGTGGGGCGAAGCACGAACGCTGTTGCAACGTGTGATCGACCGCGATCCGGCAAATGAACTTGCGGGGCGGGCGAACAAGCTGGTGGCCGAGTCGCGCCGCCGGACGTTGCTGGATCAGGCGGAAAACAACATTCGCAACGCTTTGCAGAGCGAGGCAGTCCAGGATTTCGTCGCCGCGTGGCAGGACGAACGCCGCTGCCTGTTCGCTGAAGCCTACCGCCGCTACGACCTGCTCGCGCTCCGCTACCGCGAGTCGGCCGACGACGGTTTTGTTGTGGCTGAAGCCGAATACCGCCGGGATGAGCTGGCTCCGCTAAGGGACTTGCCTTATGACGACCGGGAACTGCTGGCGTGGATCAACCAGTCGCGCGGGGAAATGGACACGGAGGCAACGGAAATGCTCCGAACCCAGCTGCAAGGTCTTGTTGCGCGGCTTAAGGGCAGCAAGCTCTATGCCGCTTGCGTGGCAGCGGCGGAAGAAACGCTGAAACGGCTCTTGCCGTGAGGAGCGCAGGGTGCCTGAAACGCACCAGCGCGCAATCGCAGGTACCCGGCCGGGTTTGGTACCGGCCATCAAACAACCAGTTGCAGCGGACTGGTGCGTTACACGCACCCTACCTTCCCAGCTGTTCGGCGATGTGGGAGGCGTTGTAGATCGTGCGGAGGGCTTCGCGGATGGCGCTGCTGTGGACGCAGACCGCGCGGGATTGCTCGTCGGTATAAACGTAGTCCGCGGTCAGCGACTGGATATTGCCGTCAAAAATCAGCCCCACGACTTCGAGATTCTGGTTCACGCAGGGGCTGCCCGAGTTGCCGCCGATGATGTCGCAGGTGGTCACGAAGTTGTATGGCGTCGCGCCATCGATCCGGCCCTTCGCGTCGTTCCAGGACCTGGGCAGCTGGAAATCGTCCTGGCCCGGATGCGTGTCCTGGTGGTTGAAGGCACCGGCGATGTCGGTCAACGGCTCGACCCGCTGGCCGTTTTCGTCGTAGGCCTTGACGGTGCCAAAAGCCAGTCGCAGCGTAAACGTCGCATCGGGGTAAGTCGACGCGCCGGCCGTCGCGAACTGGGCCTCGGCGATCTTGGCGTAGGCCTGCCGTTCACGTTCCGCCAGTTCGTCGGCGACCTTGCGATACTTGCGGATTTCCGGGTCGATCGCGATTGCGATCTGGATCATCGGGTCTTTGCACGAAGAGAGCCCGGCGATTCCGCCGTCGATCAGAGCCTTGCGGGCCGCGACATCGGCCAGCGTGCATCCTGCGACTGCCGAGGCTGCCCGGTCGGCCGGCGACTGCCCGGCCAGGACCGCCTCGACCATCGGATCATTGCCGCCGCGGAGTTCGGCCAACCGGGCGAGTGAGTCGGCCAAGAGTGCGGTTTCGAGATCCGCGTAGATTGGTGCATCGGAAAGCAGCTGTTGCAGCAGCGACTCGCGGCCTGCGTCACCGTATTCCGGGAGGCGTTGACCGGAGGGCTTCTGGTCTTCCTCCAGCATCTGGACGATTTCTTCGGCGATCTCGAACAGCCGCGAGTTGACGACGGGGGTTTTGACCAGCAGGTCGGGCCGCTGGGCGACCACGGCTTCGATTTCATCCCATGCTGAATCGAGCGCAGCCAGCTTCGGGTCGGCCTTGAGCTGCGCGCGAAGCCTGGCTTCGGCTGCGGTCTTGGCGGCCATGATGGCTGGATTCTGGAGTCCGCCGAGCATGCCGGTGTAGGCTTTCCGCGAGTTCTGGATACCGAACAGTTCGTCGCGGGCGCGGCGCTTGGCTTCCGGACCGTTGAGACCAAACTGCTGGAGACAGATTTCGCGCCGGCGAAGCAGGTTCATCACAAACGGCATCCGGACATCGCGCTGGTATTTAAGCGCGTCGACGGTCAGGATCCGGCTGGTCCGGCCAGGGTTGCCGGCGACAAAGACCAGTTCGTCTTCGGCCGGGCCAGCCTGGGACCATTTCAGGAAATGCTCGATCTTCGCCGGCTGGCCGTTTTCATAGACGCGGAAAATACAGGCATCCAGGCAATAGCGGGGATACTCGAAGTTGTCCGCGTCGCCGCCCATGAAGGCGGTCGCCGATTCGGGGGCCCAGACCAGCCGCACGTCGGTGTACTTTTTGTACTGGTAGAGGTGGTAGCGGCCACCGCCATAGAGTGTGACGACATCGCTCCGCAAGCCGCTCTGGTCAAGGGCTTCCTTCTGGATCGCCTCAATCGTCTCGCGGCGGGCCAGCATCGCGGCCCCGGCCGCCATGTCGGCTTTCACAGCGGCATTCACGCGGTCAGTCACATCGACAATGTTCAGGAGCTGATTCAGCTCAAGGTCGGGGGCCGGCAGTTCCTCGGCATTCGACCGGGCCAGGTAGCCGTTCTCGAGGATGTTCCGTTCGGGTGTGGAGAGTTTGAAAAGCGTGTCGCTGCCGACGTGGTGGTTGGTCAGGACGAGGCCGTCACTGGAAACGAACGACGCGCTGCCGCCGACGTTGAAGCGGACGCAGGACTTCATCAGGTGTTCCGACCAGGCGGCGTCGGGTTCAAAGCCAAAGCGGTTCTTGAGGGTCTCCAGCGGGAGGTTGTTGAACAGCCACATGCCTTCGTCGGCCCCTGCCCGGACGGAGCCGGAACCGAAAACGAAAACTGCGAAAGCAAACAGGGCGGTGCGATTCATGGAAGGGGTCCTGAGTCCTGAGGTCAGTCTGGTTTTGCCTGGGCATCCGGATTGTAACGCAGGCCGTTGGTGGTGGGGTGCCCGACCGGCACTTTGCGTTGGCACGGCAAGCCGCTGGCCGCAAAGCTTGTGCAGTCTGCGCGGCTGGGAACGCTCCACCAGTTTCGGCGGTTGCTGGTGCCGGGCCTTCCGCTTGCCGGTCAACGTCGCCAAAAAATCGCAGCCCCCAATCGCTGTTCAGCCCGCGCGGGAAGCGATACATTGAAGACTGCGCCGGGTCCGCGGAAGAAGGCGAAAGCAGCCGCGGTGATCTCCGGCCGGACAGGTTCGGGCAACGGGATGGCTGATCGATGAGCAGTATGGCTACCGAGAAAGTCACGGCGTCGGATACGGCTTCGCTGCGCTGGCGGGGACGCGAACTGGAATTGCCGGTGATGACCGGCACCGAAGACGAGTCGGCGATCGACATCAGCCGGCTGCGCGGCCAGACGGGCCTGATTACGCTCGATGAAGGCTATGTCAACACCGGTGCGACGATCAGCGACATCACCTTCCTCGATGGCGAGAAGGGCATTCTCCGCTATCGCGGTTACGACATCGAAGACCTCGCGACCCGCTGCGACTTCGTCGAAGTCAGCTTTCTCCTGATCTACGGCCATCTGCCGGACCAGAAGGAACTCGAGCGGTTCCGCGAGTCGATTCGCCGGCACACGATGCTGCACGAGGACATGCGGGCCTTCTACAACGGCTTCCCGCGCGACGCCCACCCGATGGCGAGCCTTTCCAGCGTCGTCAGCGCGATGAGCACTTTCTACCAGGACTCGCTCAACCCGTCCGATCCGGACCAGGTCGAAATCTCGGTCCACCGGCTGATGGCCAAGCTGCCAACGATTGCGGCTTACAGCCACAAGAAGTCGATTGGACAGCCGTTCATGTACCCGGACAACAGTCTCGACTATGTGCAGAACTTCCTGCACATGATGTTCGCGGTGCCCTGCGAAAAGTACGACATTGACGAAGATTTCGTGCGGTCGCTCAACATGTTGCTGATCGTCCATGCCGACCACGAGCAGAACTGCAGCACCTCGACGGTCCGGATGGTCGGTTCCTCGAACGCCAACCTGTTCGCGTCGATCGCGGCCGGGATCTGTGCCCTCTGGGGGCCGCTGCACGGCGGGGCGAATGAGGCTTGCGTGGCGATGCTGGAGCAGATTCGCAACGACGGCGGCAATGTCAAGAAATACGTCGACCTGGCCAAGGACAAGGAGAGCGGCTTCCGGCTGATGGGCTTTGGCCACCGCGTCTACAAGAACTTTGACCCGCGCGCGACGATCATCAAGTCGGCTTGTGACCGGCTGCTGGCCAAACTCCAGCTCGACGATCCGCTGTTCGAGATCGCCCAGAAGCTGGAAGAGGTCGCGCTCCACGACGAGTACTTCATCCAGCGCAAGCTTTACCCGAATGTCGACTTCTATTCGGGCGTGATCTACCGGGCGCTCGGGATTCCGGTCCAGATGTTCACGGTTCTCTTCGCGATGGGGCGACTGCCCGGCTGGATCGCGCACTGGAAAGAGATGCACGGCTCGGCGGCGAAAAAAATCTGCCGTCCCCGCCAGGTCTACGTCGGCCCCAACCGCCGCGACTTCGTGCCGATCGGCGGCCGGTAAGCGGATTGCCTGTTCGCCGGCACATTGAACGGCCATGGCCGGGATGACTGGCGACTTGTCGCCACCGGCGGCGCAAGGCCGAAACCGTTCCCTGGACCTCACGGTCAGCTTGTCGCAACCAGTTGCCCGAATTACAGTTCACGGCGGACTTTCCGGGGACAGGTTGAAAAGCGGCCATTGCATGGCTACGCCTCCAGCCGGAACGGTCCACGACAACCTTCTTCAGGTGCCCGATGTCCAGAGAAGCCAGTCCAGACGTTCCCGCGTTGCTCGGACATCCAACGGGGCTGTTCACGCTGTTTTTCGCCGAGATGTGGGAACGGTTTTCCTACTACGGGATGCGGGCGCTGCTGACGCTCTACATGATCAAGGGGTTTCTCAGCTACTCGGACGACAACACCTACCGTGTCTACGGTGCTTACACCGCGCTGGTCTACATGACACCCTTTTTTGGGGGCATTATTGCCGACCGGCTGATCGGCTCGCGGCGTTCCGTCATCCTCGGTGGCCTGCTGATGGCGTCGGGCCAGCTAATGTTGACCTTTGACAACTCGTGGTCGTTTTTCTCCGGGCTGGCTTTCCTGATTTGCGGTAACGGTTTCTTCAAGCCCAACATTTCGACGATGGTGGGAGCCCTGTATCCCGCACGAAGCAAACTGCGCGATGCAGGCTTCACGATTTTCTACATTGGCGTCAACCTCGGTGCCGCCGCAGCGCCGCTGTTGTGCTCTGCGATCGGGGAAACGTATGGCTACCAGAAAGGATTCGGGCTGGCCGTGATGGGCATGTTGCTCGGGCTGGCCGTGTTTGTCGCGCCCAACGTGATCTCGCAGCTGTTGCTGATCGCCGCCAGCGTCATGACCGGCTACTCGCTGTTTGGAAACGGTCTGGAAGGGTCCATCCTGCGGGAAGTGGGCGGCGTCAACCTGACGTGGCTGATTCTGGGGCTGCTGATCACGGGCGGAGTGTTCGCGGTGCTGGGACTGCGTTCCACCTTGATTGATTCACCTGCGATCAAGGCGATTGGCCGGCCGCTCGGGGTCGCGCTGATTCTGGCCGGCGCGGCGGTGGGCTGTTACGGGATGTTGCGGCTGTATGACCCGAAAGAAAACCTGATCATCCAGCTGACGCAGCGTCCGGGCGAGGACTTCACCCGTTTCGTCGACCTGTTTGTCGTGTTGTTCCTCGCCGTTTCGGCCATCGTTTCCAGTTATGCCGTGTTTCTTGGCGGCTTGCCACGCAACATCGGCATGCCGCCGGCGGACCGGCCGTTGTCACCCGGCAAGGAATGGCTGACCTATGGCCTGGCGCTGCTGGCCGTTCCGATGTTCATGTACTTTGTAAGCGGTTTCGACCCAGGCAATCAGAAAAAAGGTGATTCGTACAGCCTTGTAAGCAAGGAGTACGTCAAAGGCATTGAAGAGCATGCGACCGGGTTGATGGCCCAGCCTGGCCTGGGCAACCAGCTGGGCGGAGCCGTGCGCAAGATCGGTGCCGTTTTTCTTGGCGAATTCGGCACTCCGGCCGGAATCTGCCTGTTCGCGGCCTGCCTGGCAGCGCTGATCTACATTTTCTCGCAGATGAAAGCATTGTCGACCGTCGCCTGGCGGCGGATGTTCGTGGCCCTCGTGCTTTGTTCCCTGAGCGTGGTTTTCTGGGCCCTCTTTGAACAGGCGGGCAGCTCGATCAGCGTTTTCACGGACCGCAATGTGGAGCGGATGACGGGTTCGGAGAAGATCCTGGCGGATTCGGATATCGGCACGACGATTGAGTTTCAGCCGACCCAGGCCCAGCTTGGCTATACCAACGGGGACCGGCAGTTCACGATGAACCAGCTCGATTTGCTGCGGAAGGAGAACGAATCCAGCACGTTTACGATTCCATGGACCGTCGCCGCCGACAATGTCGGGATGCGGGTTTGCACGCGGGCACAGGAAGTGGGTGCCGCCAAATATCAGGCCGTCAATCCGGCCTTCATCCTGATTTTTGGCTTGCTTTTCACGGTGGTCTGGAGCTGGCTGGCGACTCGCAACATCGAGCCGGGATCGCCGATGAAGTTCGCGCTGGGACTGTTCCAGCTGGGCCTCGGCTTCCTTGTCTTCTGGTACGGAGCAACCCAGCATGACAGCCGCGGGATGGTCTGGGTGGGCTGGATTTTCCTCGGCTACCTGCTGCACACCACCGGCGAGTTGTGCCTCTCGCCAGTCGGGCTTTCCGCGATGACCAAGCTCGCCGCCCGGCACCTGGTTTCAACACTGATGGGGATCTGGTTCCTGTGTACCGCGATGAGCCAGTTCCTGGCGGGCGTCATTGCCCAGTTCACACAGGTTCAGTCACAGCCGGGGGTTACGCCGCCACCATCGGACACGGTCATGGCCTACGGCAACGTCTTCGGGATTCTTGGGCTGATGGGAATTGCCGTATCGGTCTTCGCCCTCTGTCTGGTGCCGCTGTTGAATCGCTGGATGTACGAAGACGTCGTCGAAGCTGAAGACAGGCCGTAACGGTTCAGCAATTTTCAGGATTCGAGTTTTGCCGTGGAAACGGCAGATCCTGTCGGGGGGGCAGGCGGAGGCCGGTGGTCAGCCACCATTGTTCGCGTTCATCGTCGCTGGCGTAGTAGCGGAGCCAGGCTTCCTCGTCACGCTCCTGGTCGAGGCACTGCCAGACCAGCTGGGACTCGGACAGGTCGAGCCGCTTTTCCTGCGATGGCAGGATGTCGCGCTGGATCAGCCCGTAGAGCTGCCGGTCGGAGAGATGTCCGGTCGACTCCAGCATGATGTGTCGCGACCCGAGCAACCGGATGGCGCGTTCCAGTTCGGCCCTCAGCTCCCCCTCGTCCAGCCTTTCAGCCGGCGGCAGAACCAGTTCCGGCTCAAACCACTGGCTGATCGGCAGCACGGGTGCCCGCTCCCACGCCAGCAGCGAGCTGAGGTAGCGGTTCTCGTCCGCCGTGCTCATCTGCCGGACATTGACCGCTTCGAGCGATTCGTCGTGAAACGGCTCCAGCTCGTCCCGCAGGCGGGCGTTCTGGAGAAGCAGATCCAGGTCGTTGAGGCGGGTCATGTCGGCGTACAATCGGGCGGCGGGGGACAAACTGCGAACGGAAAAACGGCGACGACGACGCTGAGGTCGCCTGGCGGAGGAAGTCTATACGCAACCGCGCGCCCGACTGGCGAAAAAAAAACCGACGCCGGTCGAAAAAGCCGCTCCGTCCGGTCCGGCACCGGTGAATCAGAAACGTCCGGAAAAGTTTGCCAGCGTGATGGCGTCTGCGCGTCGTTACAGTTTGACATGACCGGCTTGCGACCGCCGTCCGAAGTCAGCCAGGGAAATCCAGGCTCAACGCATCCCTCGGGCTGATCAATCAGCAACCATCAGCGACTGGATTACACTGATCCGGTTTCCGGTACCCGCGACTTGGTTAGGACAACCCAGGATGGAAGGTGAATTCATGGCAAATCCGCCTTGGTTGTTGGGTGGTCCGCGGGTGTGTTTCGCGGTTGGCAGAATTCCCGAGTTGGTTGAATGGGCCGTTTGTTTCGTGGCGATGAAGCTCCTGCTTTGTCGTTCTTTAGCCATCGTTGGGCGAGGGCCTCGCCGTTCGGCATGGCCGAACCAGCCTCTTCGAACTCCAGACGAATCGCATTTCAGGCTGGAGGCAATGCGTTCGATGACTGGCCGCCTGTCACGTTTCACAATGCACACCAGTTGCACGGACGCCCCCTCCCCCCGCCCTCCCCACACCGCTCAAAGCAGCGGCGGAGGAGGGAGCCGGAAAAGAATTGGCTCCGGCGCCGCTCCCCACACCGCTCAAAGCAGCGGCGGAGGAGGGAGCCGGAAAAGAATTGGCTCCGGCGCCGCTCCCCACGCCGCGCAAGGCAGCGGCGGAGGAGGGAGCCGGAAAAGAAGTGGTTTTGGTTCCGACTCCGCTTTTCGAGAGCTGGTGTGGCAAACCGCGAATCGCGCCTGCTGGCTATCGCCATTGGCCTTGCTGTTTCTGAGTCCGGGAAGCGGGATGGTTTTCGCGGGCAGCCAGGAATCAGATGCAGTGGATCCCGTCCCATCCGCGGTTCCAGCCTTCCCGGTCTGGCTGAATGGCGTCGCGGTTCCCGTCACGACGCCGCTTGAATTCCGTGTCGATGGAGAACTGGTTTCAGCCCTGAGGCTCGAACCGGGTCACCAGCCGTGCTGGTATCCGCTATGCGTTGCTGGCGGGATCGAGGTCACCCGGGGGTTCCCGCTCAATCCGCAATCGGGAGACTCCGACGACCATCCCCATCACCGGTCGCATTGGGTGGCCCACGGGGATGTCAATGGCGTGGACTTCTGGGCGGGGAAAGGGAGCACGCGGACCGAAAGCGTGTCGGTCGCGAACTGCGGCCGGGAACTGGTGGCCGATGTAATGGAAACGCTTTTGCAGCCGGACGGCCAGCCGCTTGGCCGGCAGTCCAGCCGCTGGACTTTTGCCGCCGGGGATGGTCTGCGCACGATGGATGTGCAGTTGCGATTCGATCCGCTGGCAGGCGAGCTGGTGTTTGGCGACACCAAGGAGGGATTTTTCGCGCTGCGGCTGCACGACGAGCTGCGGCCCGACCGGGACAAATCCGGCGGCGATCCCGGGACGGTGGCCCGGGTCAGAAACAGCGTGGGCGATCGAGGCAACCAGGTCTGGGGCCAGCGGGCCCGCTGGCTCGCTTACTCGGGCCTGCGGGGCGGTCAGATCGTGAGCGTGGTGATGTTCGACCACCCGCAGAACGTCCGCTACCCGACGACTTGGCACGCGCGGGATTACGGTCTGTTCGCGGCGAACCCGTTTGGACTTCACGATTTCCTCGGCGAACCAGCCGGGACGGGTAAGGTCCGCGTCGCGGTAGGCGGGGCCCTGCGACTGCGTTACTGGATTCTGCTATTGGCACACGAAGTGAACGACGACCAGATTGAACAGGCGTTCGCGGCTTTCGCCCGGAGGCCTCTTCAGGATGAAGATTTCCCGTCCGGCAGGCATCCGCCGGAAATGAGCCGGTAACGAAAGGCCAAGCGGTCAGGCCGCGCGTTTTTCGTGGACTGAAATGGCCATTGCTTCCAATCGGATCGCCGCCGCCGGTTCGGGTTGGGCCGTCTCGCTCCGGATGCCGGGGCGGAGGATGTTTTCCCACGGAACCGCTCCTTCAAGCCGGATCAGGCCGCCCGATCCGATCTGGTAACGCTTGCCGCGCCAGCGAATATGTCTGACAAGCAGCGAACCGGACATCGTCGCGATGGCGACCAGTCCGGTCAGGGGCCAGACCTGAACGTCGAACCGCCGTGCGGCCCGATAATACTTCCAGGCGGGAAGCAACCGCCGGGCGGTGCGATGCCGGATCAGTCCGGCCACTGCTCCCAGGCCATAAATGAGCAGGGCCTGGGTTGTGGCCAACAATCCGGCCAGCAATTGTCCGGCGCACAGGCTCCAAACCGCCGTCAGCGTTGCAATGACCAGTCCCGCGACAACCATCGTACAGGCGCTCAAGGCCAGCCACCAGGTCAGCGGCGCGTACTGGCGGGCAGCCAGGTTCTTTCGCAAACCAGATTGCAGAATCCGCGCGGGGCTGGTCTCGAGGGTCGACTCGGCGATGCAATGCGGCTCGAAGCGAACTCCCAGGCCAGCGCGGAACAGCGCCCTGCGGCTGCACCACGTTTCGGTCAGGGCGGTGCTCCAGACCGAGGTCAGCCCGAGGCGCTGAAAGTCTTCGCGACGAATCGCCCAGCCCCCGGGGCAGATCAGGTTCCACCGGCCCGGGCCGGCGAGGCCCGCGATCAGGTTGCCGAGTGCCGCGGCGAGCCGGTTGGCGGGCGTCTGAAGGCGGGGCACTGACCAGAGGTTGCCGGTCACGGCACCCGTGGCCGGATCTGCCAGATGATGCACCATCCAGCGGACCGAGTCGCCTTTGGCCTTGGCGTCGGCACTTCCCAGCACGAGGATCTTTGAGTCCGGGCTGGCCGCTTCGATCCCGCGCAGCAACTGATGGACACGTTGTCCGCGGGTTGCGGTTGTGCCCGAAAAAATGACTTGCACCGGCACAAAGCGATGTTCCCGCGCAAGGGCCTGGGCGACGGGCACAGCCGGATCGGCGGGCGATTCGGCGACGAAGATGAGCTCGCGTTCGGGCCAGTCCTGGAGGAGCCAGCTGGCGAGATTGTCGCGAAGCTGGTGCTCGAGGCCGGCCAGCGGGATGATGATTGAAGCCTGCTGGCCCGCGACCGCCCCGGTGGGCGAATGAAAGCGCCGCTTCGAGGCCAGACGGCGACCCTCAAGCTGGCGCGCAAGGAGCGCCAGCAGCAGCACGAGCGCCGCGCCAGGGGCTACGATCCACGCCATCAGGTTGGGTTCCCGGCATCCGGGCAGCCGGCGATGGAAAAAAATGTTGATTCCGGGATGGGCCGCCGCGATTGGCTCATGCTGGTTGTCGCACCAGCCGACATCCTCTTGCAGATTGCCCGCGCCCGCGCATCCGTCACATCTTCTCCCATCGAACCACGAGCGAAGGGGACTTGAGCGAATCGCGGTCGCGGCCGCAAGAGCAGGAATCCAGGGCGGAACCCGAAGCCTGGTCAAGCCCATTTTGTGGCCGGACTGGCCGACCAAAGCCTCGCGATTTCAGCAGACTTCTTCAACCTTGGCACGGGCAAACCGTTTTGTTAGCCTCTCGACTTCCCTGGGCCGCGACCCGGTGCAGGGAAGCCATCAGGCCGGAGCGATGGACCGTTGCGGCTGTCCGATTCGGGGTACACGTCATGGCGATGAACAAGGGATTGGCGACAGCCGTGCACATTCGCTGGATGATCCGGCGCGACATGCCGGAGGTCCTTGCGATCGAACAGCGGAGCTTCGAGTTCCCCTGGTCGGAAGAAGACTTTTCCCGCTGCCTCCGCCAGCGGAACTGCATCGGGATGGTGGCTGAGGCCGAAGGCCAGGTGACCGGCTTCATGATCTACGAGCTGAACAAGAACCAGCTCCATGTGATGAACTTCGCCGTCCGCCCCGACGCCCGTCGCCGCGGGATTGGCGTACAGATGGTGGAGAAGCTTTTCGGCAAGCTGTCCCAGCAGCGGCGGACACGGATCGTGCTGGAAGTCCGCGAAACGAATCTGGCCGCCCAGGTTTTCTTCCGCAACGCCGGATTCCGGGCCGTCAGCGTCTTGCGCGACTACTACGAAGACACCACCGAAGACGCCTATCTGATGCACTACCAGCATCCCGCCGATGAAACGCCCGCCGAACCGGCCAACCGCATCGGCCGCATGGCGGGCTGACGTGGGGCACAGCTCCGCTTTGCCAGTCCGCGCAACGTGGTGGCGAAGCTCCGCTTTGCCAGGCTGCGGCACGGTCAAGATCTCAGATCCCGGATTTCAGACCTGTTCCCTTCTCAATCCTGCCGCTTCGACAGAATCACCGTTCCGATCGCAAGGCCTGTGGCCCCGATCGCCAGCAGGACCGCGATCGCGGACGCCATTTCGCCCCAGCTGAAACCGCGCCAGATCGCGCCTTCAATCAGCAGGATCGCCCAGCGGATCGGGCTGATCACGCTCAGCTTTTGCAGGAAACCTGGCATGAACATGACCGGGATCATCGCGCCGCCCAGCATCGCCATAACCATGTTGGCGGCCCAGCCGGTTCCGCTGACGCTTTCCTCGGTTTTTCCCAGCACCGACAGCGTCATCATGATTCCAACGAAACAGAAACTCGTGACCAGCCCGGCCACGGCGAGCTTGGGGTAGCTTTCCGGCCGCATGCCGATCAGCAAACCCAGCCCGGTCATGAACAGGATGACAAAGACTGAAGTCAGAAAGCAGGCCAGTGCCTTGCCGAGCAGAATCTGCAGCTTGCTCAACGGCGCGGAACGAAGCCGCATCAAGGTCCCCTGGGACCTTTCCCGGGCGATCGAGAGCGAAAACCCGGCGACCGAGCCGAGCACGCCCCAAAGCATCGCCTGGGGAAAACTGATGTCCCACTGGGAGCGACGCTTTCCAAGTTGTCCCTCGATGCTCTTCGCGTCTACTTCCCGCGTCACGTCGATCCGTCCGATCTTCGCGAAGTTCATCTCGAATCCGCCACTGCCCGTATCGCCCTCAGCGGGTGCGTCGCTCTTTTGCAGCTGGTCGGCCGACTTGACCATGTTCTCCAGTTGGTCGAAGAACCCGCCGGCGATCAGCTGAACGGCTGGATTGGGTGCCGTTTCCGCCAGCAGCGACTCGCGGGCGGTCTGAATCGACGGAAGAAACGCGAGTGGCTCCTTGAAGCGGTCTCCGATCAGGCTGGCCGTTGCCTGCATGATCATGCCTTCCAGCATGGCGGCTTCGGCGGTGCGTGATGGATCGACGCCGACGCCGATTTCCGGTTGCTCCAGCCAGATTAGCCCGGCCGTTTCGCCATAACCCTTGGGGACTACCACCATTCCGGTCCGCTTTCCAAGCCGCACACTTTCGCGAGCCGCCATTTCGTCGGCCGCTTCCAGCTCGATCCCATCCGTGCCGCCCAGCGATTCGCGGAACCTCGCCGATTGGGGTGACTGGTCCAGATCGACCAGGGCCACTTTCATCTTGCCGGACCGGCCTGACTGCTGGCCGCCCATGACGAGCCCAAAGAACAGCCCCATCAGGATCGGGAAACCAATGATGAAAAAGGCCCCCAGCTTGTCGCGCAACAACAGCTTGAGGTCCTTCAGTGCGAGGGCGATGGTTTGTTGCATGGCGAATTGGGTTCGGTTGTAGAGCAATTGTCCCCAATTGCTCGTCGGCCTGGAGATCGGTTGTAGAGCAATTGTCCCCAATTGCCCGACGGCCTGGAGATCGGTTGTAGAGCAATTGTCCCCAATTGCCCGACTGCCTGGAGATCGGTTGTAGAGCAATTGTCCCCAATTGCCCGACTGCGTGAATCTTTCCACCCACGGAAACCTCCTGATGAGAAGAGGATTCCATGCTGGCGAGCAATTGGGGACAATTGCTCTACGATCCCCTCAGTCCCGCAGCGTCTTTCCGGTCAACGAAAGAAACACACTTTCGAGATCGGGACGTGTGATCTGGACAGTCTGAAAACGGACGCCGGCCTGGGTGAGCCGGGTGATTTCCTCGAGCGGCGTCGTCGTCTCGTGCCGCCATTGGCCCTCGCGCAGGTTGCCGGGCAAACTCACTCCGGACGGGACGTAATCGACCGTGCCCTGGGCCAGGCTGCCGCCGCCATGTTTTGTGATCAGGCTGTCAACCGTATCGAGCGCCATCAGCTTGCCGCCATCGATGATCGCGACCCGTTGGCAGAGTCGCTGGGCCTCTTCCATGTAGTGCGTTGTGTAGAGAATCGTCAGCCCTTCGCGGTTGAGCTGCTCGATCCACTGGAAGATGTGGTTGCGTGATTGCGGGTCGACGCCGACCGTCGGCTCGTCGAGCAGAAGCATGTCGGGTTTGTGAACGAGGGCCACGGCGATGTTGAGCCGGCGCTTCATTCCGCCGGAGTAGGTGCTGACGCGGTGGCGGGAACGGTCTTCGAGGCCGGCGAGCTGGAGGGCCCACTTCACGCGTTCCCTGAGCGTCTGGCCGGCAAGCCCGTACAGCGCCCCGAAAAACTCCAGGTTCTCGGCCCCGGTCAGCTCGCCATAGAGCGACAGGCTTTGTGGCGCGAAGCCGATTTTCGACCGGGTCGCCAGATCGGTCGGCGGCCGGCCGTTCATTTCAACGCTGCCGCTGTCAGGTGCCACCAGCCCAATCAGCATCCCGATCGTCGTCGACTTGCCCGCACCGTTGGGTCCCAAAAGCCCGAACAGTTCGCCCCGCCGGATTTCGATGCTCAAATCGCTGACGGCGACAATCTTGCCCCAGGCCTTGTGGATGTTCTGGGCGGTGATCAAGGGCCGATACTCCTGGACAAAATGGGCTTGGGTGCGGTCATGATTCGCTGTCCGTTGGGAAATCTTGTCCATGCCGAGGGGCATTCGGCAAGCCTGGGTCCTCCGGCTGGGTGCGTTGTGCTATTCACGGCAAACATGCCTGACCACCAGCGCTGAAGCGAAAACATTTCTTTTCCGGCTCCCTCCCACGCCGCTGCTCTGAGCGGTGCGGGGAGGGCGGGGGGAGGGGGCGTCCGCACATCGGCTCTGCCTTGAACAGCTCGAGCCATCCGAATCACACGGCCACCCTGAAGAGTGCGAAACGCATCCCGTCCAGCTGCCGGCGAGCGGCTCGCGACCGGAAAGGGCGACGGCGACGTGAAAGACCACCGCCGCGACGTTAAACTGCAGCCATTCCATCCGGGGGTTCGCGCCCGGCTTTCGCCGTTGAAAGCTGGTGGCGTCAGCGTTTGACAGACGTTCTTGAAAGGCCAAGCCGTGCGTAGTTCGAACCTGTTTTTCGCGTCGGTGTTCTGGATCGGGGTCCTTGCCGGACTGCCGTCGCTACAGGCGGCCCGCCAGGACGTTCCGGCGGACGACGCGCTGTCAGCCGAACAGTCCTGGCTGGCTGAACTGGAGCAGCTTCAGTCGCGGCGGCTGGGTGCGCGGCCCGACAAGACCGTCTTCTCGCCGCTCGAACTGCCGACTCCCAGCCGGATCCGGACCGCGACCGGAGTGCCGGGTGAAGACTACTGGCAGCAGCAGGTCGACTACGACATGGACATCACGCTCGACCCGGAAGCCGAAACTGTTTCGGGCGTCGCCCGCGTGACTTACACCAACAACAGTCCTCAGCCGCTGCCCTACCTCTGGCTGACGCTGGAGCAGAACCTCTTCCGCGAAGACAGTGACGGCTCGAAGTTCACTCCACCTGGTTCCCGATTCAACAACCGCGATGGCTTTAACGGCGGATACACGATTGACCGCGTCAAAACCGGCGATGAAGACCTCAAGCTGAACGTCTACGACACAGTCGGCCGGATCGATCTGCCGACGCCTGTCCCGCCCCGTGGCGGCCAGGTGACCTTTGAAATCGCCTGGTCGTTCCAGGTCCCGGACTACGGGGCCGACCGGATGGGCATTCGCCGCGTTCGCCAGGGCAAGGTCTTCCAGTTCGCCCAGTGGTTTCCGGCCGTCTGCAAGTTCGACGATGTCCACGGCTGGAACACGCTCCCCTACCTCGGCCAGGGCGAGTTCTACACCGACTTCGGCAAGTACGACGTCCGCATTACGGCCCCCCGCGGCCACATCATCTGTGCGACCGGCGAGTTGCGGAACGCGGAACAGGTACTTTCGGCCGAACAGTACAAGCGGCTCTGCCTCGCCCAGGTCAGCCCGCAAACTGTGATCGTCCGAACCGAAGAAGAAATCGGCACCCCCGCTGCAGCGCTCGAAGGCGAAGGCCCGCTCACTTGGCAATTCGCTGCTGACAAGGTCCGCACATTTGCCTGGACCAGCTCCGACGCCACAATTTATGACGCCTGTTCCGTCCAGTGGGACGACGGCAAAACCACGCTCGTCCAGTCGGTTTATCCGCGCGAAGCCAAATCGGCCTGGAACGAGAGTTCCCAGATGCTGCGCTATTCGATCATGAACTACAGCCAGCAATGGTTTCGCTATCCCTACCCGGTCGCGACCAACGTCAACGGCGTCTGCGGCGGGATGGAGTACCCGATGATCATCTTCTGCGGCAGCGACCGGAACAAACGCGGCCTGTTCGACGTGACGTCGCATGAAATCGGCCACAACTGGTTTCCGATGACTGTCAACACCGACGAACGGCGTTTCGCCTGGATGGATGAAGGCTTCAACACCTTCATCAACGCCTACGACCGCTACGACGAGTACGAGCACGAAGTTCACGGCACGGAACTGCCCACTCGCACGCGGGGCTTTACTGCCTCCAGCATCTCGCGCCAGGTTGCCCGCCCCAACATGCAGCCGCTCGACCTGCCCGCCGACCAGATTCGTCCCGAACTGCTGGGTGCCCTCGCTTACAACAAAACCGCGATGGCGATGCGGATGCTGCGCGAAGTCGTGCTCGGCCCCGAACGGTTCGATCCGGCTTTCAAACAGTACATCGCCGAGTGGGCCTTCAAGTCTCCCCAGCCGGCGGACTTTTTCCGTTGCATGGAGAACGGCACCGGGATGGACCTCGCCTGGTACTGGCGCGGCTGGTTCACCGAAAGCCTCCCGCTCGACCAGGCGATCGTCTCGGTCCGCGAGTCCACCCGCTCTCGCCGCGCCCGGATCGAGCTGGCCAACCGCCGCGAAATGGTGATGCCGGTCCAGATCAAGGTCGAGTACACCGACGGCTCGGAATCGCTCCACAGCCTGCCGGTCTACATCTGGCACTACACCAACCTCTGGGAAACCGACATCCCGACCGAAGGCCGCGCGATCGCCAAAGTCGTCGTCGACCCCAACCGCGTCATGCCCGACCTCGACCGCAAGAACAACACCTGGACCCGGCCGGAAGAGGAACCAGACGAATCCGGGGAATCAGAAACAGCTCCGCCCGGCGAAGCGGCTGGTGAAGGCGAAACGGTTTCCGGTTCCGAGTCGTCGGCTGACGGCCCTGCCGCAGGATCCAGCGGCGAAAGCCAAATCGGTCCACCCGCTGCGAGCGGCCAGGCGATTGAGCCATCGTCAGGAAATGGCGACGGTGGCCGATAGGCGACGGCGCCGTGCCTCCACCCGGCCGCCACGATGGCAATGGCGGCTGAATCGTCGGCGGCTGAAGACAGGATCCGCCGATCGCGGTGCGGGCAAAGCTGAAGGCGTTGGACAAACGCTTCACAGCGAGTCGGGCGGCCTGAATCAGGCAAATTCCTCCGATCCGGCAGTTTGCCGCCCCGCCACAGTCCGGCTATCCTGGGCTATCGGCGGCTTTCCACGACACGGCGTCGAACTCTTGACGCGAGAAGCACTGTAAGCAAGCCGGCCCAGCCTGCCAGGGCTGGTTCGGGAATGGCCTCGTAGTTGAGGAACAGGTTGCCGCCTGCGTGGCCAAGAAAAAACCTCGCGGCCGGAGGGACCTGGAATTCACTTCCCGACACCAGACTGATAGCGGGCAATCCCGCAAGCGTTCCACCGTGAGTCGAGGCAATCAGCCAGCTGTAGTTCTGGCCAGAATCGAATCCGGTCAATCCCAGTGCTGTCAGCGAGATCTGTGAACCAGTCAGGTCCAGCATTCCGAACACGCTGATCACGTCGTGGAAAGCATGTGGGGTGCCAGGCGAACTTAGCCCGGTGTTGAACAAGACCCCGGCGGTACCGGCAGTGCTGAGTTCAAAGGCGTAGGTTCCGTTCAGATCGACAAAGGTTGATACTGCGAGACTGCCGAAGGTTAACTGGCCGCTGCTGTTGCCCGGAGCAAGCGTTCCATTGACGAGCACCTGTTGGCCCGCGGCCGGGACAATGAAGCCCGCCCCTCCGAGGATCGCGCCTGTCGCCACCATAACGCTCCCGCTGCCTGTTCCGCTGCCGGTCGAGTTGTTGATCAGCAGTCGCCCGGCGTCGACCTGAGTGCCACCCGACCAGGAATTGGCTCCCGTCAGCTGCCAGGTTCCCACACCACTTTTGTTGACTGCCACCGCGATGTTGGTTCCGTCGACAATGCCAGCCGCGATGGTGTTCAGTCCGATATTGTTGCCAACCAGATTCAATGTCCGGGTTGTCATTCCGGCGGGAGCCAGAAAGGTCAGGGATTGCCCGGTCATAGGCGTATTGGTACCCGTCGCACTCAAACGGATGTAATTGGGGCCGACTTCGGTGATCGAGGTGCCCGGCACCAGTCCAGGAGGCGGGGTCCCCCCCAATGTCGATCCGACGACCAGCTGGGCCGCCACCGATGTAGGCACGAGGATCATGCCTGCATTGTTCGTCAATGTCAGGTCATTGACCACGACATTGCCGGCGGCCGCGCCCAAGGCACCGGTATTCGAGAAGACAAGCGCACCCGTACCAGATGCGTCAATGGTGCCGCCCGAGCCTTGCAGCGTAAAAAGCCGGTCCGTGGTTTCTCCAGCACCCGTGTAGCGAAGGGTGCCAGTAGCTCCCACGGCGTTGCCACTCAGCACCAGATAGTTGCTTGCCGCGGGTGCCTGTCCGATGTTGCCAGCCACGCCGGCTTGCCCAATCGTTGAGACACTCAACACGCCTTGCCGGATGATGGTTTGTCCGCTGTAAGTGCTTGCCCCGTTCATCACCATGATACCGCTGCCATTCTTGATGATGCCGCCGCCGTTGATGGTCCCGTTCAGCACCAGCGGCTGTGTTCCGCCGGCGGTGATTACCGAGTTGTTGGTGAGCGCGCCGTTTACATACAGATCGCCGTTGAGTGTGATTGACTGGTTTCCGCCAAACTGGGCAAAACCGCTGGTCATTACAATGTCGTTGGCCACTGTGACCGGTGCCGCGCCATTGGAAACAATGGTCCCTGTCCGGCTGATTGGAGAGCCGAGGATGCCAGGGCCGCCGCCGACATTGGAGAAGTAAACCCGGCCTGTTCCAAAGGCTGTATTGCTCCGGACATCCCAAGTCTCGGTCAACATCACCAGGCCATTGCCGCTGCCCCCTTGAAACGCAGAAGTTCCAACCAGCGTGTCTCCAGAGTAGGTGTTGTTGCCTGCGAGGATGGTGTAAGAAGCAAAATTGGCGCGGAGGCCACCGGCACCCGAAACATCACCATTGATCGTGAGGCTCCCCGGAAGATCGCGCCTGCCCTCGAGGACCAGATGCCGTGTCAGGACATCAGGCGAGACGACGTCCAGGCTGATATTGCCATTGACGGTCACGCTCTGCGGCGGCGACGTGGTGCCGGAAGATGCCCCCTGCGTTCCAATCCCCGGTCCGCTACCAGCTCCCAGTTGAACAGCAATATCGCGTTCGATCACGAGGTCGCCCGTGGTCAGCAACCGGGAAGCTTGCATCTGGATTGCAGAACCATCATTGCCGAAATAGCCGTTCACTCCGTCAGCGACAATGCCGCCGCCGACGCGAACTTCACCTTGCGACAAGGTTGTGGTCCCCGAGTACGAGTTGGCTCCCGCCAAAATCAGGACCCCGTTTCCCGCCTTGGTCACCCCGTTGCTTCCGGAAATCACTCCATCGATTCGCAGGAGCCCTTCCGAAAACGGTTCGGCCATTGCGAAGATGACCCCCTCAGTGCCGCCAAAATTGAGCGGTGCATTCACAAACGTGCCGACGAGACTTCCCGATGGTGTCGCCGCCAGCACTCCGCCGCTGGTCACGGTGAGGATGTCGGATGCTCCACCGTTGACGGTAACCAACCCCTGTAACCGCAACGCGTTGACGGTTTGGCCGCCGGCGGCCACAGACGAGCTACCCGGCCCCAGATTGACGTTGTCATCGGCGGCGGCCGTGGACAGATTGGGGTGATATCCCGAAGACAGGTTGAGAGGAATGATCTTCTGCGTGGAGCTGTCCCAAGTCACAAACGAAACAGACGCCGGCGACGTTCCGGTCGTTGCTGCCGGATCCTGAGAGCCAACTGCAAAAGGCAGGATTGAGGCTTTGGTCGAAGTTTCCGGATCGCCCCCGCTTCCGACCAGCGCTCCCGGAGAGGTCGCGAACTGGACATTTCCGACACCGGGACCAGCCGCTGAACCCAAGCCTGCGCTGCGAAAGAACACGGTGGACCGAACAGTCCTGTCGAGTCCGGAAAACCCGAAAGTCGTCGAATGGGCCACATTGGGCGACAAGGTCATGGTGGTCATCCCTCGACGAAGTTCCAGCGTGCCAGCCTGTTCGGTGGAAGCCCCGGCTGCGCTGCCGATCTGGTTGAGCGCTCCACCCACGCTGGTGATGGACCGGCCATTGAGCCTGTTGACGGCGTTGACAGTCGTGTTGTCAAGCGTCAAGGTCCCGCCCACCAGGATTTCCGCCGATCCGCCCAGCGCCGAGCTTCCGCCGAGATTGACGATTGATCCAAGATCCGAACGCAGTATGCCGTCAAAGCCCGACAGGTTGCCGTTAAGCCGAAGGGTGAAGCCGTGAGTCTGGGCCGCGAGCGTTCCGGACCCGTTCAACGCTCCGTTCAAGGTGACATGTCGGAAGGCGCGAATCGTTCCGCCTTCTGGTCCGACGTTGAAAGTCCGGCTGGTGACCAGGTTGGCTGTGGCGACTCCGAGGACACCGCCAGCCAGGTTGACCTGATTCGACGCGTTGCCGAACCCCACGTCTCCGCTGTTGAACCAGAGTTCGCCCTGGTTGATCTGGACATTGCCTGTAAACGTGTTTGCGCCGCCGATCGAAGCGACCCCGGCACCCGTCTTGACGAGATTGCCAGTGCCCGCGATGGGAGCCGTTATGTTGTTGACATTGATGTAGATCGTGAATGGTGAAGAGACGTTGGAACGGATGGCATTCAGCGTCAGTCCTGTTGGTCCCATCACGATCGTCCCCCCGCCCGAGCTGCCGATCCCTGCCATGAACGACTGGTCCCAGCGGATTTCGCCGAGGGTGCGATTGACTGAATCCACAGTCACAGTGATGTTGGCAAGCTGCCCGAGCGCATTGTTGAAGGTCGCCACTCCGCCAGCGTCGGGGACGGCTCCTCCCAGCCAGTTCGCTGGTGCGCTCCAGTTGCCGCTGCCAGACGACGACCAGGACCCCGACGTCTGAGCTGACACTGGAGGACTGACCCCGGTGGCTAGCAGGACCGCGATCACCACGGCGGTGGACAGGGCGATGCCACGCTGACTGGAAGAAAACTTCTGAGTCTTTAAATTGCATGACATGGTGCATTTTCCGGCGGGAGTTGCGAAGAATCTGGTCCCAACCGCAAACTACCGAAGACATGGGACCAGCAAATGGCTTTCAACCTTCAACATCCTAAGTGGCCGGCGGCCCACGGTAAACCAGTTGCCTTCGTTCTGGTGAAATGTGTTCCTGCAGCTGGCGGAGGGACGGGCTGGCGTGGCCGTCCTCCCGCCGCGACCGGTCAACCCGTAGAGCCTTCTTCAGGCGGCGGGGACGGTGCCAGAGGATCGCACGCCAACTTTTCGGTCCATTCCGTCCCGCTCTTCCATTCGGTCCGTACCGCATTGTCGCTGGTGCACGGTCTGTGGTCTGAACGGCGGACCTGTTGCTCCGTTGCGCCTCTCATCAGTCTGCTGCGAGAAACGGATCAAGAAACCACCAATCTGGCG
>JANOFL010000377.1:0-2594 GCA_031405895.1 Planctomycetota bacterium
TTCGTCGCCCCATCCAGGGCGAATTAATCAAGTCCCAACCCATTCCACGGGTTTCGCGTCGCCCAAAGCGGCGACGCTTCACCCGTGGCTACACTCCACCGCCCGCTCCGGGGCGGAAGAACCGCCAATCGTGGCTGTTTAACAGCCAGCCGGGAGTCGACCCAACTTCTGCGCGAGATGTGTAGATACCAATGAGCTCGTCTCGGTGGGAGCACGGTTTGGCCACTACTCGCCAGCTACGTACCAGGCACGGTCGAGCAGTTGGGGACAACTGCTCTACACTGGTCCCGCCACCGAACTGTTTGCAAGGCCCCCATGCTCCGGAATCGCCGACCGTGCACCCGCTCCTGTCCCGCCGGGCCGCCGGCGTGTTGCTCCATCCCACTTCCCTGCCCGGCCCAGGACCGATTGGCGATCTGGGCGACAACGCGTTCGCCTTCGTCAACTGGCTGGCGGCTGCCGGGCAAACGCTCTGGCAAGTCCTCCCACTCGGCCCGACCGGTTTTGGCGATTCGCCCTACGCGCCGTTTTCCAGTTTCGCCGGCAACGCGCTGCTGATCAGCCTCGAGCGGCTGGCAAAGGGCTTCGACTCCGTCGAAACGCTCTGCCACCCCCAGACGACCGATCAAGACCGGGTCGACTTCTCGATCGCGGCTGCCTGGAAGCTGCCCGCCCTCGTAGCCGCTGCCAGACATTTTTTGGCAAACGGCCGCAACACGCGGCGCGACGCAGCCGAATCATTCTTCACCCGCGAAGCCTGGTGGCTGGACGAGTTCGCCCTTTTCATGGCGGCCAAAGAGCACTTTCAGCCATCGGCCGACGCGCGGGCAATCGCCGGCACCTGGAACACGGCCTGGGACCGCAATCTGGCTCATCGCGACCAGGCCGCACTTGAACGTTGGCGAACTCGCCTTGCGGATGAAATTGCAACCCACAAAGTCATCCAGTTTTTCTTCCGCGAACAGTGGCTCGCCCTGCGGCGTCATGCCAACCAGCGCGGCATCCGGATCATCGGCGACTTGCCGATCTTCGTTGCGGGCGACAGCGCCGATGTCTGGGCCAACCGCGAGCTGTTTCTGCTGAACACGGATGGCTCGCCGCAGTTTGTCGCCGGCGTTCCCCCCGATGCCTTCGATCCGGAAAGCGGGCAGCTCTGGGGCAACCCACAATACGACTGGGCGGCGATGAAGGCCGACGGCTTCGCGTGGTGGGTCCGCCGCTTTCGCAGCCTGCTGGAACTGGTCGACATTGTCCGTGTCGACCACTTTCGCGGCTTTTCAAAAAGCTGGTTCATTCCGGCCGGTGCCAGCCGCGCCGTTGAGGGGGCATGGGTGGGGGTTCCGGGCGAGGAACTGTTTGCAACCTTGCGCCGCGAACTGGGCCCGTTGCCCGTCATCGCCGAGGACCTCGGTGAGATTGATGACGCAGTTGACCGGCTGCGTGAAGAGGCGGGCTTTCCCGGCATGCGGGTCCTGCAGTTCGCGTTCGGCAGCCCCGCCGAATCTTCACCGGCGGGCAACGACGCCAGTTCAACAGCCGCGAAACGCGACCGCAGCCGGCTCTACCTGCCCGAAAACCACCTCCCCGACTGTGTCGTCTACACCGGCACGCATGACAACGACACGCTAGTCGGCTGGTGGGCCAGCCTCGACCGCCCCACCCAGGCCCGGGTCGCCACCAGCCTCGGCAAACCACTCGCTGATATCACGATCCCCACCGACCTGATCGACCTCGCCCTCTCCTCGGTTGCCAACACCGTCATCATCCCGATGCAAGACCACCTCGCCCTCGGCTCCGCTGCCCGCATGAACCGCCCCGGCCAGCCAGCGGGAAACTGGACCTGGAGGACAGAACCGGATGAAGTGAAGCTGGCCTTGGCCATTACACTTCGTCATCACGCTCTTCTTCACTGTCGGTGAAGCGATAGGGTACGTGCAGTCTTCGGAACACACCAAAATACAGGTTTGCCAAAGTCCATGACTTGGCAGTCAACAAAAACAGGATGGTGTGTTCCGAAGACTTCACACACCCTACGCCCACACCAAGCTGACCAGGCGGGAGCCTGGTCACCACGGTTACAGGACCGGAGCCAGCCAGCGTTCGACTTCGGCGAGCGGCTGGCCTTTTCGCGCGGCGTAGAGTTCCAGCTGGTCGCGGCCGATTTTGGGGATCGCGAAATAGCGGGCTTCGGGGTGGCCGAAATAGAGGCCACAGACGCTGGCACCGGGAAGCATCGCGTAGGACTCGGTCAGCCGGATGCCGGCCAGGGCTTCTGCATCGAGCAACTCCCAGAGCGGACCTTTTTCCGTGTGGTCGGGGCAAGCCGGATAGCCGGCCGCCGGACGGATGCTGCGGTACTTGCCTGAAATCAGGTCGTCGCTCGAAAGTTCGGGTTCATCCTTGCCGAAGCCCCACTCGTCCCGAGCCTGTTTGTGGAGGTACTCGGCGAAAGCCTCGGCCAGCCGGTCGGCCAAAGCCTTGACCATGATCGAGTTGTAGTCGTCGTTTTGCCGGTCGTACTTCGCAGCCAGCTCGTCGCAGCCGATCCCGGCTGTGACTGCGAATCCACCGATCCAGTCGGCCCGGCCGGAACC
>JANOFL010000399.1:0-16956 GCA_031405895.1 Planctomycetota bacterium
GGTCCACATCTGCCGGTCGAGCATCCGGTAGTTGATGGCTTCGTTGATGTGGTTGGCGGTGATGCTTTCGCTGTTGTCGAGGTCGGCGATCGTGCGGGCGACGCGGAGGACTTTGTCGTGGGCCCGGGCGGAGAGGCCGAGTTCGTTGACGTTGGTTTTGAGCAGCTCGACGCTGGGCCCGTCGATCTTGCAAAACTCGCGCAGCTGGCGGCTGGACATCTGGCTGTTGTAGTTGATCCGCAGGCCCTTGAAGCGAACCGCCTGGTGCTGCCGCGCGGCGAAGACCAGTTCGCGGATCGTCGCGCTGCTGGTGCCGGGCAGCGGCGAGGAGAGTTCGCGGAACTCGGCGGCCGGGACTTCGACGTGCAAGTCGATCCGGTCGAGCAGCGGGCCTGAGATCTTGGACATGTAGCGTTCGATCTGCGGCGGCGTGCAATGGCATTCGCGGCGCGGGTCGGTGCGGTAGCCGCAAGGGCAGGGGTTGAGCGCCGCGACGAGCATGAAGTCGGCAGGAAAGGTCGTCGAATTCAAGGCCCGGCTGATCGTGACGACACGGTCCTCAAGCGGCTGGCGGAGGACTTCGAGCGTTCGCCGGTTGAACTCGGGCAGCTCGTCGAGAAAGAGCACACCGTGGTGAGCCATGCTGATTTCGCCGGGCGTCGGTGTGCTGCCCCCGCCGACAAGGCCGGCTTCGCTGATCGTGTGATGGGGCGAGCGGAACGGGCGTTTGGCCATCAACGGCTGGCCGGGTGAAAGCCGTCCCAAGGCACTGTAGATGCGGGTCGTCTCGATCGACTCCTCCGGGCTGAGCGTGGGCAGCACTGTCGGAATCCGTTTGGCGAGCATCGTCTTGCCGCTTCCGGGCGGGCCGAGCATGAGCAAGTTGTGCGAGCCGGCCGCCGCGATGGTGACGGCGCGTTTCGCCATTTCCTGGCCGCGAACATCGCTGAAGTCCTCTTCATAGTGCGAGAGTTCCTGGAAGAGTTGATCGAGTCGCGATGGCGTCGGATCGATCTCCAGTTCGCCGGTCATGAAAGCGATCGCCTGGGTCAGGCTCTCGACGGCGATGACGTCGAGCGCTTGTACGACGGCCGCTTCGTGGGCGTTCTCGCGCGGCACGACCAGCCCCTGAAAGCCGGCCGCCGCGGCCGCGATCGCCATCGACAACACGCCCCGCGCCGGCCGCGTGGCACCTTCGAGGGCCAACTCACCGACAACGGCATAGCGGTCGGCGCGGTCGGTCTCGATCTGTCCGCTGGCCACCAGGATGCCGAGCGAGATGGCCAGGTCGAAAGATGCCGCCTGCTTGGGCAAGTCGGCCGGAGCGAGGTTGATCACCACGCGGTCGGCCGGTCGGGTGAAGCCCGAGTTCTCGATCGCGCGGCTGACGCGGTGGGTGCTTTCGCGGACAGCCGCTTCGGGCAAGCCGACGAGGATCGTCTTGGGCATCGCGGCGGGCGAGACGTCGACTTCGACCTCGACCGGTTCGGCGTCGATACCGACCAGGCAGAAGGTTTTCAGTTTCGCAAGCATGGGCGGAGGAAGTCCGGCGGGAGGGTTTACATGAGTCGGGCGGGACGTGGGAAAGGCTTCCAGCCCGTCGACTGGATGGGATAGCGGATCGTCAACGTTGGGTATTAGGGTGCCTTAACTGAACTGATACGCGCTAGCCTGCGGGCTCTTCGACGAGCCGGCGGCTAGCGCCTTGCGGTTCACCAAACGACAGGCTGGAAGCCTATCCCACGTTTATCTGGCTTTGGTCTTAACGGCCTTGGGTTTGTGTGGGCGGGGAACAGCGGATGGCCTGGAGTCGTAACGGCCAAGGGCCGCGGCCAGCATTCGCCGGCACTCGTCGCGGGCAACGGGCGGGGCGAGGACTTCGGCTTCGGGGCCAAGGCTGAGGACCTGGGTCAGCGTTTCGCGAAGATTGACCGAGCGGATCGAGAGGATCACGGAGCCATCTGGCTGCGGTTCGACTATTTGTTCAGGGTGCCACGGCTCTTCAACGACGAGCCGGGCCGCGTAACCGCGGATGTGGATGCGGAGTGTCTGCGGATCGTCGCCGATCGAAACGCCGAAGCTGTGGCCGATGTACTGCTCCAGCTCCTCGGGCGGCGGTGGAGTGAAACGCTGGTCCAACAGCTCCGCGCGCGAAAAGCGGTCGAGCTTGAACTCGCGAATGCGGGTTTCCGGGTTGGGGTCTTCGTGGGCTGCGGCGATGATGTAGAGGCTGGACTGGAAGAGGACCGTCTCCAGCGGCTCGATGACGCGCGAGCGGGGGGCTTTGCCGACGCTGTGGTAAATGGCTTCCACCAACCGGTGCTCGTCGATTCCGCGGTTGAGCGTCTTGATGATTCCCTGGTGCTTGTCGTAGTTCTTGAACGGAACGCCGATCACGCGAAGGGTCTTGCGGTAGTTCTCGAAGTGGCTGGCGACGCCCGCGGGGAGGTCGTCGCGGATCTTGCTCCAGAACGATTCGATGCCGATCCCGTAGGGCGTGCCGGCGAGCGGCAGAAGCAGGTCGCGGCCGAGTGAAAGGGCGATCAGCTCGGTGGCCGTCGCGTTGACGCGGTGGCTTTCCTTGTACTTCGGACCCAGCTTCCAGACTTTGCCACGTTCCGGGTACTCGCCCTGGACGATGTCGAAGCCGGCGATTTGCAGGGCCTCGATGTCGCGCCGGAGGGTCCTGACATGCAGGGAGGGGAGGCCCAGTTCTTCGAGGATGTCGTCGCGCAGCTCGTCCAGCGTCTTGCCAAAGCGGACCCGTTCGAGAATCTGGAGCACGCGGTGCTGGCGGATGAGCTGCTCGTTGCGGGCCATGAGAAATGTCGGGCGAGTGGGAGGCTGGGTCGATGCGCTGCCTGAAAAACAGTCCCGCGTTGTCGCGGGAAACCGGACCCGGCATTATCACGCGCGAGAACCGGCCGGCCAACACGGCAAACGCGACGCAATTCGACGTGGCACGGGCGGGCTGATGGCGCCCGGCACTTGCCACGCCGTAGACACGGGCATCCGGTTCGCGGAAAATCGGCCGGAGGTCGGTGTGGCAATTGTGGATTCATGCATTCGTGGAGTCGAGCAGATGAGCGGAAAATGGGCTTGGATGGCGCTGGCGGTGACCTTCGCGGGTTGGTCCGTTTCCAGTGCCGAAGATGACTGGACCCGCTTTCGCGGGGCCAACGGAACTGGCGTCGTGGCTTCGGCCAACTTGCCGATGAACTGGAGCGACACGGAAAATGTGAAATGGAAAGTCGATCTGCCGGGACTGGGCAGCTCCAGCCCGATCGTGCTGGGAGAACGCGTCTATGTGACGTGCTACACCGGCTACGGCATGACGGCTGAAAACGCCGGCGGCCCGCCCTCGGCACTCGAGCGGCACCTGATCGCGTTCAACGTCAAGGACGGCAGCGAAGCCTGGCGAACCACGATCAGCTCGAAAGTCGATGAAGATCCGTGGGATGGCTTTATCAACGAACACGGCTTTGCCAGCCCAACTCCGGCCACCGACGGCAAACGGATTTACGTCCAGTGCGGCAAGACCGGGATGGTCGCGTTTGACCTCGACGGCAAACAACTCTGGACCACCCCGCTGGGCACCAAATCCGACCCGGCCAAATGGGGCGACGGTGCCAGCCCGGTGGTGTGGGAAAACCTGGTCATTGCCAACGCCGGGATCACCGATCACGCGATTGTCGGGTTGAACTCGGAGACCGGTGAAGAAGTCTGGGAGTACCGGAACAGCGACCTGACGAACAGCTGGGCGACGCCGATCGTGGTTCGAGTTGACAATCACGATGAGCTGGTCTGCGCTGCTCCGGGGCGGATTTTCGCGCTCAACCCCGAGTCGGGCAAGGAACTCTGGACGGTTGAAAGCCCGATCCAGGAGACGGTCTGCGCGAGCCTCGCCAGCGACGGGGATGTGGTCTTCCTGATGGGCGGTCGGGCCGGAAACGCCATCGCGGTCCGTTGTGGTGGCTCAGGTGATGTTGGCGAAACTCACGTCGTTTGGACTTCGAAATTGCGCGCCGGTATCGGAACGCCAGTGGTTGTCGACGGGCGGCTCTACTGGAGCGGCCGTGGCATGGCATTTTGCGCCGACTGTGCGGACGGCAAGGAGATCTTCCAGACGCGTCTGAATTGGGAGAACGAATCCGCATCCGAAGATGGTGGCGGTGGAGCCCGTCGAGGTCCAGCCGGTGACTATGCCTCGCCGATTGTTGTCGGTGACAAGGTGCTGGTTCTGATGCGGGGTGGAAACGCTCAATGGTGGAAGGCCGGCGAAGCCTACGAGCCAGTTGGGCAAGGCGACTTTGGCGACGACGGCAGCCTCTTCAACGCGACCCCGGCCATCGCCGGCGACATGCTGCTGATCCGCTCAAACAAGCGGCTGTACTGCATCGGTTCAGTGCCGTAGGGCGATTGGATTTTGAGTGACGAATCGTGGCAGAGGCCAGTGGCCTCTGCCATTTTTATTGCGGGGCAGTGGGTTTCCCAGTGTCGCCTTTCGTTCCGCGAAAGTCCGGGTAGCCTCCGCTTTTTTTGAGGAGCGATCGGGAGCGATGGGAATCAGGGGAGGTTTGGATGGAGGGACGAGGAATCCCAACAACCAACCCGGTCTGCCAAAATGGCACATAGGCGCGGTCCCACAAAGTCACATTCGTAGACGGGGAAAACGGCGTTCCGGCCCCAGTTTGTCCCGGCCATGGACAGACTTGCGGTTTTCAGACAGTCCTCGAAGGTGAACCGGCAACGCGACGGAATCGACCGACCCAGGCGGAGGTTTGGCCCGGCAGTTGCGTTTAACTGCAGCTGTAGAGCGACTGACCGAAATAATGTCAGCCGCCAAGGCTGCGCTATTTTGGCCGCAGCCGCCGACTGAGCGTCGGCAGGGGACTGCGGAAGAATGGCGGGAACCGCCTGGCCGACCGAAGCCCAACTTGAAAATCCGTACAAGCACCAACCCGTACCAGCTGGAGGAACTTGACATGGCGGCGACAGCCACCCGGAAACCCAAATCGTCCGTCCGGATTCAGCCCGTGGGCGACCGGATCGTTGCCCGACGCGATGAATCGGAAACGACCACCGCGGGCGGACTCGTCCTGCCCGATTCGGCCAAGGACAAGCCGACTCGTGGCGTGGTTGTCAGCGTCGGCACTGGCCGCCTGCTCAAGGACGGCACCCGCTCGAAGTCGCAGCTCAAGGCAGGTGACCGGATTCTCTTCACCAGCTACGGCCCCGACGAAATCAGGCTCGACGACGACGACCTGCTGCTGATGCGCGAAGAAGACGTGCTGGCGATAATTGACTGACGTGACCAGACAGGCTGAAGCCTGTACATCAACGGCGCGGCTCAAAAACCGCTGCCCAACCGAACAACCAAGCAACTGAAAAAGGATAACAGACCATGGCCAAGATGATTGCATTTGAGCAGGAAGCCCGCGAAGCGATTCGCCGCGGCGTCTCCAAGCTCGCCCGCGCCGTCAAAGTCACGCTCGGCCCCAAAGGCCGCAATGTGATCATCCAGAAAAGTTTCGGCTCGCCGACCGTTACCAAGGACGGCGTCAGCGTCGCCAAGGAAATCGAGCTGGAAGACACCTATGAAAACATGGGTGCCCAGATGGTCCGCGAAGTCGCCAGCAAGACCAGCGACGTGGCCGGCGACGGAACCACGACCGCGACCGTGCTCGCCGAGGCGATCTTCCTCGAAGGCCTCAAGGCCGTGACCGCCGGCGTCAACCCGATCCAGATGAAGCAGGGGATCGAAAAGGCCGTGGCCGCTGTCAACGAGCGGCTTTCGAAGATGTCGATCAAGATCAAGAACCGCGACGAGATGGCCAACGTCGCCTCCGTCGCTGCCAACAACGACCGCGAGATCGGCAGCCTGCTGGCCGACGCGATGGAAAAGGTCGGCAAGGACGGCGTGATCACCGTCGACGAAGGCCGCAGCCTGCATACCGAAGTCGAATGGGTCGAAGGGATGCAGTTCGACCGCGGCTACCTCTCGCCTTATTTCGTAACCAATCCAGGCGACATGGAGTGCGTGCTCGAGGACGCCTACATCCTCGTCTACGAAAAGAAGCTCTCAAACATCAAGGACCTCGTGCCGGTGCTGGAGAAGGTCGTCCAGGCGGGCAAGCCGCTGCTGATCGTCGCTGAAGATGTCGACGGCGAAGCCCTCACGACGCTCGTCATCAACCGGCTCCGCGGCACGATCCAGGTCGCTGCAGTCAAGGCTCCGGGCTACGGCGACCGCCGCAAGGCAATGCTGGAAGACCTCGCCGTGCTGACCGGTGGCACTGCGATCTTTGAGGCTCTCGGCACCAAGCTCGAGAACGTCGGGCTGTCCGACCTTGGGCGGGCCAAGAAGATCATCATCGACAAGGACAACACAACGGTCATCGAAGGGGCCGGCAAGAACGCCGACATCAAGGCCCGCATCGACGCGATCCGCCGCGAGATTGAAACCACGACCAGCGACTACGACCGCGAGAAGCTGGAAGAGCGGCTGGCCAAGCTGGCTGGCGGTGTGGCCAAGGTCAACGTCGGAGCCGCGACCGAGAGCGAGATGAAGGAAAAGAAGGCCCGCGTCGAAGACGCTCTTCACGCAACCCGCGCCGCCGTGGAAGACGGCATTCTTCCCGGTGGTGGTGTCGCCCTCGTCCGCGCCGCGAACGAAGTCAAAGGCACCGAGCTGTCCGACGACGAACAGACCGGCTTCAACATCGTCATCAAGGCCTGTCGCTCGCCTCTGACGATGATCGCCCAGAACGCCGGCCAGGACGGCGGGATCGTTTGCGAACGGGTGATCGCGGGCAAGGGTGGCCACGGCTACAACGCCCTGACCGACGTTTACGAAGACCTGATCAAGGCCGGCGTGATCGACCCGGCCAAGGTCACCAAGACGGCCCTCTCCAACGCCGCCAGCGTCGCGATCCTGCTCCTCACCAGCGACGCCCTCGTCGCCGAAATCCCCAAGGGCGACAAGGGCAAGAAAGCCCCGTCCGGCGGCGACTACGACATGTATTGATCCGGAATCCTGTCGGGCAGCTTTTGCCCGTCCGAAACAGCAATCAGCAAGAAAGGGCACGCCAGATCGGGCGTGCCCTTTTTCTTTGCTTGCCAAGAATCCTGGACTTCCCCTTGCCAACATCTGGTGGAAGTTGCCAACGGCAGTGGCTAGTCTTTAGGCCGGTATACGAGTTGGCTGGAGAGCACGATGATTGATCGCGACGTGTTTGTCGGGCTGGTTTCGGTCGGGGCCGGGCTGTATGTGCTGGCCGGGGCGCTGTTTGGACACGAGCGGATGCTGGAGGCCCGCCTGCCTGGCATGCTGGCCCGGCAGTTCGGCGCGTTCACAGCCCGCTGCCTGCTCGTCGCAACGGGCACGCTCTTTATCGTCCTCGGCTTGTTCCTGCTGCGGCCGCTGTTCGGCATGCAGTCGTCCAGCAGCTTTTGGCACGAACCCCGAAACGCCGGCCCGGTTCAGGACCCAGGACCGGCGATCGCACTGGCGAAGCTTGAAACTGTGTCGCCCTGATACCTTCTTTCGTGCAGCGAGGTCCGGCGTGAGTCTCCCGCTTAAGGTACTGCTGGCTTTGACGCTCGTGGCGATTGGCGTTGCGCGATGCAATGCCCAGGATCAGTCGCCATCCGAACCGGGCGCAATCCCAGCCTGGCAGCAGCTTCGAACGCTCGACAGCTATTTTCCGTTCCGGCCGCCGGCGTCGGTGCTGGATTGGGAGATCCGCAAGGATGAAGTCCGCACGGGCCTGCTGGTCAACCTGGGCCTTTGGCCGATGCCGGAGAAGACGCCGCTCAACGCGGTTGTTCACGGCCGGATCGAGCGCGCCGACTATTCGGTTGAGAAGGTGTACTTTGAGAGCCTGCCCGGATTCTTCGTGACCGGGAATCTCTATCGGCCGATCGGGGACAGTCCGACGAAGCGGCCGGGAGTGCTTTGCCCGCATGGCCATTTCCGCAATGGCCGGTTTCTCTGGTCGACCGACGAAGAGATCGATGCCGAGATCGCGAGTGGAGCCGAGCAGTTCCGCTCCAACGCGCGGAGCATCCTGCAGGCGAAATGCGCGTCGCTGGCGCGGATGGGCTGCGTCGTCTTTCACTACGACATGATCGGCTATGCCGACAGCCAGCAGATTCCGATGGCGGTCGCGCACGACTTCGCCGCGGCCCGGCCCGAAATGGAACAGCCCGACCACTGGGGGCTGTTCAGCCCGCAGGCCGAGCATCAGCTTCAGTCGGTGATGGGGCTGCAAACCTGGAACTCGATCCGGGCGCTCGATTTTATGGAGACGCTGCCCGATGTTGATCCGGCAAGGATTGGCGTGACCGGAGCCAGCGGCGGCGGGACACAGACCTTTATTCTCTGCGCGATCGACCCGCGTCCGGCCGTGGCCTTTCCGGCCGTGATGGTTTCGACCGCGATGCAGGGTGGCTGCACCTGCGAAAACTGTTCGGGCCTGCGGGTGACGGCTGGCAACGTCGATTTCGCGGCCCTCTTCGCACCGAAACCGCTCGGGCTGACGGCGGCGGACGACTGGACACGGGAGATGAAGACCAAAGGCTTTCCCGAATTGAAAAAGCTCTACACGCTGCTCGGCAAGCCGGACAACGTCTCGCTCCTCTCGCGGCTCGAGTTTGGCCACAACTACAACCAGGTCAGCCGCGAGGCGATGTACGCCTGGTTCAACCAGCACCTCGGACTCGGCCTGACCGATACTTCGGAACGCGAGATGGAACCGCTGCCGCCGGATCAGCTGACGGTGTACGACGCCGAACATCCGGTGCCGCCTGGGGGGCCGGAGTTTGAGGCCGAGTTCCTGGTTCGGCTGAAGGAATTGAACAACCGCGTGCTTTTTCCGAATGATCGACTGGACGAAACCGGTTCGGCGAAACTGCGCGAACAGATCAGAATCGCTGCCGAACACCTGATCGGCCTTACTACGACCAACGTATTGTCCATAAAGCAGGGAAGACCTTTTTCCCCATCGCCGATCCCTTCGAGTCCTGCCCTTCCCGTTGAAGAGCCGGAAGGCGGCATTCCCCACAGAAATCTGGCGGTCTTGTGGCTTTCCGCGAATCCGCCGGGCGGTGTCTTCGATCCGGAGTCTGATCATGGACGCATCCTGCGCGAATTGCAAAACGCGGGATACTTCGCCATCGCACCGGACCTTTCGGTGGTTGGACCGGGCGTAGTTGGCGGCAGAAGACAATTCGCCGACAACCTGCTGGTCGACAACGGCCGGCGCGCTGCCGGGTACACGTTTGGATACAACCGGACCCTCGTCGCGTCACGGGCCTATGCAATCCTCGATACTGCCGCCGCCCTCGCGGCGCGGCTGCACCAGTCGGCTGACAAGCCGGGAATGGTCATCATCGCTGATCGGCCCTGCAGTTTGCCGTTGGCGCTGGCCGCTCCATTGCTGCCTGAAGGCGTCGTTCGGGCGATTCGCCTTACGCCACCAGCCGGTGAATTTGCAGGCGTCACGAGCCTGGAAGACCCCGGCTTTCAGCCTGGCGCGGCGCGGTACGGGGACGTGCGAGGCCTGTTGGAGTTTGGGGCGACCGTTCCGCTGGTGGTTCTTGACGGGCCCGAGCCAAAAGACTTGCTTGGTCTGGAAGTTGCCGAAGCCTTGCGCCCCGAGTTGCCGCGGCTGGAAGCGGGCAATCCCGGTGGAACTCCCGGTGTTGAAGAGTTGCTTGCCTGGCTGACTCAGTTCGAGGAATAGTTCCGATCAAACTCGTTCCACGGCTCCCGCCGTGGAACGCCATGACCAAAGGCTCCGCCTTTTTCGGACGACAGGCCTCTTTGACTCCACCTGGAAGAAGCCATGCGGACACGAGGCTGAGCCTCGGGTTCCCGGCGCGCCGGGATTCCACGGCGGGAGCCGTGGAACGAGGGGGTTGGACCTTCCGTGTCCCGGGGCCTGCTGATGATACGGGTGTCGCCTGGGGTGGCCGGATTTACGGCTGCCCGACAGGTGCAGTCGCCAGTCAGGGCCGGACGGCCCCGGGAGTCGCCACCATGCTTGTTCTGTCACGCAAGACCAACGAATCGATCATTATCAACGACCAGATCGCGATCGAGATTCTGCAGATCAAGGGCAACCAGATCCGGATCGGGATCGTCGCCCCGCGCGATGTAGCCATCCGTAGGGGAGAACTGACGCCATGGAGCCAGTTGACTCGCGTCAGTGAAGTCAAGTCGGACGTGGCTTCGGCGCTGGCGGCGGTGGGTTGAGTGTAGAGCAGTTGTCACCAACTGCTCGCGATACTAGAGGTCCCGGCTGCGGCCCAGGCGTTCCCGGAAACAGGCTGACGAGCAATTGAGGACAATTGCTCTACACCGGCTGCGAACGTAGAGCAGTTGTCCCCAACTGCTCGCGAACGCCAAGTCCGCCCAATCGGCAGCCCGTCGCAAGTTCCGGCAACGCCCAACTCCGCCGCCCCATCCGGGGCGAAGAGTTTGTTTCTCGACCTCTTCCACGGGTTCCGCGATCCCGGCCGAACGGGATCGCTCCACCCGTGGCTACACTCCGGCGCCCCATCCGGGGCGAAGACTGTCAGCTGTCAGGCTGGCTGACTGGAAGGGGTCGCGAGTCGTTTTCGTCCATCCTGTACCCCCCGGAAACCGGTTGACCAAAACGACTCCCGACCCTCTCGGTTGCGGGCAAAGCCAGCCTCAGGCTGACCTGTCAAAAAGTGAGCCTGAGGCGCTAACCGAGAACGCAGAATCCAACAAGAACCAACACGCAACGGAATCGGCTAGCGCTTCAGGCTCACTAGAATTCACCGTTTTGACAGGCCAGAATCAGGCCTTGTAACGGGGCAACGGGATCTGGTGGCCGGAGTCGTCGCGGCAGTCGAGTTCGAGGTGTTCGGGGTAAACGCTGTCGCTGCCGCGGATTTCGATCCGGATCTTGCCGTCGCCTTCGAGGTCGATGATCGATTTCCGCCGCTGGTTATTGAGATAGCTCGCCACCTGTTCGTAAACGCGGACGGTGACCGACCGGGCGCGGGGCTGCTGGGTGGCCAGCATCAGCATCCGGATCACATCGAGCGCCATGCTCTCTTCGGTCTTGACCACGCCCCGCCCGCCGCAACAGGGGCAATCGTTGTACATCGTCTTTTTCAGGCTGGGCCGAATCCGCTGGCGGGTCATCTCGACCAGGCCAAACGGGCTGGTCCGCAGGATCCGGGTCCGGGCCCGGTCGCGTTTCATCGCGTCGCGCAGTGCGTCCTCGACGCCGCGGCGATGCCGTTCGCGGCGCATGTCGATGAAGTCATTGACGATCACGCCACCCAGATCGCGGAGCCGGAGCTGGCGGGCGATCTCGCGGGCCGCGGCGATATTGACCCGGTAAGAGGTCTCGTCGGCCGAGTCGTTGATCCGGAAAGTGCCGCTGTTGACGTCGATCGCGACGAGGGCTTCGGTCTGGTCGATGACGATCGAGCCACCCTCGGGCAACGGGACTTCGCGGCGGTGAATGCTGGCGATTTCGTCTTCCAGCTTGTACTTGTGGAAGAGCGGGTCCTTGCCGGTGTAGTGCTGCAGCGTGCTGGCCTGCCGCGGCATGACCATCTTGAGGAACTCGCGAGCCCGCAAAAAAGCCTCTTCGCCGTCGACGAGGATCGTGTCCATGTCGGTCGAGACGATGTCGCGGATGGTCCGGATGATGATGTCGCTCTCTTCGTAGATTTCGCCCGGTCCGCTGGTCGTGAGCAGCTTTTTGGAAATCGCTTTCCAGAGCCGGAGCAGGTAGGCGAGGTCGCGCGAGAGTTCGCGGCGGCTGCGGCCGGCACCGGCGGTGCGAACGATGAAGCCGAGGCCCTTGGGTGGCTTGAGCTCAAACAGGTAGTCCTTGAGCTTGCGGCGTTCGGTTTCGTCCTCGATCTTGCGGCTGACGCCAACGCGGCCGAGGGCCGGCATCAGGACGACGTAGCGGCCGGGAATGCTGATGTAGGTCGAGAGGGTCGGGCCCTTGTTGCCGATCCCTTCCTTGATGACCTGGACAAGGACCTCGTCGCCGCGCTGAAAGAGTTCCTGGATCGGGGGCTTGAAGCGCGGGCGGAGGCTGCTGAAGTTGGGCCGTCGTCCGTCGCGGGGCTGGTTCTGCCGGTCGCGGCGTTCCTGCTCGGCCAGCTCGACCGGGTCGTAGCCGCCCTGGCGGAAATAGCTCGGCTCGACGTCGCTGATGTGAAGGAAGCCGTTTTTGCCGACGCCGAAGTCAACAAAGGCCGCCTGGATGCTCGGCTCAATGTTGACGATCCGGCCCTTGTAAATGTTGCCGGCAAAGTTGTTCTGGCTGGCCCGCTCGGTATAGAGCTCCTCCAGCCGTCCGTCCTCGAGGATCGCAATCCGGATTTCCTCCGACTGCGATGCATTGATCAACATTTCTTTTTTCATGGCACGTTTCTGCAATGGGTGGGAAGCCGGCGGGGCCGGACGCTTCCAGCTGGGTTGAATGAACTGTTTCGTTTGAACGGGGATTCCGCCCGGGAACGCGACGGGAAGCCACCACGGCCGGCGCCGGGCTGGCGGTTGGCCAACTGACGTCCTGGTGGCTGATTGCGACACGGTTGAATTGCGGCCTGGCCAGACGGACCATGTCGCGGATGGACTGCACCGGCAAACCAGCCGGCGGAACAACGCAATCGTCCCGATGGACGCGCGCAGGAAGCAGTGGACGGACAACGAACCGCCAGCCGCTGGCACCGCGGCCGGTCATGAAGATTTCGGGTTGTCCTGCGATCAAGGGCACCATGAACCGGAGGGGTTCAGGCGCGGGTCTGGTCCGGTCAGTTTTCGTCAGATGTCGGTGCGTTCATGTTCAGTTTCCCACGGCGTCGCTGGCCACACTGCGACCATTCCGCTCGTCGCCGGTCTCCCCGGGGAAACCCGAGCTGATGAGGCTGGCGAGGGAAGCGATGGCGTCGGCGGCATCGGGTCCGGTTCCGATCAGTTCCACGGTCGTGCCTTCGGCTGCGCCGAGGGTCAGGATCGACAGCACGCTTTTGCCATCAATCCGGAGGTCTTCCTTCACGACCTCGATGCGGCTTTTGAACCGGGCCGCGGTCTCAGCAAACAGGTAAGCCGGGCGCATGTGCAACCCCTGGGGATTGACGATGGTTACCGTTACTGAGTGGGTCTGTCCTGACATCTTGACTTCGACGGATTCGGCCTGGCTCGCGCTAGGAAACGAACTGGTTGTTGTCGGCCTCTTCCAGCACCTGCTGGATGTCTTCGGCGGTTTTCGACTGTTTGAGAAAACGGCAGAACGTCGAGTCCTGCAGCTGTTTGGAAATGTTCTCCAGCGCCCGCAAGTGGTCGCGGGGCCGGTCGGGCGGGCTGATCAGCATGAAAAAGAGCTGGACCTTCTCGCCGTCGAGGCTCTGGAAATCGACGCCGCCGCGGCTGATGCCGACGGTGCCGACCAGGTCGCCGACGCTGGGGTGCTTGGTATGCGGCACGGCGATGCCGCGTCCGATCCCGGTGCTGCCCAGCTCTTCGCGTTTCATCACCGCCTGGACAATGTTGTCGAGTTCGCTCTCTTTCAGCTCGCCGGCGGCCACAAGGGCCCCGACCAGCTCACGGATCACGTCCTCCTTGCTCGTGGCCACCACATCCGTGCGGATCGCGGTGGTCTTCACAAAATCACAGAATCGCATGAAGCTCGTTTCCTTCCTGTTTCTGGTACCGGTCGCGGCGGGGCTCACCCGCATACCGGCCCGACAGGCCGGCAAGCCGGATGCGGCCCGTGACCATTCAGTCCTGCTGCTGGTTGTGTTCGCGACCCCGATGGTGATGCCCCGTCAATCGTTCCTTGGCCTTCCGCATCTGGCTCTCGATCTTGTCCACAACCAGGTCAAACGCGGCCAGGACATTCGAGCCGGTGTCGGCGGCGAAGAAATCGTCCCGTTCCTCGGCTGAAATCCGGATTTCAACCCGCGGTTGCGAGATGTGCTCGAGGTCGCAAATCACTTCCACGGCGGTCGAACGTTCGAAGAACCGGGGCAAGCGGGAGGCTTTCTGGAAGATCGTCTGCTGCACATCGGCTGGAATTTCCCCGTGCCGGACCACAATCCTCACATCCACAGTCCCAACTCCAGGGCTTAGCCTCAGTCGCGATGGCGAAACGCCAGCCTTGCGGCTACGGCCTCCGCCCAAGCGCCGCTGCCGAATGGATTGTAATACCGCTGTCGGGGATCGACAAAGCCCGTTACCCCCACGGCCCAGCTGCCAAACCACGGTCCATCGCAAGCCTGACAACCCAGGGGCCAAATCCGGTCCCCAAACTGCCCTTCTGTGGGCGCGAAAGCCCAGTCGCGCCACAATTCAAGTCGCCGGCTTCGCCAAACAAACTCCTCCTGGCGGCAGGCGGACAGCCCAACCAGGCAGCCAACCGCTCTTCCCGGCTCGACCAATCGGCGTTCAGCCCGGTCGACCATTCGCACGGCCTACCGCCCGGGCCTGCAACCCCTGCCACAACGACACACCCAGCGTCAACACGACCGGCGGAGCAACAAAAACAGCCATCGCCCACTCGAAAGTCTTTACATGCTCGCTGCCAGTCTGGAACAGGACCAGGTACCAGACATAAAGAATGTAGTAGCCGACAAACAGGGCCCCTTCCCACCACAGGATGATGCCACTGAGAAAGACCGGCAGGCAGGCAAACGCCACCGCGATCATGACCAGCATGTCGAAGTAGAGGCAGTCGCTGGACACGGCAACCGGCTGGGGCGAGACCAGCCCCGATACCCCCATCACACCGAGGATGTTGAGCACGTTGCTGCCGACTACGTTGCCGACTGAAATGTCGCGCTCCCCCCTCAAGCTGGCGATCACACTGGTCACCAGTTCGGGCAGCGAAGTGCCCGCCGCGACGATGGTCAGTCCAATGATCAACTCGCTGATCTTCAGCGTCCGGGCAATCGCGATCGAGCCTTCCACCAGCCGGTCGGCACCGAACACCAGGACTGCCAGTCCCGCCAAAACCAGCACGACGGCCAGCCAGACCGGCTGCGTCGCCGGCAAGTCCGCCAGCTGGTCCGGGTCGGCACCTTCTGCCACCTGATCGGCCGACTCTTTCCGCGAGGCCAGCACCAGCCAAATGGTCCACGCCACCAGCAAGATCAAGCCTGCCAGCCCCTCGATCCTGTTGACCGAACCGTCGAGACAAACCAGCCAGAACGCCAGGCTGGCCAGGATCATCAACGGAACGTCGCGCCGAAGGAGCGCCATGGAGACCACCAGCGGGGCAACCAGCGCCGAAACGCCCAGCACGACCAGCACGTTGATGATGTTGCTGCCGACGACGTTACCAACCGCCACGTCGGCCGAGCCCTTGAGTGCCGCCTGGACGGACACCGCCATTTCCGGCGCACTGGTTCCGTACGCCACGACCGTCAGGCCGATCACCAGCGAAGAAATCCTGGCCGCACGGGCCAGGCTCGCCGCTCCCCGCACCAGCAGTTCACCGCCCACGACCAGAGCGACAATCCCCAACACGATGCAGCCGGTCGCAGCGGGAATTCCCATGTCGGTGGCGATGGAAGGCGGCTGCTATGTTTTACACAAGGCGGCGATTGTAGCGGGCCAAAGGAACTGGCCCGAGTTCAGCCACATCGGGTGCGTGCAACGCACCAGTCTTGTTCCAGAGCTTGGTACGTTGCACGCACCCTACTTCGTTCGCACCAGCCGCGCATCCACCCAGTCGACATGATCGGCCAGGTCAAACTGCTCGCCCGGCTCCACCAGCAGCTCCACACGCCGCATGCCGGTGATCTCCACATCGACCGGAATGGCAGGCTCGCCGCCGCGGACCCGGCTGGACCAGAGCGAAATGCCATCGCCCCGCACCGAAACCACGCAGTCGCCCCTGCCGCCCGTTTCAGTGTCGATCCCGACCTGGGCCAGCAGCCGGTCAAAGCGGGCCTCGCTGGCGAACGCCAGCCGCGACCACGATCGCATGCCGATCCCTTCCGCGAAAACCCGTGGCTGTCCGGACCCGCCCGGAACAAGGAGCGTCAGCGGACTTCCCGAAACGCTTCGATTCCGCTGCCAGTCCCGCCCGGCCGAGAAGAGCGTCTGTTGTTCATAGTCGAGCGGTTCAAGGCCTGTCAGCCGCACCATGCGATCGCTCACCACGCGAATCGCCACGACATCGGAATCCCGCAGGCTGACAACCCGACCGGCCGCCTCGATATCGAGCTGCCCGTTCTGAAGGCGCACCAGCTTGCAAGTCCAGGAACCGCCATCGACGAAGACAACCGTCGCGTTGCTGCCGTCGCCAGCCAGTTCAGCCAGTCGGGCTGGGAGAAAAGCGGCAACCCGGTCGGCGCCCATCGTCCGCGATTGCCCCTCGAACTGGACCGAGAACTTTCCGTCGGCGAGTCCTGCAAACAAGCCCGTCACCACAACATCGCCCGAGCCGCCACTCGCCAGCAGCCGGTCGTTGCCGGCCGATGGCTCGGCAAGCTGCTGGTCCAGCAGCGGCGAGTCCCGCCAGACGGCTGCCGCCAGGGCTTCCAGCCCGAGGGTCACTGGCTGGCCAAACAGTTCCAGTCCGATTTTTTCGGCATCGAGCGTCTTGATGTCGACAAACAGGCGACCACCCTTCACCGGGAGGATCGTCTGGGCTCCTCCCCGCCGATCACCGGCCTCGACGGGATTCAAAGTCAGCTCGCCCAGTTCCTCCAATGCGCCGCTCTGCTCCTCCTCGCCTTCCAGCATCCAGCGGCCATCGAGCACAGAGACCTTGTTGCCCGTATGCGTTTCTCCCAGGAGCGTCGTCACCGTGACCTGGGCTTGCAGTGGACCGGCACCGAACAGTCCCGCAAGAAAACAGGCAAGTGCAGCCCCGGCAAGTCTGACGATCCGGGTGTTTTTTCGTTGGCGGTAGAGGATGGCACTTCCAGTGTCGCCTTTCGCTCCGC
>JANOFL010000416.1:0-1923 GCA_031405895.1 Planctomycetota bacterium
CCCGACATCCGGCCTCCCAGCCAGCTCGTTACCCCGCTGACGTTGACCGTGTCGCTGCCGGTCAAGTCGTTGGAGTTGCTGCCCAGCGTCAGCGTCGTGACGTTGATCGTTTCGCCGCTGGAAAAATCCACGCTTCCGGAACCGATGAACAGCGACGGCCCAATACTGAGAACCGTGCCATCAAAGACCACAAACGCACCGACATTGGTGCCGCCTGTGATGTTGTAGGTACCTGAAACTGTGACCGTACCACTGTTGAGAGAGACGGTGCCGGCCCCGCTGACCGAGGATGTCGCCGACAGGGCATAACTGCCCAGCCGGAGTTGGGTGCCAGCAGAAACCTGCAGGCTCCCGCTGGCCGTGCCATACAGTTGCAGCTGGCCGCTCTGCAGTTCCAGGCTCCCGTCCAGCTGCGACTGCACCGGCGCCGATTGTGCGAACGTGCTCAGCCCCGTGCCGGACGATTTGCGAAGCGTTGCGCCACTGGCGATTGTGAGGCGCTCGACCGTTCCGCCGGGAGAGCTGTTTTCGAAATCCAGATCGCCCTGAATGTCGAAGACTCCGGCGAGCTGGTTGAACTGGGCGCCATTGGTGAAGCGAAAGTAGCTGTCGCCGGTCAGCGTCGAATTGCCGGATACATTCAGGGTCCGGCCGTCCAGTTCGCGGCCGAGAAATGAAACATCGATCGTGATCCCGCCCAAGGCGTTGGTGACCCCGGTGCCTGACATCCTTCCGTCGGCCCAGTTCGTCAGCCCGCTAACGGACAGCGTGCCGGCACCGCCGAGTTCGGCTCCGCCAGCAAGCCCCAAATTGCGATCGATGGTCGAAGCTGCCGCGATGGAGAAAGTTCCCGCGCCGATGACGAGGCTTTCTGCCGAAGTCAGGCTGACGACGCTGACGGTTCCTGTCGTCGTAATCGTCGGCGTGCCCGACAGGTCGGGAATGACCGCATCGTCGCTGGAGCCGGGGAAGACGTCGCCCGACCAGTTGAGAGTGTTGTTCCAGAGAAAATCACCGCCGCCGCCGTCCCAGGTCACCGTCGCCAGCAACGTTCGCGGTTCGAGGGTGGAGAAGGCCAGTCGCCCGGCCGGGGAGCCTTGGCTGCGGTCGCGCCTGTGAAGTGTTTTGCGGCGGTCCCGCTGGTCAAGTTCCCGGCGACGCTTTGCGGTCATGCTTTAACTCCGACTGGCTGGAGTAAAAAGTGTTCGGCGGTTGCCTCAAGCGCGCTGAAAGTTTGATGGCCCCCCCCCATCGGGGCAGCAAAAGCACCCGCTTTGGAAGAGCTTTTTCCACCGGCTCTGTCATCCGGGGGAAAGCATCAACCTATTGGCTTAATCCACAATAATCCAGCAGGCCCGACACGAATTCCTGAAAAAACGTCGTTCCGTACCCTTTTGGGCAGAAAACATGGCGGGGTGGTTCCGGCGCACAGGGCTGGGTTGAATTGGTCAGGTCCCACGTCCCAATGCGCAGGGACATCTCAGAAGCCTGCTGCCGCGTGATGCCTTGTTGGCGGGCTACACTGGTCGGCCAAACCAATCCTGTCTGTTTTCCGTGGCGGCCGAAACACTGCCTGGCCCATCCGATCGGCATTGGAAAACAACCTCAAAAACACGATCCGAAGTCCTGGAACTGGCGTGGAGCTCGCGTGGCTGCTTGTGGGGCTGACCAGCGGCTTCAGCCGGATGAACGCCAAGGAAGTGGAGCCGATGCCGGCCAAAAGGAACCGCGGCTATGGGGCGGGGAGAGAACAAAAATAACTTTCCCCTCTCCCCGCGGCTTTGGGCGGGGAAGAGGGGCCGGGGGTGGCCTGTCAAATATTGCAGCAAGCAGACCAAGCACGGGATCTTACCACGCCCCAACCTAGCCCTGACGGCAGGGCGTGTGTCGTTGCGACAGCGGACAAGACGGAGTTTTTAACGG
>JANOFL010000417.1:0-6684 GCA_031405895.1 Planctomycetota bacterium
GGGAGGGAGCCGGAAAAGAAAAGAGCGGGAGCGCCGCACCAGTGATGGGAGCCGGAGTTCTTTTGTTGGGGCGCGGCGGACGGCTTGGCTGGAGTCACAAGGGTTTCGGGTGATGCGGTTTCGGAATCAGGAGCTGGATGAGAACTTGCAGCGAGTGGTGGGGGCGATTCGGAGTGCGGTGGAATAGAGGCGTTTGAGGCACTGCCGTCCCCCCTCCCCCACCCTCCCCACCGAGGGGAGGGAGCCGGAAAGAAAGAGGAGGGAGCGCCGCGCGAGGGGAGGGAGCCGGACGTTCCTTTGCGACGCTGGGGCCTTGATTCGCAAACGCTCCCTTCACTGGCCCAAAAGGGGCTGGTTCTCCATAATCGGCAGGCTCTGCCCGATTCCAGAAAGCTGTTGGCCGGCTGTCCATGACCCACGTCGCTGAACCTGTCCGTACCGCTGTCCCGCAGGCACTCCCCGCCGACTTGCCCGAGCGGGCGGTGAAGCTGGCCGCGGAACTGCTGCAGGCGTCGCGGGCGCGGGAGACGGCGGCTGACCGGCAGCGGGCCGGGATGATGGCCCGGATGATGCAGGACGACGCGGGCAAGAAGTTCACCATCGTGATGACCGACCAGGTGCTCAAGATGGAGCAGCCGGAGCGGGCGGCGGCGCGGCTGGGCGGGCTGCTCCAGCACTATGGCCTGCCGAAATATCTCGGCGCGATGGACCGGATGTTGCTGTGGGCCGGGGCCGGCATGGCAAGGCTCTTTCCGCGCTGGCTGATGCCGCAGGTTTCGCAGCAGGTCAAGCGCCAGAGCCGCCACGTCATTGTCTCGGCCGAGCCGGACAAGTTCGCGGACTACGTCGCGCGGCGAAAAGCGGATGGCTTCCGGATCAATTTCAACCAGCTGGGCGAAGCGGTCCTCGGCAACGGCGAGGCCGACCGCCGCCTGCAGGCTTATCTCGACCGGTTGCGGGGCAGCGAAGTCGGCTATTGCTCAGTCAAGCTCTCCAGCGTGGTCAGCCAGATTTCGCTGACGGGTTACGCGCAAACGCTGGACCTGCTCAAGGACCGGCTGCGAACGCTTTACAGGGCCGCGATGGCCAGTCCGCTCGACGGCCGTCCGCGTTTCGTTAACCTCGACATGGAAGAGTACCGCGATCTCGATTTGACCGTCGACACCTTCACCCAAGTGCTCGACGAGCCGGAGTTCGAGAAGCTTGAGGCCGGAATCGTGCTGCAGGCTTACCTGCCCGATTCGTTCCGGATGCAGCAGCGGCTGACGGACTGGGCGATCCAGCGGCACCAGCGGACGGGTGCCGGGATCAAGATCCGACTTGTGAAGGGTGCCAACCTCGCGATGGAGCAGGTCGAGGCGGCCCTTCGCGACTGGCCGCAGGCTCCGTACGGCTCGAAGCTCGAGAGCGACGCCAATTTCAAACGGATGCTGGAGTATGCGACGCGGCCTGAACACGCGGCCGTCGTCCGCGTCGGCGTGGCAAGCCACAACCTGTTCGATGTCGCGTGGGCGTTGCTCGTCCGCGAGCTGCGGGGCGTGGCGAACCGGGTCGAGTTCGAGATGTTGGAGGGAATGGCCAACGCCCAGGCGCTCGAAGTCCGCGACCGGTCGGGCGGGATGACGGTTTACACGCCGGCCGTTCCCGACAAGGAGTTCGAGGCGGCGGTGGCTTACCTCGTGCGGCGGCTGGACGAGAACACGGCGCCGGGAAGTTTTCTCGGGGCGCTGTTCGGGCTGGAAGAGGGTTCGCCACAATGGCAGGAGCAGAGCGGGAATTTTCTGCGGGCCTGTGAACTGGCGGCGGGACCGGAGCTGTCGAGTGCGCCCCAGCGACAGCAAAACCGGCTGACCGAACAGGCCTGGGCATCCCAGCCGCGCCAGCCGTTTCACAACACGGCCGACACGGATTTTTCACTTCCAGCCAACCGGGAATGGGCGGAACGGATTGTGAACGAGTGGCGGGAGAAGAAGATCGAGCCGATTCCGGTTGTGATGGGGGATGGGGGAGAAGAGAACCGGGGGGGGACCGACAAAGCGGGAGCTTTGTCGGCACGTGAGGCGGCCAACCAGATTGGGCGCGATCCGTCGCGGCCGGGGCGGGAGGCGTATCGCTTTGCGGTGGCAACATTGGCGGATGTGAATGCGGCGCTCGATGTGGCGGTGAAGGCCAGGCCGGCTTGGGCGGCGCGGGGGATAGCCGGCCGGGCGAAGGTCCTGCGCGAAGCGGCCGCCGTCTTTGCCCGCCAGCGCGGCGACACGATCGGCGCGATGCTGACCGACGCCGGCAAGACAATTATCGAAGCCGATGTCGAAATCAGCGAAGCGATTGACTTCGCCGACTACTACGCCGGGTCGCTTGACCAGCCGGGCTGGTTCGACGGCACGCAAGCCGAGCCGCTGGGCGTGGTCGTCGTCACCCCGCCTTGGAATTTTCCTTATGCCATCCCGGCGGGAGGTTGCCTCGCCGCGTTGATGGCCGGCAACAGCGTCATCCTGAAGCCGTCGCGCGAAAGTGTGCTCACGGCCTGGATGCTGGCCCGGCAACTCTGGGAGGCCGGCGTGCCGCGCGACGTGCTCCAGTTTCTCCCGGTCGCCGATCGGGCTGCCGGCAAGCAGCTGGTCGTCGATCCGCGGACGGCCGCCGTGATTTTGACAGGCAGCTTTGACACGGCGCGAAATTTCCAGACCTGGCGGCCCGACTTGCCGCTGTTTGCCGAAACGAGCGGCAAGAACTCGCTGATTATCACGGTCAACGCGGACCTCGATCTGGCGGTCAAGGATCTGGTTCGCGGAGCCTTCGGGCATTCCGGCCAGAAGTGTTCAGCGACGAGCCTCGCCTTGATCGAACGGCCGGTTTACGAAAGCCAGAAATTCCGCCACCAGCTGCTCGACGCGGCCCGCAGCCTGGTGATCGGCGGCTCGTGGGACACGCACGCCCTGGCGACGCCCGTGATCCGGCCTCCCGACCAGTATCTGGAGCGGGGACTGACGAAACTGGACGAAGGTGAAGAGTGGCTGCTGGAGCCAAAAATGATCGGCGGCAATCCCTGCCACTGGAGCCCCGGCATCCGGCTCGGCGTCAAGCCAGGCAGCTGGTACCACCGGACGGAATGCTTTGGCCCGGTGCTTGGCCTGATCTGTGTTGAGAGTTTTGAGCACGGCATCGAGATCCAGAACAGCAACGAGTTCGGCCTGACAGGCGGGCTGCATTCGCTCGACCCGGACGAAATCCGGATTTGGCGCGAGCGGGTCGAGGTCGGCAATGCCTACATCAACCGCGGCACGACGGGCGCGATCGTGCAGCGGCAGCCGTTTGGTGGCTGGAAGCATTCGGTCGTTGGTCCGGGTGCCAAGGCGGGTGGGCCAAACTATGTTTCAACTCTCTGTCGCTGGCGCGAAACCGAGTTGCCGGGGTCTGACGCCAAATCGCGCAGTCTTCGGAGCGATTTGGGGTCTGACCCCCTTCCGGGCAAAGTGGAAATCTCGCCGGACGTTCGCGAGATGCTCGATGTCTTCCGGCCGATGCTCAAGGCCCGCACCGCGCGCGAACGCCTTGACGCCGCGGTGACCAGCTATGCGTATTGGTGGAGCGAGCATTTCTCGCGCGACCACGACCCATCCCAGGTTCACGGCGAAACGAACGACTTCCGCTATCGGCCGCGGCCGTGGCATCTGTTGCGGATCAATGATCCGAAAAGCGAGACCGCTCTCGCGGCAGCCCAGCTGACGGCGATCGCCTGCCGGCTGGCGGGAGTGCGGCTGGAACTCAGCTTCCCGCGCGGCGTGGACTGGACGGGAGTCATCGCGAACCTGACGGGCGGGAGCGTGCAGCTGGAGTCGCACGAACTGCTGCTTTCACGGTTGGCCGAAATGCGCGATGGAACGGTCCGCGTGCTCGACCCGGTTGCCGGTCAGGCCTTCGAGCCGACCCGGATCGGCAACCTGCAAGTCATCCGCGGCATGCCGCTCGCCAACGGCCGGATCGAGCTGCTTCACTACCTTCGCGAGCAGTCGGTTTCGCAGACGGTTCACCGTTACGGAAACATTTTGTAGCGGCAGTTTCGCCTTTCGCGGAGCGAAAGGTGACACTTTTCACCCATCCGTTTCCGGATTCGTTTCGCGCGTGAAACCCCCGGCTGTCTGGTGGGGTAGCACATCGTCCAGGGTGTTTTTTCGGGAGACTCCATGTCGCGCTGCCTGATGTTGCAACTGTTGCTGGCCGGATGGCTGGCCTGTACGCCCGCTTTGCTGACGGCCCAGGACACCGCGGCGGAGGCCGGCGAAGAAGCGTCTCCAGCCGAGACCGCTGATTTTGACCGGCAGCTGTTTCTCGACAGTTTTGACCAGGTCTGGCAAACCGTTCATGACGTTCACTGGGACCCGGAAAAGTCCGGCGCGGCCTGGGACGCTGCACGGGAGAAGTACCGGCCACTGGTGGAACAGGCGATCGACGCGAAGGTCGCGCGGGCCGCGATCGAGGACCTGCTCAAGTCGCTCGACCAGTCGCATTTCGGCATCATCGCCCGGGAGGGTTACGCCGAACTGGAGAAGCTCGCGGCTGCCGGCGGGGATGGCTGGAGCGGGATGGTGTTGCGGCTGGTCGAGGGGCAACCTGTCGTGGCGCGCGTCATCGCCGGTTCTCCCGCCGCACAGGCCGGCATCCGGCCGGGCTGGCAGCTGGTCCGCGTCCGCGACACCGAACTGACCGGATTGCTGGAATCGATCGCCAAGTTCGCGAGCAGCAGTTTCATGCGAACGGAAACAGCATTCGGGCTGATCGCGGAATCGGCGACGAGCGGGCAGATCGGCGAACGCCTGCCGCTGGAGCTGATCGACGGTGAAGGCGTGACACGAAAGGTCGAGGTCGAACTGGTGAAAGGTTCGGGGACTCCCGCGAAGTTTGGCTTTTTGCCGACGACGATGGTGGAGTTCCGCTCATCGAATCTCACGGTTGGAGATGACGAAGTCACCTGCATGTCGTTCAACTGCTTTCTCGATCCGGTCCGGCTGAACAAGGAATTCGCCGCAGCGGTCGCGGCGGCCCGCGAGAACAAGGGCCTGATCATCGACTTGCGTGGCAACATGGGCGGAATCGTCGGCCTGACGATGGGAATGTGTGGCTGGATGTTCAAGGATTCGCAGTCGCTGGGCGAGATGCCGGCGAAGAAGGGCAAGCTGACACTGAACCTCAATCCGCGCCGCCCAACGATGACCGGTCCGGTTGCCGTGCTGGTCGATGAATGCTCGATTTCGGCGGCCGAGATCATGGCGGGAGCCTTGCAGGACCTCGGCCGGGTTCGCGTCTTTGGCCGGCGCACGGCCGGGATGGTCTTGCCGTCAACGGTGGTCCGTTTGCCGAACGGCGACGGCTTCCAGTACGCTGTTTCAGACTATGTGACGGCGTCAGGCAAGCGGCTGGAAAGCACTGGCGTCGTCCCCGACATCGAAGTTTCACTCAGCCGGCAGAAGCTGATGTCCGCCGACTCGCAATATGGGTTTGATCCTGATCTCGACGCGGCAATCCTCTGGATCAGGGACCAATAACTGGCCGCCGGACAGCCCGCGACCAGGCCTTTCGCACGATCCCGTTTTTCTGCTGTTTCAACTGGAGTTCATTTCGATGAGTTCGACTGTATCCCCTCGTGTTTGCGGCGTTGGTTGCCGGGCCAGTCTGGCACTGGTTGCCCTGACCGTCTGGCTGGCGCCTTGCCTTGTTCAGGCGGCCCCTGTGCAGGACATCACTGCCGCCGACGTGATTGAGCGGTATTACACGGCGCTGGGCGGCAAGGAAAAGCTGACCGCCATCAAGACGATGGTGACCAAGGGCAAGATGTCAATTCCCGAGGCCGGCATCGAGGGTACTTTCGTGATGACCCAGAAGGCCCCCAACCTCACGCATATGCATCTGGAGATGGACGGTGTCGGTGAGCAGGCCGCCGGCTTTAATGGGGAAACGGGCTGGGAAATGTCGAGCATGACCGGCGACCGGATCATGAAGGGCCGGGAACTCGAGCAGGCCAAACTTCAGGGCGAAATGTTCCCGCTCTGGAACTATCCCGAAGGTTACGAATCGGTGGAGGTCACCGGCAAGTCCGAGTTCAACGGTACGGAGTGCCATGAGCTGACCGTCCAGAAAGCCGAGCTCGCGCCGATCAAGTACTACTTCGCCGCTGACAGCGGACTGATGATGGGAATGATAGGCGTGTTCGAAACCCAGATGGGCGAACTGGAAATCGAATCCGTTGTCGAAGACTACCGCGAGGTCGACGGGATCAAAGTTGCCTTCAAGGGCACGACCAAGCTGCCCAACGGCATTTCGCAGGTCATGGATAACGAAGCGGTGACGATCAACCCGGAACTGGCCGAGGACACCTTCGCCCTGCCCAAGGAAATCGTCGAACTGAAAAAAGACGAGCCGGCCGACGACGGTGGCGCGGCACCCGCGGGCGATGGCGACAAGGCCCCCGGCAAAGACGGCCAATAGCTTTCCGGACTGGCCGTCGCGGGGTCCGGCCATTCCTGCCGGACCCATCCAGAATCAGCCTCACCCGCCCAGGCCAGCCAGCTGGGGCGGGTTCTCTTTTTTGAGTTGGCCGATCACGACCGGATATCCGGCGCGCAGGCAGATTTGATCTTGGCGAGCGGCAGGGCGTCAGCCCTCCGTGTCCCGCCCAAAACACGG
>JANOFL010000091.1:0-23457 GCA_031405895.1 Planctomycetota bacterium
AGGCCATGCTCACCGGGGCCCGCATCGCCAAACGAACGAAAAAATGTGGGTAAACCTAAGGTGTAGCCACGGGTGGAGCGATGCGGCTTTGGGCATCGCGGAACCCGTGGATAGGATGAGCGCCAAGTTTTTCGCCCCGGAGGGTGCGCAGGAGTGTAGCCACGGGTGGAGCGATGCGGCTTTGGGCATCGCGCAACCCGTGGTAATGAGAAGGTTCCTGGTACTTCGCCCCGGAGGGTCGACGGAGTTGCTTCGAGACGAGTGGGGCCACGAAGCCGTCGCGACTCCGCCGCACCCTCCGGGGCGGAAGACTTTGCTCGAACCGAAACCACGGGTTCCGCTCCGTCCCGCAAAGCCGGGACTCCGCTCCACCCGTGGCTACATTGCGCCATCCCTCCGGGACGAAGAGCATCGCCGCGGCATCGGCGTCAGTTACGGGGGGCTGGCGATTTCGCTGTCGTGAGCCTGGACTTTCGCCGGGCTTTTAGGCAGCGGGGAGACGGGACGGACCAACCGGCTGTCGATGGACCTCAAGTCCCGGTTCACGAACGCAATGAAAAACAGCTGAGGCAGCCAGGCAGCGCTAGTCACCATCGCCCATTCGATGATCACATAGGGCATTCCCACGCCGTAGGGATCTGTGCTTTCGCGCCAGCATCTGAACAGCAATACCGTGCCTGCAACGCCAACAAGACAACTTGCAAATGCGGTGTGCCTGCTTCGAGCGTCAGTATCCAGCAGCCATGTCAGAAGGAGCCAGGCCACCATGGGACAAGGCAGGTAAAGGATCGCGAACACAACGTCGGGTTCAGCACCGAGCGGCACAATCAGCGAAAGAAGCAGGGCGACCGCTGTGATGACCCAGAACAAGCCGGAAATGTGAAATCGCATGGTTGGATTTGCCCTGTTCCGTCCGGTTTCGCGGAGCGGGATGCGGGGCAAGTACCGAAATGGTGAAAACGGAACTGCGGGTACCGTTTGTACACTTTACCGGAGAGTTTCGCGCACCGCTGGGAGAATGTTCGAATGGCCGGAACGAGGCGGAGCCTTGGGTTCCCGGCGCGCCGGGATTCCACGGCGGGAGCCGTGGAACGAGTGAACACCGGCTGGTGCCGATGTTCACGTGATTCACCAAGGGCTCAGCCCGCGCCCAACGCGGTGGCGTAGTCGCTGGCGATCTTGATCACTTCGTCGAGGTAATAGTCGCGGTCGATCCGGGTCTTGTCGCTGTTGAGCAGCGATTCCATCTGCTGGCGGTCTTCTTCCTCGGCGTTGAACTCGCTCCGCTGCTCGAAGAAGGCCTGCTCGTTGAGGGTCAGGCTGGTCCGTTCCTTGAACTGGACGTACTGGTCGATCTTCCGCTGGGCCTTCTGGAACTCATCGTTCGCCTCGATCCGCTGGCGGGATTGCGTGGCGAGCTGTTCGACGGTGGTTTCGTTGATCAGGCTCAGCTGCGGGAACGAGGCACCCGGAATCCGGTCAAACTTGACGGCGTAGTCGAGATCGGATTCGGCGACATCCATCTTGTCGGTGATCGCGGGCAACACGATGTCAGAAAGCACGCCCCGCAGCTGGGTGCTGTCGCCGTTGGGTCGATAGAACTGCTGGGTCGTGATCTTGATTGCGCCGAAGTGATTGGGGGCTTCCTCCGAGCGGTAGACCAGCTCGTTGAGGTTGACCATGCTCTGGACGGTGCCTTTGCCATGGGTCGTGGTGTCGCCCACGATCAGGCCGCGGTGATAGTCCTTGACGGCACCCGCCAGGATTTCACTCGCACTGGCGCTCAGCTTGCTTGTGACGACGACCAGCGGCTTGGACCAGGCGGAACCGGTCGACTCGTCGTCGAGCTGTTCGATGCTGCCGTAGGGGTCCTTGACCAGCACGACCGGGCCGCGGTCGATGAACAGGCCGGTGCAGTCGATCGCTTCGCGGAGGCTGCCGCCGCCGTTGGTCCGCAGGTCGAGCACGAGGGCATCGACGCCTTCGCGGGTAAAGTCCTGCAGGATCCGGGCGACATCGGTCGTCGTGCTGCGGGCCCCGCGGCTGTTGGGGCTTTCCATGTCGGCGTAAAAGCTGGGCAGATTGATCACGCCAATTTTGCGGGGCGAACCGTCGGGACGGGTTCCCTGCTCGAAAATCTGGCCCTGGGCGGCTTCGTCTTCCAGCTGGACCCGGTCGCGGGTGATACGGATTTCGCGGACATCGGTGCCGGTCTGGTCCATCACCGAAAGGCGGACCAGGGTCCCGGCCTGGCCGCGGATTTTTTCGACGACATCGTCGAGGGCCCAGCCGGTCACATCGACGAACTCGCCCACATCGCCCTGACCAACGGCCGTGACACGGTCTTCGACCCGCAACTCGCCCTGCTTGTCGGCGGGGCCGTTGGGCACGATCCGCTTGATCACCGCGTAGCCTTCGTCGTCGGTCTGCAGCGTCGCGCCGATCCCGTCGAGTTTGAGGCTCATGTAGATCATGAAGTTGTCGAACGACTTGCGCGACATGTAGCTGGTGTGCGGATCAAAGCTGGTGGTGAGGGCCGTGATGAACAGCTCGATCACGTTGTCGTTGTCCATCTGGTGCATCCGCCGGGCGAAGGACTGGTAGCGGCGTGTCAGCCGCTCGGCTGGCGGAAGCCGGGGTGGGCCGGCCGCGGCGGGCGGCTCGGGTTCGCCAGCCTCGGCCGCCGCGGCGGCTTTGCGGGCGAGGGAATCGTCTCGAGCCTTGTCCTCGGCCCGGGCGACCAGCAGGCTGTACTTGATCCGCTGCCGCCAGCGCTCGCGCATCGCGGCCTCGTCGGCGGACCAGTCGAGCAGATCCGGTTCGTTGACCATCTCTTCGTCGACGGTAAAGTCATGGGGCTGGGCCAGCCACTCGGCGGCGATGGTCGTGCTCTGGTCCACCCGCTCGAGGAACCGCTGAAAAATCTCGAAGGCCGGTTTGTAGTCGGCCGCCTTGAGCTGGTTGTCAAACGTCGAGCGGTACTGGCTGAACTCGCTGAGGTCCGCGGCGAGGAAGTAGGTCTTCATCGGATCGAGACCCTTGAAGTACAGATCGAAGGCCCGCCCGGCGATCTCGTCGTCGATCGGGTGGTTCAAAAGGTGGTCGCGCTCCATCAGCTGGGCGACGATCCGTGCCGACATTTTGTCGTTGTCCGTCGGATTGCCAAAACTGTCGTCTTGGGCCCACAGAGCCGGCGGCAGCCAGGCCAGGCAGAGGGTGAGCAGGACAAGCAGGCGGCAGACAGTGGTCATGTTTTCATCCCGGTTTTGTTGCAAGTCATGCAGCTCACCGCTCTTAAAACCGTGAATCACCGGTTTCGGCAACGGCGGGCCGGCACAGGCCCGGCCAATAGTAAGGCCGGTTCCAGGCCGGGACAATATGAATCCCGGCCGCTTCCAGTCGCGCGAGGGACGGGTTCCGCCTGGCAAAATCCGGCCGTTTCATCGCGGCATATCCAGGCTGAGGAGCGCGTGAAACATGGCCCTTGCCAGCTGTGAAACGAAGCCGGACAGCCCTTTTCGGCGGCCGTTCCGCAACTAGGCGACCGGCCGGGGCCAAGAGTATTCTGGACACCGCGTCGTCTGCCCGTTTTCCGCGCGTTGTCCAGCCACCTGCCTGTGCCTGCTTTTCTCGTCATGAACGCCGGCTCCAATTCGGGAGCCCGGTTTGAGCTTTCGGCGGCCGAGCAAAACCTGCTCGGACGCGACTGGCAATGCCAGATCGCCCTCAGCGACCCCCAGTGCTCGCGCGTCCACGCCGCGATCTTTTGCCGCCAGGGCGAGTGGTGGATCGTCGACCGCGAAAGCAGCAACGGGACCTTCGTCAACGGCCAGGCGGTCAACGACGCCCGCCTGATGCAGGGAACCGAAATCCGGATCGGCGGCAGCCAGTTCCTGTTCCTCGAACAGCAGCCCGAAGTCCTCGTCGCCGACGATTCGACCGGCGAGGAAGTCCCTGGCTCGACGACCATCGTCTTTGACCAGTCGTTCAGCACTAGCGACCTCGGCCAGTACACGCTCCGCTTCCTCAAGGGGAGCAACCTCGGCCAGGACGTGTTCTTTCTCTTCCAGCTGAGCGTCAAGCTGCTGGGCGTGGTCGATCCCGAACGCGTGATCCGGATCAGCCTCGAGCGGCTGATGGACCGGACCGGCGCCGATGTGGCGGGACTGCTCTGGCTGACCGAATCGGCCGACCTGCGGCCCAAGGTCGTAATCCCCGACAGCCAGGCCGAGCTGCTGCAGCTCAAGAAGAACCTGACCAAACGCGTGGTCCAGGAAAAGCACGCCATCCGCGTCGAGTACGACTCGGCCGGCGACGGGACCCAGTTCGCCGACGCGATCTGCGTGCCGCTGATCGCCGAGACGGGCGAAGGCAAGGACATCCGCCAGCAGGTCGAAGGCGCGATCCATCTCTATCGGCTGGGCAAGCGTTTTGACGATACCCACATCGAGCTGGCCAGCGCCCTGGCGAACATCGTCAGCCGGGCCTTGCGGCACGCCCACCAGCACGCTGCCCTCGCCGCCCAGCACTCCAGTCTGGTCACCAAGACCGGCGAGTTCGACGAACTGCTCGGGGAAAGCCCGGCGATGCAGGACCTGAAATCAAAACTGACGCGGGTCGCGCGGGCCAGCGGTTCGGTCCTCGTTCGCGGCGAAAGCGGCTCGGGCAAGGAACTGGTCGCCCGGGCCCTGCACAAAAACAGCCCCCGCGCCGACCGCCCGATGCTCTCCGTCAACTGCGCCGCGATTCCGCGCGAACTGATGGAAAGCCAGCTCTTTGGACACCGCAAGGGAGCCTTTACCAGCGCCGACCGCGACCACAAAGGCTGGTTCCAGCAGGCCGACATGGGGACGCTCTTCCTCGACGAAATCGGCGAGCTGACCCTCGAGGGACAGGCCAAGCTGCTGCGGATTCTCGAAGGCCACCCCTTCATGCCGGTCGGCGGCAGCGAACAGATCACAGTCGATGTCCGCGTGATCTGTGCGACCAACCGCGACTTGCAGGAGTTTGTGGCCGAGAAACGGTTCCGCGAGGACCTGTTCTACCGGCTGAGCGTCTATGAGCTGTACCTCCCGCCGCTTCGCGATCGCGGGACCGACATCCAGCTGCTGATCGACCGTTTCCTGAACCACTTCCGGCAACGGCATGGCAAACACGATCTGAAACTTTCATCCGATGCGGCCCGGACACTGCTGGCCTTCAACTGGCCCGGCAACGTCCGCCAGCTGCGCAATGTGATCGACAGCGCCGTCGTGATGGCCGACGGAAAAGAGATCGGCGTCGGCGACCTGGGGATCCGCGCCGCGGCCGGCGACGAACTCGAGTCGCTGCGGATCGATCACTGGGAAAAGAAGCTGATCCGCAAGGCCCTCGAGCGGACCGGCAACAACATCCCCGACGCCGCGTCGCTGCTCGGCATCAGCCGGGCCACTCTTTACCGCAAGGTCGAGGAGTACCAGATCGAGCGGTGACCGTGGGATAGGCTTCCAGCCTGTCGGTCAGTTTCGGTCGGACCTGATTGACCGTATTGCCCTGATTGACGCGATTGACGCAATCGAGCCCTGTGAGCCGAGTTCGGTCGCGACAGGACGGTGCCCGGGATCCGACCCCTCACGCCGCGCGGCGGGCCGACAAAACCACCTCGGGCAACGATCCCGCCCTGGCGTCTTGCGTGACCGGAATTTCTGGCAACGGCCGGTTCGCGGGTTCCTGCATTGCTGGAATCTCGAACGACTCCGGCCAGTTCGGGGGAACCGGCACGCGCACCGGGTGGTCGGCGACTTTTTCGCTCGATGCCAGCCGGTCTTTCCGTTGTCGCGAAGTCGGGACGCGAACGGTCTTTTCCTCCACCGGTTTCGGCACTTCGCTGATCTTGGGCGGTTCCTTCGCCGACAGCTCCAGGCGTATGCCGGCCGCGCGGAAGGTTCGTTCGATCCCCACCAGCAACTCGTTCTGCAACTGCGGGAAGAACTCCCGCGACCGCAGGAACACCCGCAGCTCGAAATCGAGTGATGCGCCGCCAATTTTCGCCAGCACGACCGACGCTGCGGGATAGTCCAGCACCAGCGGGTTGGACCGCGCGAGATTCAACAGCAGCTCCTGGACCTGAACCGGATTGCTGCCGTGCGTCACGCTGACCGGAAAGACAGCCCGTGAGACCGTGTCTGAAAGCGTCCAGTTCATCACATCGTCGGTGATGAATTTTTTGTTCGGAATGATCCACTCGCGGCGGTCGGCGTCCTGGATTGTCGTCGCGCGGAGTGCCATCCGGGTGACCGTCCCCGAGACGTTGTTGACCGAAACGACATCGCCGACACGGACTGGCCGCTCGAGCAGGATGATGATCCCCGAAACGAGGTTGGCAAAGACTTCCTGCAGGCCGAAACCGAGTCCCACCGTCAGTCCCGCGACCAGCCACTGCACGCGGTCCCACGCAAAGCCGAGGATCGAGGCCGTTTCGATCAGCCCGACGAGCACGACCAGATACCGCGCGACGAACGTGATCGCATAACGGCCGCCCTTGTCGAGCGGCAAGCCACCGGGGAGCAGCAGCTGGATCAGTCCCGGCAGATTGCGGCTGGCAGCGAGCATCACACCGAGCACGATCAGGGCCTTGATCAGATGCCGGGCCGTGACCCACGGCACGGCCGCGTTGGCGAGATCGCCCGGCGCGTGCATCGACCAGAGCTGGAAACGGTCGAGCAACCCGCCCAGCGGCACGACATCGCCCCACACCTGGCTCACGAGCACGAGCAGTCCGGTCAGTGTCGCCACCTGCACCAGTCGCAACACCTGGCCAAGATTGGCTTGCAGTTCGGCCTGCTGATGTCGGTCATTTTCGCCGCCGGACTCGATCCGCAACGCCAGCCGCAAGCGTTGCAACTCGACCAGCTGCGTCATCAGCCCGGCCAGCAACATCACCCCGGCACCGCTCAACAGCGTCCAGACCATCCGCGAGCCCAGCTGTTCGGCCGCGTGCCGATAGCCGATCGCCGCGAGAAAGACGAGCAGCATCGGAATCCCGACCGCCAGCAGCCGGAACAGCTTTCCTCCAGCGAACCAGATCGTGCGCGAACCACGGGGCCGGGCGGCTTCCCAGCGGACGATCATCGAACCGGTCGCCCAGAGCGATTCACCGAGCGCGAACATCGCCAGCATCAGCGCGAGGCGACCCAGCGACTCGCTGAACTGCCCGTTCTGCCAGAGGCGAAAAAAGACCGCCCCGCCGAGCAACGGGCAGACTGTTGTCACGAGGACCCAGGCGTTGCGGCTGAGCGCGGCGCAGATTTCGGATGGCCAGCCAAAACACTCTTCGGCCAGGCCCCGCGCGGCAAACGTCCGGGCCAGCACAAGGGCTACGGTGATCGCGGGCACGGCCGCCAGCATCGCCTGATACAGCGGCCACGCCAGCTCCTGTCCCGACCCGAGCGGCCGGAGCTGGAACATCACAAACAGCAGCACGATCGGCACGGGCAACGCCGCGCAGACTGTCCACGCAATCCGGTTGAGGACTTCGCGAAGTGAAACGGGTGCCGCTTCCATCAGGCTGAAGTTCCTTTCGCGGTTGCCGGCTGGCTGCCCGTCGCGTTCGAAGCACGATTCGCTGCCCTCGCACGGCTGAAATGGTCCAGCTTGCGGGTCAGCCAGGCACAGCCCACGACCAGCCCAATGACGACCAGAAACTGCCACGGCCCGGCGAGCAGGCGGCCCAGCAGCCGTTGTCCCAGTTCAACCCACGGTCCCGGCCGGGCCAGGACAATCGCACCATCGACGACGCGGACAAAATCGGCCGGCCCCATCGGCTCGGCACCCGGTACCCACAGCAGTTGTCGGTCGGTGAAGCTCCGCATCGCTTCGATGCTGTCGAGCAGGTTGTTGTGTTCGCTGGCCAGATGGCCTAGCGCCAACGCGTATTGTTGCAGGCTTTCGATCAGGGCCGTCGCTTCCGCGCAGGATTCGGCTGGCCCGGCGGGCGGGTCGTTTGCTGCAGCGATGGGGTTCCCGGCGGGTGCTTCGACTGGATCGTGAATATGGCCTTGGGCCAGCCGCTGAACTTCGAGACTGGTCAACCGCATCTCGGCCCGTGCCCACCCGATCCGCTGCTGGCTGGCCGCGACCGGCGGCAGGGTCCGGCGATATTCGGCCAGCAGAATCCGGTTGCCTTCGTTCAGGCCCAGCAGACTGATCTTTTCCTCAAGTGAAGTCATCCGTTCGCGCAGGCCAGCCGCCTGTTCACGCACGCGAGCCGTCTCCACATCAATCGCGCTGGTCCTGGACAAGGCCGGGGCCGTTTCCGGTGCCTGCGCTGACGCTGGATCAGCTTCCGGTTGGGGCGAAGCGGCAGCGAGTCCAGTCGAAGTGAACGCGATTCCCGCCAGCAAAATCACGGCAGTTATCACCAAGTGCCGATGCCAGCATTTGAAATGCGGAGGGATCGCCGCGGGGCTTAAGTGCCAATCCCGGAACCGTCGGGGTCTGACGCCAAATTGCGCAGTCTTCGGAGCAATTTGGGGTCTGACCCCTTTTCGGGACGGTTCTGGGATAGGCTCCTGGCTGCTGTCTCGGCTCGATGTCATGCAGGTTTTCGCCCATGGACTGGCTGGCAGTCCGGCGATTTCTCACCGGTCCGGAAGGGCGGGAACAGTAGCGACGGACGGCTTCCGCCGACAAGAGCAGCCCAAAGCCCGGTTTTCTGCCGGGTGCGTTTCGCGGATTGCAAATTTCTCTTCAACACCAGGCGGCGGCACCAGATTTTCATTTCCGGCTCCCTCCCACGCCGCTGCTTTGAGCGGTGTGGGGAGGGCGGGGGGAGGGGGCGTCCGCGCATCGGGGAGCGTCGCGGCTGGACCTCCCGCGTCACTCAATCCCGGTCAAAAACGACAATTCAAGGTTCGAAGTCTACAAAGTGCGAAACGCACCCTTTGCTGCCGGGTGCCGCGAGCAGCTGTTTCGTGTGGATCGCCAAACTGCTTTTTCGTCCCCGTGCCTCAGCCGCCCCGCCTGGCCGGGTCACTTTCCGTGATAAAGCGGCGGAAGCAGGCCAGTGTCTCCTCGCTGACGTGATGCTCGATCCCTTCGGCATCCGTTTCGGCAGCTTCGGGGGAAACGCCGAGCAGTTCCAGAAAGCGGGTCACAGTTTCATGTCGGCGGCGCGATTCAAGAGCCAGCTTTTTCCCCGCTGCCGTCAGCGTCACTGGTCCATACGGTTGGGACTCGACCAGTCCCGCCTGGACCAGCCGGCGGATGATCTTGCTGCTCGTAACCGCCGAAACCGCGAAATGCCGCGACAGGTCGGCGTTCCGGCAAGCCGCCTGCTGTTCGAGGATCACATCGATCGCTTCGACGTAGTCCTCCGCCGTTTCGCTGCCATGGTCGCGCCGCGTCCGCTCATGCCGGTTGATCGGGGACAAGCAAGGTTCCTTGGACCAGGGTGGAGATGCGACAACGAGGTGGGGTCTTCAGGTAGCAGGCATTGGGCAGCCGCCAACCCGGCAATCGGGGCTGGATTCTGATTGTAGGCCAAACCACGATCGGCCGACTTGGTGCGCCCGATCCTGGGAGCCGCCCTCTCGGGTTGGACCCGGGCCGCGGAAACAGCGCTGTGATTTTGTGGAAAATGACCGGGAAGCAGCGCAGGATCGCACTCCCTGTTCGTCAGATTGAGAGCGACCTGATTTCCGATCGCCAGCCATGGGAACCATGACTCCAACGCCAGACTGGTGCAGCAACGGAACATTGGCCGAGCGGCTGCAAGGCCATCGGCCGTGGCTGCATTCGGTTTTGGTCGCCCGGACCGGTGGCAATCAGGTCGCGGCGGAAGATTTGCTGGGCGGCATGTTCGCCGACTTGCTCGCCAAGGCGGCGCGGATGGAAGCCCAGCGGGCCGAGGCGGCCCGGCTTGAGGCCGAACAGGCGCGCCAGCGGGCCGAGGAAGGAGCGGCGAGCGATGAACGGCTCCAGCAGAGGGAAAACCGGCTCGAACGGATCGAAAAAGCCCTCGAGCGGCTGGCCAAAGACCGCTCATCCGATGGCGATGGCGGCCGACCGTAACCGTCACGAGCCGGTGGCGCAAGTTTGATGTTGCGCTTCGATACGCGTGAGCAACGATCCGCATGAGACTGAACGACCGGCTGGCAACCTGTCTCGCGGTGACAGGCTGGAACCCTGTTCCGCCCGTCATTTCCCGTCGCCAGGCAACCCGTCCGCACCGTCCTGATCCTCTTCCGAAAAGTTCGGTTTCCAGGCGGCCGGGATGTTGGCCTGGTCCCATTCGGCATGCAGCCGCAGCAACTCTTCCCGCAACGCCGGCTGGAGGGCCGACTGGTCGCGGCGTTCGCGGATATCGGTTGCAAGGTCGTGCAGGCCAACTTCGAAATCGCCCGATTCGCGGTTACGAATCGCGCGGACGAATTTCCAGTTGCCGCGGCGCACGGCGAACTGTTCGCCGTAACGCCAGTAGAGCACCCGGTCGGCGGGCACGGAGCCGGTCCCTTTCAGCCGGGGCAACAGGTCGACGCCTTCCAGTTCGGGTGACGCCGCAGGATCGACACCCGCCGCAGCAAGCATCGTCGGCGCGCAGTCGAGGGCGATCACGGGATCATGGATCACCTGCCCGGCAGGGATCACGCCCGGCCATTGCAGGACGCAGGGGACGCGGATGCCGCCTTCCCAAAGCGTCCCCTTGGTTCCGATGAACGGTTTCCCCGTCCAGCCATTGGCGGGGTAGTCCCCGTTGTCGCTCATCAGGATCACCAGCGTGTTGTCTTCTTCACCCAGATCGCGAAGGAGACTCATGATCCGCCCGATTTCCGCATCGACCAGTTCCATCGCGTTGGCGCAGGCCCGCCGGGCCGGCTTTTCAATCTCCGGATGTCCGGCAGCCACTTCCGGCGGCAAATCGAGCGGCACATGCGGCGTGAGGAACGCGGCAAACAGGAACCACGGCTGAGCCTGGTGTTCTGTCACGAACCGGCAGGCTTCATCGGCAATACCCGTGTCGACATAGGATGCGTCGCATTTCCGGGTCTTGCCGTTGTCCGTCACAAAAATGGGCGGCAGTTTCTTCTGGCCTGGAAACCAGACCGATTCCATGAAGCCGCGATCGGCCGGAGTCTGTCCCGCCTCGCGCGGATTGCCGAGATGCCACTTGCCGATATGCCCCGTGACGTAGCCGGCATCCTTGAGCCGGTGGGCGATCATTCGTTCATTGACCGGCAGTCCGAGCGACGCTTTGTCGGCGTCCGGATGGTTGAATTCATGGCCAAAACGGGTCTGGTAGCGGCCCGTCAGCAGGCCGGCCCGGCTGGGACTGCAGACCGGAGCAGAGACATAAAAGTCCGTGAACCGGGCCCCGCGCGCGCCGATCGCGTCGACATTGGGCGTCGCGAAATCGGTGCAGCCATTGGCGCTGATTTCGGCGTACCCCAGATCATCCAGCACCATCAGCAGGATGTTGGGCGGCTGCTGAACGGCCGGGCGCTGTCCCTCCGCGCCCGGCGAACACGCTCCGCCCAACCATGCGGCAGTGGCCCAAACCAGACACGCGGTCAAAAGGCGCGAAGTCATGGTTTCATCAACCGTGACCGTTGCCATTCATCAGGCCGTTTTCAACCGCGATGTAGCGCACTTGCGGACGCTCACCTGCCTGAATTCCGTCGGGCAAAAAGACGTCCTGCACTGTTGCATGCCCATCAACCGAAACCACCAGCCGCGCCGGCCCGCACTGCATGTTGTCGACAGGACCCTTTACAATGATCCAGGCTGGGCCGACATGAGACAGCGAAAATCTTGATTCGCAAAATTCCAGACCAAGGGCGACTTCCGACGAATGGGGTGTTTCCGACATGGCAAATCCTTCTGAGGCGCTTGAACTGGCTGAAATTTACTGTCGCAGTCGCGGGATCCAGCTGATTCGCGACCCCAAACTGGGAAGCGGAACGGATGGCAGTGTCTGGCGAACCCGTTCCAATTCGGCGGTCAAGGTATTCGGGAACGAACGAAACTTCGTGGACGAACTTGAATGCTATCGCCGGTTCGAGGCGAAAGGAATCACCTGTGTCAACAATCTTGCGGTACCCCACCTCGTGGGCTTCGACAGCCAATGGCTGATCATCGAAATGTCGATCGTCGAACCACCCTACCTGCTCGACTTTGGCAAAGTCTACCTCGACCGGCCACCGCCCTACTGGAATGACGAAGAAGTCATGGCCGGCTGGATGGACGAATGCCGCGAACTGTTTGGCGCCGACTACCGGGCTTTGCTGTCGGTGCTGGCCAAACTGCGCTCGTTCGGCATCTGGTACGTCGACCCCAAGCCGGCCAACATCCGGTTCCGGCAGTCCAGGAGAGGCAAACTCAGGTACCTATACGGCTTTTGAATCGTACTCGTACTCAGTCCCAGCTTTCCGGGACGGTACTCGTGCTCGTAATCGAAATTCGATCCAGCGGAAGGTCGCTCACGAGTACGAGTACCGTTTCACTGAGTACGAGTACGAGGGGTGCCAGCCAACGGGGGACGGGCCATTAACAGAGCCGTTCCCGACCCATAGCGGTGAAAGGAGTCGAACCTTCATGTCCGTTAGGACACTTGATTTTGAATCAAGCGCGTCTGCCATTCCGCCACACCGCCCGCTGGATTTCGCTGACCGAAAGACCGTGCCCGGTTGCTCAAGGTTCTGCCGAATCCTGTCTGACAGTGTGGTTTTTTCCGGCTCCGCGTCAAGCCGAGGCGGTTATCCGGGGGTTTCGTCGAGTGAATGCGTAACCGGTTTGTCACCGGGGAACTCTGCGGCTGGACTTTTCGTCCAGAATGGTGCGAAGATTTCAGCCCTGCGTTCTCGTCCCTGAAACAAAGGCGAACAACCATGTCCGTTCGACGACTGCTCGAAATCCTGGCTGCTGTAACTGGCGGTTTGCTGATGGCGGCCGGTTGCGTTGCCCAGCCGGAACAGGTTGTGGAAGGGGCGTCGGACAGCGATGCGGCTGCCGCTGCCCAGGACGAGGGACCGGCGATCCCGGTCGTCCGGACAGCGGCCGAGTACCTGGCGGCACTCGACAAGAGCCAAGCGGAAGGCAGCCTTTTCTTTTTCGATCTCCAGATGCCAGATGACGAAAAGGACTTCGTCGTTCAGGAGCTGCGAAAGCGCTTTCCGTTTGAGTCGATCCGTGATCGCCTTGCGGCGGTGGAACAACCCCGGCGGCTCGAACAACTGGGCCGGCTGCAACCTGACCGCCCACCGCAAGTCGACGAAAGTGAAACGCTCATTGATTCCTATCCCGGATGGCGGCCGATGGCACTGGGTGAGCTTCACTCGGACGCCGCCCGCGAATTCATCAGGAGCCCGGGTTTTGGTTTCGAGCGAATGCCACGGCTCTCCCCCTACGAACTGGAGCGCCGGCGCGGACCGGTGGTGCTGAACACGCAGTACCACTCGGCGACCGGGTTCGCGGGCGACGAGGAGATTGCGTTGGGCGAATCCGGGACATCGGCCGCGGGAGGCAGTTTTCAGATGCCCGCGGCTGAAACCGTGGCGGCGCTGCATGAATCGGGCAGCTCTTCCTTCGCCGACCGCGAACAAAATGGGCTGGTCCGCTCAAGGGACGAAGTCGCTGGCTTCACCGGTCATGCCGTCGACTCGATCGGGAGCGAACCGCTCGGGCTCGAGCTTTACTCCGGTTTGCCGCAGCCGAAAGCGGGTGAAGGTGACTTGGCCGAGCGCTGGCATCTCAACCGCGTCGAACTGGTCGGGCTGCTGGCCAGCGACGAGTTCCGCGTCTACGTCTCGGAACGGCTGCCGGCGATGGACGAACTGAAAGGCGTGCCGACCCGGCGGCTGGACGATTTTGAACTGGCCGCCCTGCCTCGCCTGTTGCAGGGCGAAACCACGCACTCAGCCGCGACGCCCAACCGGATCCGGATGCTGGGCGCCTTGCGGGCCAGCACGCAATGCCTCGAGTGCCATTCGGTCCGGGAAGGCGACCTGCTGGGGGCGTTGTCGTACGAACTGGTGCGAACGCCACGGGTGGAGGTTGTTGCGGGCGGAAGTGAATGACGGGCCGCGGGCTGAGGGAGCATCCGTCCAGCCTGGAATGTGCTTGTCACGCAAGCGTCATCCGGGGCGCGGGAAGGCGGAGCCTTTGGTCAGTGCATTGCAAGGCGGGAGCCTTGCAACGAGTACAGCGGCGGGTTGGATGCGGACCGACAAAGCAGGAGCTTCGTCGCCACGTCAGCGCTAACCGCTGCGCAAACTGGGGATGACTGGCAGCCGGACGACGCGGAAAGCGACCAGCAAGCCGGTCAGCAGTCCGATTCCGCCGACGCCGAGAACGATCAGTGCGATCCCCTGCCAGGGGAGCGACGCGCCGCCCGCCAGCCAGTGCGGGAACACGCTGGCGAGAGCCGCCACCAGTCCGACGCCCAGTCCGATGGCGAGCAGCAACATCTGTTCCAGCAGCACGATGCCAGCCAGCCGGCCAGGCGAAAAACCAACACAGCGCATCACTGCCAGCTCGCCGCGCCGTTGCAGGATGTTCCGCAACATGACCGCCGCGAGGCCCGCCGTGCCGAGCAACAGGCCGAGTCCACCCAGCGCCTGGAACGCCGACAGGTAGGTGTTCTGGACCGACATGAACCGTTCGAGCAAAGCAGTCGCGGGCTGCGCGTCAAAGCCCTGGTCGCCCAGCGCTTGCTCCAGCAACCCGATGTCGCCGTCGCCATTCCCACCCGCGTCGATCAGAAAGTACCGATAGCCGCTGACCGCCGGAAAACAACGCTCAAAGTCGGCTTCGGAAACCAGCAGGCTGCCCTGGAGGAGACTGTTTTCCAGCAGCCCGGCCACGCGGAAAGTGACCCGCTCGCCCGAATCGAACTCGACCGGAAACAGGCTGCCGACCGTGTAGAGCTTGAGGCTGTACCAGGCCGTGTTCTTGTCGAGCACAGCGTCGACGATGGGCGAGCCGTCAGGGGCCAGCTCGCCGGCCGCAGAGCCATCGGCGATTTCAGCTTCGAGATTTGAAATTTGAGATTTGAGATTTGAGATCTCAAAGCCGGAATCCGGGATTTGAGATTTGAGACTTGAGATTCTGGATTCGGGATTTGAGATCTGAGATTCGAAATTTGAAATTTGAGATCGCCTGAGCACTCTCCATGGGTTGGCCCGTTCCACTTTCGTTTGCGCTGAACTTGCTGACCACCGCATCGCTGGCCCGGACTGGTCGTCGAAGCGCGCGATCCACGTGTCCGGGACGCCGAGCACCTCGGGCCGGACCGACTGGTAGATGTTGTTGCAGCTGGCGTCTTCGCCGGGTTGAACACGGAAGGCGTAGACCTGGCTGCCGGCCGACAGCGTCTTGCCCGATCCCAGCAGCTTTTCCTTTCCAGCAGGACTGTTCAGGTCATCAAACACTGGCTGGGCCGTGCGTGCGACCGCGTCGATGCCACCCGTCGACTGGTCGCTGGGTGCGAGCCGGAAGGCGTTGATGGCCACGACCAGAAACGCAGCCACCGCGACCAGTCCCGCCGTGAGCACGCTTCGCGACGGATTGCGAACTAGATTGCTGAACGCCAGCCGCGATGGGCTGAGGCTGACGCCGCTTTTTCGTTCTGCGGCAGCGGCTTTCAGCCAGCTGCCAAGCAGCCCGAGCAACCCCAACAGCAGCGCCATCCCTCCACCCACAAACGCCGCCGCCTGGTTTTCGCCGCCCAGCGATTGGCCGGCGGTGAGCGCTGCGAGGGCGAGAACGAGAAGGGCGTGGGGCCACCAGGCGAGGAGAGTGGGGCGTGGGGACGAGGTGGGGGAAGGGGAACCCGTCGCTGACGCTTCCGGCTCGTTGGGGACCGGCTCGTTGAGGCCCCGCTGGTTGGGGTGGGTGGCGGAAAAGCGGTTGGTACTCTGCGGCGTTTCGGTTTGGCCATTGAGCAACTGGACCGCGGGCTGGCGGCTGAGTCGGCGAATCGTGCGGGCGACCGTCACCAGGGCGGCCGCCATTCCGAGGCCCGCTCCGGCCACCAGCCAGAGTGGTTCGACGTTCAGGCGGAGGAAGGGTCGCCCGATGGCTGCAACCCACCATGTAGTCAGTCCATGCACCATCAATGCCGCCCAGGCCGTGCCCAGTCCGGCTCCCAGCACCGCGCCAATCGTGGCCAGCCAAAACGACTCGCCCAGCCAGAGCCGCGCGATCCGGCGCGGTGAAAATCCGAGCGCCGCGAAACTGCCCAGCTGTTTGGCCCGCTCTTCCAGCCCCAGGCGGAAGAGCAGCGCAACCAGCAACAGCGCCGCAGCGATCAGAAACAGACTCAAGCCCAGGAACAGCGCATCAAACGGCGTCGTCCCGGAACTGGCCCGCAAATGCTGTTGCCGGAGCGGCACATGGCTCAGCCCGCCGTCGAGCTTGTCCGCGCGCCACAGCTCCGCGACGCGCTGCTCGACCTCGCCGGCTGGCACGGTCGCGGGAATCCGGAATCCCGTGATCGTTCCAAAACGGCTCGACCAGAGCCGCCGGGCCGTCGCAACTGACACGAAAGCCTTGGGCGTGGTCCGGTAGTAAGACCAATAGTCGTCATCTTCCGGGCGAATCCGTTCGGTCATCTGGAACGGCACATCCCAGTCGTCAATCGACGCGCTGTCGGTCATCCCGGGGACGTGCGGGGTGAGGTCCGGATCGTTCACCACGGTCGGCGGTTCAGTGAAAGCCGCAGGCTCGACGCGCTCACGGCCACGCGGCACAAACGGCGTCGCCGGCATGGTCAGCGCGGCGATTCCTCCGACCCGCAATGTCACTTCCCGTTCGACCGACTGGCCGTGCGTCGATTCGGGTTCGAAGTAGCGGACGATCACTTCGTCACCGGATTGCACGCCCAGGCTGGTGGCCGCCCACTGGTTGAGGATCACCTCGTCATCGGCGGGTGCATTGAGCCCTTCGCCGTCAGGAGCTTGAGGCCGGAACTGATCGTCGAACGCGATGCCTGAAATCATGCTGTAGGGGATCACGGCCGGGTCATTCCCATCGCTGGAAGGTGGCGCAGTGTTGCCGTCGGATCCCGCTGCTGCCGGCAGCCGGCGAATGGAGTTGGCAAGGTAGGTCGAGACGGGCGCGGCGGCAGGAAAGGCTTCCGATAGCGCCGCCGCTTCACGGTCGCTGAAGACGAGTTGCGCCGTGGAAAGGCTGGTGTATTCGGCAACCGGTGGCGAGGCAGAGTCGCTGGCTCCAATCCGGACCGGCCGGACATCGATCCCGAGGTCGGCGGCGCGAACCAGGAGTTTGCTCCGGACCGGGGCAAAATCAGGTGAAGCAGTGCCGTTTTTTTCCGGCCGGCCCACCAGGATCACGTTGGCGAAATCTGGCCCGGCAAGGGAAGAAACGGCCGGCGCATCGAGCTCTTCCCGCAGGCGGCCGAGGGAGACAAACGCGTTACGCGAGCCGCCCTGGCTGATCGCCAGCCCGATGCCGCCCAGCCCCCGGTCATCGACAATCGCGCTGACCTTCAGCCGCACCAGGCTCAGCCCGATGTCGCGTTTCCGTCCGAGCGCACTGTCGCCGGGCAGGCGCGAAGGCTTTTCAAACCTCAGCGTCACTCGCGCCTGGCCGGAGTCCACTTCGGCCTGGCTGATACCCAATTCGTCGGCCAGGGGACGGGTCAGAACCGTTTCGTCTTCACCCGGAACCGGCCAGCGGGCCTGACCAGACGGTGCCAGCTCCGTAAAAGAGGCATCGATCCCCCAGATTGCAATTCCCGTCGCGCGTTGCAACCCGGCCGCCCCGGTTGCCAGTCCGTTCGTGGCCGCCGCCGATTCAGCCGAAGCCGAGGGCAACAGGATCGCGGCCGCGGCACCGCCAAAATGCGTTTCAAATCCGGGTGTCGCGCGGAGATCGTCAGCCAGGCCCGCCCGGAAGAAACCGCGCGAAACCAGCAGGCCTTCGACGTTGCCCAGCCGGTCGAGCGCGAGGCCGCGCAGGCTTTGCCGCATGCTCGAACCGACCAGCAACGCCCCGGTCAGGGCCGCCGTCGCCACGGCCACTGCAGCAATCACGGCCAGGCTGCTGCGCCAGTAATGCAGCAGGCTGCGCCAGCCAAAATGAACTCCGCCGGAATGATGTCGCACCGCGCTCATGGCTTGGCAGCTGTCGACGGAGTGCGAAAACGCTTCCAGAGCAGCAGCTGGTTGCGGGCCCGGTCAAAGTCGGCGCGGTCGGGCTTGAGCAAGTCGACCCACCAGTCGATGCCCCGAACGGTGCGATGGAGGTTTTCGCCGTTCAGGTCTTTGTACCCCGACGGGCGGCAGGAGACCGAGGCAAACAATCGCCCGCCCGGCCGCAGAACCCGCCCGATTTCCCGGACGCTTTGTGCGATGTCAGCTTCGTCGAGATGCTCCAGCATGTCGAAGCAGGTGACGAGCGAAAAGTTGCCGTCCGGAAAGGGCAGCTGCTGGTCGTGCAGCTGGACGATCCGTTCGGGCGGCAAGCGCGTCCGTGACTTGAGCCGCTCCCGCGACCGCTCCACCGCCACGCTGCTGATGTCGGCGCCCCACGCCTCCAGCCCCAGTGCCGGACTGCCCAGCAGTTCGACCACAAAGCCCACGCCGCAGCCGAGGTCCAGGGCCCGGCCTTCGATCGCCTCCAGCGTCCGCAACGCTTCGAGGCAGTTGAGAAAGCCCGGTGAGTTCTCGGCGAGGTTGTAGTTGGCCTCGCGCCGGATCACGTCGTCGTAGATTTGCTGATAGTCGGGCATGGATGAGCCGGTGGGCGCTAGCCCCCGGTTTCTTTGAGGTAACCGGACGCTAGCGCGTTCCGGCTGATTGATCCAATCCATCGTCAGGCAGGTGTCAGTTACCAAACCGCATCAAACCAGTTTTCCCTCGACCAGTCCCAGTCTCCGCTGGAATTTTGCAGCGAGGGCCAGGCTGTGCGTCACGCAGACCAGCATGGCACCCGACTGACGCTGGACATCCAGCAGCAGCTGGCCCATTTCTTGCGCGGTCTTTTCGTCGAGGCTTCCGGTCGGTTCGTCAGCGAGGAGCAGCATCGGCCTGAGCATCAGGGCCCGCGCGACGGCGACCCGCTGGCGTTCACCGCCCGAGAGTTCGGCCGGCCGGTGGTCACCGCGATCCGCCAGCCCGACGCCGGCCAGGAGTTCTTCTGCCCGATCCCGGTCGGCCCGCGTGACGCGCCGTGTGGCGAGTGCCGGCAACACGACATTGTCCCGTGCCGGCAGCTGCGGCAGGAGATGGTGCTCCTGGAAAACAAACCCGATCCGGGCGTTGCGAAAGGCTGCCTGCTTCGCCGGACCGAGGCTGAAAGGATCGATGCCGTCCAGCCGGACCGAACCACTGGTCGGCGGATCGAGCGCCGCGATGATATGCAGCAGCGTGCTCTTGCCGCAGCCGCTCGGCCCCGTGATCGCCACGTTCTGCCCGGCCGCCAGGTCCAGGTCGACGCCGCGCAGAATTCTCAGCGGTTCGCCGGGAGTTGGGTATTCGCGCGTGACGTTTTGGACCCGAAGCTCAGACATCAACCACGCCCTGATTTTTTGTCCGATGCCTTGTCAACCCGTCGCTCACGCTTCCGGCTCGTCGGGCAGACAACAACCACGCCCTGTTTTTCAACCGGTGCCAGCTGGAAGGGCCGGATTGTACGACAAACCGAAAGGGGCCGTCGAAAGGCGGTTCAGCCTGAAGGAGCGGCCGGCCAGAGCAACGGCTCAACCGCTTTCCGGATCGCAGCCGGGATCTCAAGCGAAACAGGCGGCTGGCCATGCTCGACGCGGCAACAGGCGGCCGTCACGCGGCCTTCGGCGACGAGCGTGCCGTTGTGGAGAAAACGGGTTCGCCAGGTCAGGCTTTTGGTGCCGATCCGCTCCAGGCCGAGTTCGATATCGATCACATCCTCGAACCGCAGCGCTCGCCGGTAGTCGCATTCGGCACTGACGCGGGGCCAGCTGACCGGTTCGCCGTCGACCACCGTGTTGACGCCGAGGCCGAGGCTGCGCCAAGCCTCGTGCTCGGCCTGCTCCATCCACGAAAAGTAGTTGGAGAAGTGCACGATGCCGGCCATGTCCGTTTCGCGGAACTCGACGCGGCGGCGGGTGATGAACGGAGCAGTCACGCTACAGACCCAGCATCATTGGTCGAAGGCAACAAAAAACCGCCTGGCAGTCTGGCCGGCGGTTGAATCAGGTTGTCGACGACCAGGAGCAGGACTGTTCGCCGGGTAGGTTTCCGGCTGCGTTTCTGAAATCTCAAATCTCAAATCTCAAATCTCAGATGGTTCCCGGCCGGACTATTCGCCGGTATAGGGCAACAGGGCCATGAACCGGGCCCGCTTGATCGCTTCGCTGACGGCGTGCTGGCTGACAGCCGAGCAGCCGGTCTTGCGACGGCTGGAAATCCGGCCGTGCCGGTTGACCATTTTCTTGAGCAGCTCAAGGTTCTTGTAGTCCACATACATCGGGCGCGGACGTTCGCCGTCGATGTACAGCGGGTCCTTCTTGATGACCTTGGCCTTGGACTTCGGCTTGCGGCGGGGCCGCATCGGGCGACGGCTTTTCGGAAACATGCGTGAACAGTGGGGGGTGGGGGCCGCAGCCCGGACTTCCAGAAAGGCCCCGGATTATCGCCTTCGGGGCCGATTTTGGCAAGCGGTTCCCGCCCTGATTTTTCGGGCCAGTCCGCCGCCGAACCGGTCACCTGGCCGGGAAAAACCGCGCGATCGTGGCGGCCCCTGGCCGCTGCGTGACCAGACTGGTCACAAACAGGGCCAGTGTGGAAGCAGCGAGAATCAACACGACTGGCTCCAGGCCGACCAGCTGAGGGCCAATCCGAACCGGCACGGTGAACTCCTGATTCGCGCCCCAGTCCGATTTCCAAAACAGGTAGCCCCAACTGCCCGCCATCGCGAGCACCGAGGAGAACGCACCCGCCGCGGTCAGGCCGCGCCAGTAGAGCGCCGTGAAAACGAGCGGAAACAGCCCCGCGAATCCCGCGAAGCACCAGACGCCCAACGCGAACACGCTCCGGTTTCCGGCCAACCACCAGCTCAACCACCAGGTGACCGCCATCACCAGCACGACAAAGACCCGCGCGATCCAGATTTCGGTTCCATCGGAGAACCGCCGTCGTTCACCCCGGCCCGACACGACTTCGCTGGCGAACATAGTGCCGACGCACAGCACCTGGCTGTCGAGCGACGACATGATCGCTGCGAGAATGCCAGCCGTCACCAACCCGGAGACCAGCGGCGAGAGCTGGCTCTTGACCAGGAACGGCAGGACCTTGTTCGGGTCGGACTGGATCGCCGCTGGCAAGTCGACCGCCGACGCCAAGATGCCGATGAACACGCACGGCAGCCAGACCAGCAGGATCAACACCGGGTGCAGGATGATCGACAGCCGGAAGGTCTTCGCCGACCGCGCCGACAGCCAGTGCTGGAACAGGTGCGGGAACATTCCCATCGAAAGCGGAATCAGCAGGTAAGCGAGGAAGCTGTAGCGGCTCATCCGCTCGCGGGAGAACAATTCGGGGTCTACATCGCCCGTCGCCCACTGCAAGTTGGCAAGCGGGTTGTCCTGTCGGCCGATCTTTTCGGCAAGGAACACGAACGCCACGATTCCCAGCACGACAAACAGCAGGGTCTGTCCGGCGTTGGCCCAGGTCGTCCCGCGCATCCCGCCCAGCAACACATAGGCCAGCACCACGAGGCAAACGACCAGCGTTCCCAGCCAGGCCGGCACGCCGCCATCCAGCGCCGGGTTCACGTGGTCGAAAAGCGGCCAGTCGGGAAAGGCCCCCGCCGTCATGGAAAGGATCAACGCCCCACCTCCAATCACACCCGCGAGCATCAAGGGCACCAACAAGCCGACCAGGACGGGAAACAGCACCCAGCCGATCAGCGGGCTTTCCAGCCGGTCGCGAAAGAACTGGATTTGCGTCGTGTAGCCGTAGCGTTGGCCGAAAGCCCACAGCCGGGTGCCGATCAGGAACACACAGAGCGAATGCACGATCCCGCTCGACGAAGCCATCAGCCCGTAGATGCCGATCCCTTTCTTGTAGGCCTCGCCGCTGCTGCCGACCATCGCGAAGGCCGTCATCGTGGTGCCGAACAGGCAGAGCAGAAGCAACACCGGCCCGACCGTGTGGCTCGCCAGCAAGAAATCCTTCCGCGTGCCGCGCGAAAAGAGGCTGGCCGCACCGCCGACCAGCACCAGGGCCACCAGATAGATGCCGATCACGAGCATCCGCATCTGGGCCTCGTCAGATTCGTTCATGATCGGGCCTCGGGTTCTCCGACGGGATCCGCTCCGGCCTTCAACGGCCCGGGACCCTTGCCGGCGATGGCATCGAGGTCATCGGGCCACCAGACAAAACAGGCCAAGGCCCAAAACGCCGCGGCCGCGAGACTGATGCCAACGTGCCACGCCAGCCCGACCGGGAGAAAGCCCCACAACAGCTCGTCGTTCTCCCACAGCCACCAGTCCTGATGCAGGACCAGCAACAGGACGACCAACAGCCAGGCAACTCGGGGCACTGGACCGACTCCGGAAATCCGGGTTGAATCTGTTCGAGGGAGAACGACACAGGCTTGGCATCATAGGCCAACCCGCGCGGCTGCCCAGCCGTTGGCCAAACAAACTCCGACAGGTTTCCGTCAGCGGCCCAGCCCTCCGGTCGCGCGAGCCCCCCAGGATCTTCCCGAAAATACTGGCCACAACGCCGCCTCGAACGTTTCGCCGCAATCTTTCTGAACACGATTTTTCTGTCCACAATCTTGTCGTTTCCACCCCAGTTCCCTGCCGACGTCGTGTTGTTGTCTGCCAACAGCCTCTCTCAGCGGCACGGCGCAAGCCGCCGCTTCCTGTCGTTGGGACAATTCGTTTGATGGCGACTCGCACCGCCCCACCGTCCACCTGCAAGCTCGTTCTCCGGTATATGTCACCAAATGGTGACATATACCGCGAAAACAGAGACCCGGCTACCAAGTCAAGTCGGTTTCCGGCGATTCAATCGCCGTGCGGTCCCGGTGGCACTCACGTTCTCGTAACGGCTGAATGAAGGTGTACTGCCCGGGCAGATTGTAAGCGAGGTTGACGCGATTGTCCTGCACGGCATGGAACCCCGCGCCGCTCCCCTGGGCCGTCTGGGTGATCCGCGTGTTGCGGTCGAGACTGTCGAACAGGTAAGCCGTCGTGTAGTCGGCCGTGACCTTCGGGTTGGGTTCGGCCCCCGTCCTGAACTCGGCCTTCATCAGGTCGCGATTGCCGACCAGGTCATACTCGGATAAAAACTGGAATCGCGGTAGGGACCGCCGTTGCCGGCGGCCCCCCGCACAGATCCGTACGTGAGGGACTTCCTCATACGGCTCCTCCATTGGGTCAAACGATCCCAGGGCAATGCACTGACACCAGTCGTGACGACCGTGCCACTCCAATTGATGTTGGGTCCGACGCAGAGTTCGGAACATCGGTGG
>JANOFL010000098.1:0-8154 GCA_031405895.1 Planctomycetota bacterium
CAGCCCTCCGTGTCCGGCGCACCACACGGAGGGCTGACGCCCTGCCGCTCACCAAGATCAACCCTGGCGAAGCCTGAACAACTCCTGGAACCGGGAACCGTCGGCATGAAAATCGGGATGAACCTGCTGCTCTGGACGGCCGAGCTGAACGAAGGCGTGTTGCCGGCCGTGCGGATGCTCAAGGAACTGGGCTACGACGGCGTCGAAGTGCCGCTCTTCAACTACGATTTGGACTACAGCGCGTGGGGCCGGCGGCTGGATGAGGAAGGCCTCGCCCGGACCGCAGTGACGATCCGCGGCCCCGCCGACAATCCGATTTCATCTGACCCGGCTGTTCGGCGGGCCGGCATCGAGGGGAACAAACGGGCGGTCGACTGCTGTGTTGCGCTGGGCGCGACGCATCTGGTCGGCCCTTTTCATTCCGCGCTCGGCCAGTTCTCGGGCGCTGGACCGACGGCCGACGAGTGGCGCTGGGGTATCGATTCGATGCGCGAAGTCTCCCGGCATGCGGCCGGGGCGGGCGTAGTGCTCGGCATCGAGTGCCTGAACCGTTTTGAAACCTACCTGCTGACCAGCCACGCCGAAGCGGCCCGCTTTGCCCGCGAAGTCGGCGAGCACTGCCATGTGATGTACGACACGTTTCACGCCAACATCGAGGAAAAGAACATTGCCGCGGCGATCGGCAGCTGTGCCGACCGGCTGGCCCATGTCCACATTTCGGAGAACGATCGCAGCACACCCGGTTCAGGGGGAATCCGCTGGGACGAGACCTTCTCGGCGCTCAACCAGTTCGGCTACGACGGCTGGCTGATGGTGGAAGCCTTCGGCCTTGCCCTCCCCGAAATCGCCGCCGCGACCAAAATCTGGCGACGGATGTACGAAAACGAGGAACAGCTGGCCCGGGATGCGATTGGGTTCATCAAAACTCAGGTCGCGAAACACTGGGAATGATGTGAAGCACCAGAATCAAGAGAGGTTTCTCGATCAGGAGCTTGTCCGACAACCGGACCTTGCCTGCGCTTTTTGAAGTTGGGCTTTGTGGTTTTTGCGGCAGAGATACCAGCCCGCAGCGCAAGCAAGGACCTGCATTGGGGCTGCTTTTCCCTTGCTGGCGCTGCGGGCTGGTATCGAAAGCGCTACTTCAAAACTTGCGCTGCGGGCTGATATTGGCCGGTTCCCGGATAAGCCCTAAAGCCCCTCCCGCCGGTTGCCTTCTTCGTCGTAGCGGATCAGACCAAAGTAGAGAAAGGCGAAGAGGCCGATCGGGATCGAGGAGAGGAACACGAAATTGACACGCCAGACGAGGATCGCCGCGACGCCCGCGAAGACCAGCCAGAACCACCAGGTGTCGCGGAACAGGCCGGAAAACCGCTTCATGCGGGGATGTACTCCATTACCCTGTCAGCTGCCCGATTCAACGGCGGGCAGTTCGACAGGTTGATCGTCCTGAATCCGGAAAGCCAGCTCAGACCTTGCGGCCGCGGCGGTTTTTCGGCAGGTCCTGGTCGATTTCCCACGCCATGGCATCGGCACGGTCGCTCGTCGGAGTGACTGCGTCGAGACCGGCTTCACGGACGTCAAGGTTGATTGAACCAGCCGCGGTGTTTCCCGCCAGCGTCAAAACCTCCGGCCGTTGAACGACTGGGCTTTCATCCGCGTTGGCCACTTCGGCGACGGTCTTGTTCGCCAGTTCGCCGGAACGGCCGAACAGCACGGCCGAGACCATCGAGTCGGTTTCGCTGCCTGCCGCCACGTCGCTCAGGCAACCGGGGCAGCTGCAGGAACCGCCGTGGTCGCTATCGCCGCAACCGTACGGAAGGGAGTCTTCGCCGCGGGCCTCGATCCGGGCGAGCGCCGCGAGCAGGCTGCCGTAATCGTCCGTCACTTTCGTAAACCAGTCGGGTGCGCCGCCATCCGGACCGCGGGCGGCGAGACCGGGGGCGGGGTTGTAGAACAACAGCCCGCGTTCCATGGCGATGTAGCCGACCTGCTCCGGATTGTGGGCCGTCTCAAAATCAAACGAACGCTCCTCCTCGAGGAATACCGTGGCGCGGACGTTGCTGATTGTTCGCAGCCGGACCGTGGCCGGATCACCGCCGATGGTGGTCTGCATGTTGGCGAGGAAGACCGGGGTGTCGCCAAAGGAATTCTGGTAATCGATGTTGTAGTCCCTTTGAGTCACAACGACTGCCGTCGTGAACGCTTCATAGTCGAGCCCGTTCTGGTTGCCCATGCCCGGTGAGATCGCCAGCCAGCCGACTGATTCTCCCGCGTGTTGCGGTGTGGCGGCCTGTTCCTCCTGGAGCCGGAGCTGGAACCCGCTGTTGGTGATGTTCTGGATCCGCGTTGTCACAGCGGCCGGGTCGTTGACGGACGTCGTCTGGCCGAACATGACCGGAATCCCGGCATACAGGTCCCGGAAATTGATCAGGGCCCAGCGAGTGTCCAGCGTCACCGATCCGGCTTCGATCACGGTTCCGTCGGGCAAGGTGTGGCGGCCAGCCTCGACGACAAAGAACCCGACCGTTTCAAACGAGTGCCGGCCGTCGAGGTAGTCCCACTCATCGAGGGCGATCTCGAAACTGCTGCCGGTCACATTGCGGACGCGGACCGTCAGCGGGTCGCCGCCATTCCGGGTGGCTGGCCCGGCAATCACCACGGGATTGGCGTAGGCCCGCGAGAGGCTGACTGTTTTCCAGTTGTGATTGACACTGACCGAGCCGGACTCGCCAACCACCACGGGCTCGACCACCTGGTCTTCGTAGGCCGCCTCGATGGTATAGAAGCCGAGGCTGCCGTAGTCGGTGTAGACGCCGCCGTTGTCGGTCCCTTCAACCGAAAGATAGTAGGTGCCCTCGGCAATCGTCGGAAACGTGAACGTGGCGTTGACGTCATCCAGCGGATTGCTGCTGGCCACGATGTCGCCATTGGAGTTGTAGAGATTGGCCAGAATGTCGAGGTTTGGCCGCCCCTGGAAGGGCAGAATGGTGATCGTGAACGCCCCTTCACCCACGTCAAAGCGGTAGAAATCGACATCAGCCTGAGTGCCGACAAAGCCCCAGTCAAAGGCCGTGGTCGGCGTCGTCTCGTTGATGAAATTCGCCGTGGCGATCGTGTTGCCGACGTCGTCGGCGCGAAAGCCAAATCCGTTCTGGGCCGATGTGATGATCGCGAAGTCATCCTCAGTATTGGTCGCGCCGGTGTATTCGCCCTTGCTCCACTGGGTCAGGTTCTCGCCGAATGGCGCGCCCATCAGCGGTCCCCAGCTGGTCGGACCGGTTCCCACGCCGGGGTGGTAGGTCTGGGCGTTGAGTCCATCGTGTCGCAGCCCGAGCGTGTGGCCGATCTCGTGACTTTGCGTCATCGCTCCGTTGTTGGTCCCCTTGTTGAAGGAGAAACAGGGGTTGTCGATTGCATCGTCGAAGCTGTTCAGAAAGGCTACGCCGCCAATCCCGCTGCCAAAGCCGCTGGTCGCCTGCGTGTGGACCGAACGGATGCCCCAGGTCGTGTCGCCCGGACCGGATTTGGTCAGCGCCGCGAGGCCGGGATCGGCAGTCGTGACGTTGACGTTGAAGGGCAGGTAGTCTTCCGCGACGTTCTGGAAAATCTGCTGGATCTCGATCAGCTCGGCATCGCTAAAAGAGCTGGGGTCGCCTTCGGTGTTGAAGGCCGGAAAGACAATGTCGTGATTCCAGGAATTGGCGACCGAATGATGGCCGTCGAAATCCATGTAGATGGTTTTGGTCGCGGTCGGGAGGCTGGCGAGCCTGAACGTGTCGGCCAGGGCATAGGGCGTCGGCGCGCCGGGGTCGCCGAGGGTAAACGTCCCGTCGACCCAGGTGGGAAACAGCGGAGCAAGCAGCCGCCGGGTTTCCAGCGTTTCAAACAGGTCCAGCCGCGGCAAGCGAGCGCTCCGGCGGAGTGACTTCGACCCGTGGCGGGATGACGTACGGCGTATGCGGCGGCTCATGAATGTGCCTCTCAACGAGTTGGACTCGACCCTTGCGCGACAGTGGAACGCAGGCCTGTTCCGGTACCTGAATCCGCGGCTGTCCCGAACCTATGAGTCTAAATCGCGCCCTCGCGCGCCACAATCAGCGGAACGGCCGCCGGGGCCGAAATGCCAGGAAATGGCCGGGAATCGTGGCGCATAGCTCCGCTCTGCGGTCCATCCTTTTGCCTGGTGGGCCAGCGAGGCTGGCCGAACCGCAAAGCGGAGCTGTGCGCCACGTGAAGAACAGCGGCGGTGCCGAGTCAATTCTTCCGCGCTGAGATCAGCGACATGAACTCGGCCCGGGTCGATTCGTCGGTTTTGAATATGCCGCGCAAGGCACTGGTCACGGTTGTGCTGCCCTGCTTGCGGATGCCCCGGATCGCCATGCAGGAATGCTCGGCCGAAACCACGACCGCCACGCCGGTTGTTTCGAGGTGGGCATAGATCAGGTCGGCGATCTCCTGCGTCATCCGCTCCTGAACCTGGGGCCGGCGCGAGATTTCCTCGACCACGCGGGCGATCTTGCTCAGCCCGGTGACCTTGCCGTCGGGAATGTAGGCCACGTGCGCGACGCCGGAAAACGGCAGCAAGTGGTGTTCGCACATGCTCGTAAAAGGAATGTCCCGGATCAGAACCATCTCGTCGTAGGTTTCCGGAAAGACGACTTCCATGTGACGCGCCGGATCAACGTGCAGCCCGGCGAACATCTCGCGGTACATCCGGGCCACGCGGGCGGGAGTCTCCTGCAGGCCGGGCCGGTCGGGATCCTCGCCGACGGCTTCGAGAATGTTCCGGACGGCTTCCGCGATCCGGTCGAGGTCGACCGGCGATTCTTCGAGTTCCATTTTCTTGAGCACGTCATCGTCTCCGTGGCAACTCATGGCGTCGGGGTTTTCAGCTCACAGTAGGGGCAACCGTTGAGGGGCATCCGATTTAACCTTGCCCTTTCGGGCGAGCGGTCCCGGCGCACCGGGATCAGCCCTCCGAGTGATGCATCGGACGCGGAGTGACGAGTTCGCCACGGAGGGCTGACGCCCTGCCGCTCGGCAAAGTCCAACGATTCTGGCTCCAAGGAGCATAAGCCACGCGGTTGCGGCGGAACAGCCTTTCCTCCCGAACCCGGTTCACCACGGGACAGTCCTGGATAGACTTGGATGCCCAAGTTCAATTTCACACGGTTCCGGGGTCCTGCCGGTTTGGCCAAAGTCGTACTCGCCATGTCGGGCGGCGTGGATTCAAGCGTCGCAGCGCATCTTCTGCTCGAACAGGGGCACGAAGTCGTGGGCGTTTTCATGCGCCACGGAGAAAAAAGCGTCACCGCCTGTTCGATCGACGGCAGCCAGGACAAGTCGCCCCTCTTGCCCATCGTCACCGGCCGGGCCGGTCACAAGCAGGGCTGTTGCAGCGTCGAGGATGCCGATGATGCACGCGATGTGGCTCACCGGCTGGGCATTCCGTTTTATGCCCTCAACCTGCAGGCCGAGTTCCGCGGGATTATCGACTACTTCGTCAACGAATATGCCCGGGGGCGAACTCCCAACCCCTGCGTGATGTGCAACAACCGGATCAAGTTCGGCAAACTCTTCGACTACGCCGACAGTGTCGGGGCGAGCCATGTCGCGACCGGGCACTACGCAAAACTCCAACCCGAGGCCGGCGGAACGGCGTTGCTCCGCGGCGTCGATGCGGGGAAGGACCAGTCCTACGTCCTCTTTGGCATCCATCCCAGGCTGCTGGATCGGATGCTCTTGCCGGTGGGCGGTTATGACAAGCCAACGATCCGCCAGCTCGCCGGACAAATCGGGTTGAACGTGGCCGAAAAGAAGGACTCCCAGGAAATCTGCTTCGTGACTTCCGGGCATCATGGCGAATTCGTCCGGGCACGACGCGGCGATGGCGCTGATTCCTCGGGACCGATTGTGACCACCGATGGCCGGGTCGTCGGCCAGCACGAAGGCTACGAAAGTTTCACCGTCGGTCAGCGGAAAGGACTGGGCGTGGCTCTCGGTGAACCCTGGTTCGTGGTACGAATCGTACCAGAACGCCGCGAAGTCGTGCTGGGGCGGAAAGAAGAGCTTGGCTGCCGGTCGCTGACGGCGGATGGGCTGAACTGGCTTGTGCCACGGGCACCCGGTTCGTTTCGTTGTCTTGCCCAGATCCGTTACAACAGCACAGCGACGCCGGCCGAGGCCGCTGTCTGCGGTGACCGTCTGGAAGTCAACTTCGATCCGCCCCAGGCGGGCGTGGCTCCCGGCCAGGCCGTGGTGCTTTACGACGGTGACCGCGTGCTCGGCGGAGGCTGGATTCGCGGGACTGGGGTATAGAGCCGTTGTCGCAACTGCTCATGCCGGTTTGGATCGACCTGAAGTGGCCTGAAGCCGAAACCACGTTGTGCGGAAAAGCACGGCGCGGACGAGCAGTTAGGGACAACTGCTCTACACTTCTTTCGCGCCGGCCGGCCCCCGGATAGACTGATGGGTACGCTGGCCCATCGATCATTTAACCCGGCAAAATGTCATGAATCTGCTTGTTCACCTCCCGCAGGTTTTGCTCGCCATCCAGCCGGCCGAGGAAAAGGCCAACTGGCTGGATAACCTGGGTTTCCGCAACCTGCTGATCCTCGCGGCAATTGTCGTGGCAGCGGGAATCGGGTTCGCGCTGCTCGCGGCCTTCTTCGCCTACGGGAAACTCTGGTTCCAGGCTTACATGTCGGGTGCCGATGTGGGCCTGCTCAGCCTCGTCGGGATGGGTTTTCGCCAGGTCAAGCCGGGCGTGATCGTGAACTCGAAGATCATGGCTTCGCAGGCCGGTCTGGACACCAACCGCAAAACGGGGATCAGCACCCAGCGGCTGGAGGCCCACTATCTTGCGGGCGGCGATGTCCATCGCGTCACCACGGCGATTATTGCCGCACAGCGGGCCGGGATTGACCTCGACTTCGACCGGGCCGCCGCAATCGACCTCGCCGGCCGCGATGTGCTCGACGCGGTCCGGACCAGCGTCTATCCGAAAGTGATCGACTGCCCGGACTCCAAACGGTCGGGCAAGGCCTTTCTCAGTGCTATTGCGAAAAATGGCGTCGAGCTGAAAATCCGGGCCCGCGTCACTGTGCGGACCAACCTCGAACAGCTGATCGGCGGCGCTACGGAAGAAACGATCATCGCCCGCGTTGGCGAGAGCATCATTTCCTCGATCGGCTCGTCCAACAACCACCAGGACGTGCTCGAAAATCCCGACCGGATTTCCAAGGCCGTGCTCGCCCGCGGACTCGATGCGCACACCGCTTTTGAGATCGTCTCGATCGACATCGCCGACATTGACGTGGGAGAAAACATCGGCGCACGGCTGCAGGCGGACCAGGCCGAGGCCGACACCCGCGTCGCCCGGGCCAAAGCCGAAATGCGCCGCGCCGAGGCCGTGGCCCGCGAACAGGAAATGAAAGCCGGCGTCGCCGAGAACCGCGCCCGCCTGGTGCTCGCCGAAGCCGAAGTCCCCCGCGCGATGGCCGACGCCTTCCGCGCCGGTGGCCTGCGCAGCAACGGGCCGGCCAGCTGATCTTTTCCTGATTCGCCGCGCCCGCCCCACGCGACTTGCGCCGATGAACCACTGGCTGTTCAAGACCGAGCCGGACGATTTTTCGATCGACGACCTCGCCCGCGCGCCGGGAAAGAAAACGCACTGGAACGGCGTTCGCAACTACCAGGCCCGCAACCTGCTCCGCGATGAAGTCCACAAGGGCGACCTGGTGTTGCTCTACCACAGCAGCACCGTCCCGTCCGGGATTGTCGGCATCTGCGAAGTCGTCCGGGCCGCGTACGCCGACGACTCGGCTCTGGACCCGGCCAGCCCGTATTTCGACCGCAAGGCGACTGCCGCCGACCCGCGCTGGTTCATGGTCGAGATCCGGCTCAAGCAGCGGTTCACCCGGATGCTGACGCTTGAAGAGCTGCGGATGGTCAAGGTCCTGCACGACATGGAGCTGCTCCGTCGCGGCTCCCGGCTCAGCATCCAGCCCGTCACCCTCCGCCAGTTCAACGCGATCGTCGCGCTGGCGAAGAAGTAGTCCCCCCGGGCTACCGGAACTACTCGTGCCACGGCTCCCGCCGTGGAACACACTGACCAAAGGCTCCGCCTTCCTCTTCTCGTCGCCACGCCACCGC
>JANOFL010000120.1:0-10810 GCA_031405895.1 Planctomycetota bacterium
CGGCCACCAGAACCGGCGCGGCGACCATCCCCCCGGCTGGCAAAAACTGTGGAAAGGATGGAACGAACTGCAGGCCATGCTCACCGGGGCCCGCATCGCCAAACGAACGAAAAAATGTGGGTAAACCTAAGGGCTAGCGCCGTCGGCTCACTCTTCACCCCTCAGCCCTGCCCGTGTTATAGTTCCCGCCGTTGCGCCCGGGTCGATTCGCGGCGCTGGCTGGATACCAGTGGCGGAATCTGACGCATGGGCACGGTGGCAACCACACAGCAGGCTGGGCTGGGCCAGACCGAACGGCGCGATGCCTGGTGGGTCGGCCCGCTGCTCACGGCTTTGGGTCTCGGCGGTTTCGGCGTATATGCCACCTTTCGGGCAGTCTACGCCCAGGATTTTGAGCTGGGGCACGGTGCGCGGGTCAACCCGATTCTCCCGGACCACGCCTATCTGCTCTCCCCGTTTTTCTCGCCGCTGATCGTATTGCCGGACTGGATGCCGAAGTGGTTCTCGCCGGCATTTCTGATTCTCTGGATCCCCGGCGGGTTCCGGCTGACCTGTTACTACTATCGCAAGGCCTACTACCGGGCATTTTTTCTTGACCCGCCCGGTTGTGCAGTCGGTGAACCACGACGAAAAAAGTATCAGGGCGAACGCGGCTTGTTCCTGTTCCAGAACCTGCACCGCTATTTTCTTTACCTCGCCCTGCTGTTCATCGTCCTGCTCACGGTGGATGTGGTGCATGCGTGCATCTGGCCGGTCGAAGGCGGCGGCTGGCGGATTGGTGTCAGCGTTGGCTCGCTCGTCCTCGCCCTCAACGCTGTGATGCTTGGGCTCTACACGTTTTCCTGCCATTCGTTACGGCATCTCGTCGGTGGCAATGTCGACTGTTTCTCCTGTGTCGCGTTGGGTAACGCCCGCCACTCGATCTGGAAAGGCGTCTCGCGGCTCAACCAGAACCACATGCTCTGGGCCTGGATCAGCCTGTTCACAGTCGGCCTCGCAGATTTCTACGTCTGGCTGGTGGCTTCGGAGACCATCACCGATTTCCGCCTGTTCTGAACGGAGTCCTGACGTGGGGTAAAGCTCCCGCTTTGCCATGCAGCAATCCTGGATGATATGAGTCTGAACTCCCCCGCACCCGTCGCGATTTGACCGTTCCTCCCCAGCCCAGCCTTTCATGGACAAGTACCAGACGTTTGACTACGACGTGGTCGTGATTGGTGCCGGCGGGGCCGGACTGCGGGCCGCGATCGAGGCCTCGGCCCAGGGGGCGAAGACTGCCCTCGTCTGCAAGTCGCTGCTCGGCAAGGCCCACACCGTGATGGCCGAAGGCGGCGTCGCGGCGGCGCTGGCCAACGTCGACACCCGCGACTCGTGGCAGACCCACTTTCGCGACACGATGAAGGGCGGCAAGTACCTCAACCAGTGGCGGATGGCCCAGCTCCACGCCCAGGAAGCCCCCGAGCGGGTCCGTGAGCTCGAACGCTGGGGTGCCGTCTTTGACCGCACCAAAGACGGCCGGATCCTGCAGCGGAACTTTGGCGGGCACACTTTTCCACGCCTCGCCCACGTCGGCGACCGCACGGGACTCGAGATCATCCGCACGCTCCAGGACAAGGGCGTCCATCAGGGGATGGATGTGCACATGGAATGCACGATCCGCTGGATCCTCCGCGACAGCGGGCGGGTCGCCGGCTGTTTCGGCTACCAGCGTGAAAGTGGCCGCTTCGTCGTCTTTCGCGCCCGGGCCGTCGTGATCGCCACCGGCGGAATCGGCCGTTGCTGGCAAGTTTCTTCCAACTCCTGGGAGTACACCGCTGACGGCCACGCTATGGCCATGTGGGCCGGTGCCGAACTGATTGACATGGAGTTCGTCCAGTTCCATCCGACCGGAATGGTCTGGCCGCCGAGCGTGCAGGGAACGCTGATCACCGAAGGCGTTCGCGGCGAGGGCGGCGTGCTGCTCAACGGCAAGAACGAGCGGTTCATGTTCAACAACGTGCCCGACATGTTCAAAGGCGATTTCGCCGAGACCGAGGACGAAGCCACCCGCTGGGTCGAAGCCGTCGTCGCCGGCCGCCGACCAGAGGCTCGCCGCCCGCCCGAACTGCTGACCCGCGACGTGGTCGCCCGCGCGATCCGCCGCGAAGTCCGCGAAGGCCGCGGTTCGCCGCATGGTGGCGTCTTTCTCGACATTGCCTCACGCCGTTCGCCCGACGTGATCCGGAAAAAGCTCCCCAGCATGTACCACCAGTTCAAGGAACTGGCCGACGTCGACATCACCCGCGAGCCGATGGAAGTCGGCCCGACCTGTCACTACATGATGGGCGGCGTCCGGGTCGATTCCGAAACACAGGCCTCAACGCTGCCCGGCCTGTTCGCAGCCGGTGAAGCCGCGGGCGGGATGCACGGCTCCAACCGGCTGGGCGGCAATTCACTCTCCGATCTGCTCGTCTTTGGCAAAAGGGCGGGGGAGTTCGCCGCCACTTTTGCCCGCGACAACCCGGAGCAGCCCCCGGTCGACGCGAACGAAGTCCAGCAGGCCGCGACGACGGCCCTCGCTCCGTTCCGTACCGAAGCCGGCGAGAACCCCTACGCGATTCACGAAGACCTGCGAACCCTGATGCAGAGCCATGTCGGCATCGTCCGCCGCGCCGACGAACTGCAGGAGGCGCTCGACCAGATCGAAGTCCTCCGTCAACGCGCGGCCCGCGTCCGGGTCACCGGCAACATCCAGTACAACCCCGGCTGGCACCTCGCGCTCGACCTGACCAACATGCTCGACATCAGCGAAGCCGTGACCCGTGCGGCGCTGCTCCGTCAGGAAAGCCGCGGGGCCCACACGCGCGAGGATTTTCCCGATTCGATGCCCGCCTGGGGCCAGGTCAACCTGATCGTCCGCCAGGCTGGCCCGTCCATCAGCGTCGACCGCCGCCCGCTCGAACCCCCGCCCCCCGAACTCGCCGCACTGCTCAAAGCCGACGCCGGGAGCAAATCCGAATGAGCCGACGGCGCGAGCCGCGGGTCCCCCGCCCTGACCGACGCGGCCAATCAACAATCAAGTCGGAACCCGCGGCTAGCGCCGTCGGCTCAGTAAATCTGTCAGGAACTCGCGGCTAGCGCCGTCGGCTTAGTAAACCAGCCAGGAAACCGCTGATGACCCAGCAAGCCCACCTGAAAATCTTCCGTGGCGATTCGAACCAGGGTGAACTGGTTGACTACCACGTTCCCGTCGCGCCCGGCATGGTCGTGCTCGATGCGATTCATGCCGTCCAGGCGACCCAGGCAACCGACCTCGCCGTGCGCTGGAACTGCAAGGCCGGCAAATGCGGCTCGTGCGGCGGCGAAGTCAACGGCAAGCCGCGGCTGATGTGCATGGACCGGATGGACAAGTATCCCGAGGGCGAGCCGATCACGATCCGGCCGCTCAAGACTTTTCCCGTCATTCGCGACCTCGTGACCGACGTCTCGTGGAATTACCGGGTCAACAAAAAAATTCCGCCCTTCCAGCCGCCCGCCGGCCAGGCGGAACTCCGCTTCTCCCAGGCCGAGGCCGATCGGGTCCAGGAGTTCCGCAAGTGCATCGAGTGCTTCCTCTGCCAGAACGTCTGCCACGTGCTCCGTGAACACGGCGAGTTCGATGGTTTCGCCGGGCCGCGGTTCCTCGTTCGCGTCGCGGGGCTGGAAATGCATCCGCTCGACACGGCTGACCGGACGGAGCTACTCAAGGATGAAATGGGAATCGGCTATTGCAACATCACCAAATGCTGCACCGAAGTCTGCCCCGAACATATCCACATCACCGACAATGCGATCATTCCGCTGAAAGAGCGGGTCGCCGACCGTTACTACGATCCGGTCAAGGCTCTCTGGCGGAAACTGTTCCAGCTCAAACCACCCGCACCAACACCCGCCACCACGACTGGCAAGAGTTCAGTCTGATCCGACCGGGAGTCTGTCCGGGAACCGCCGGGGTCTGGTACCAATTCGCGTAGTCTTCGGAGCGAATTGGTACCTGACCCCCTCTCTTGGCGGCCGGACAGACTCCCGGACGGATCCCAACGATCCCCGCGCCACCTGAGGGTTCCACCCATGCCCGAACCCAGACGAATCGAACCCGGCTCGATCCCTGCTGCTCTTGAGCGGGCCCTCCGCTATCGTTTGCTCAACGAAGCCGAAGAAGCCGAGAGCATCTGCCGAGATATCCTCGCCATCGACTCCGGCAACCACGACGCGCGGATCACGCTACTGCTTTCCCTGACCGACCAGTTCGACCGCCAGTCAGCCGGCAGCCTCGATGCCGCGGTCCGGATGTCAGAAGCTCTTGAACAGCCCTACGAGCGCGAGTACTACCACGGGCTGGTTTACGAACGGTGGGGCAAGTCCCAGCTCTCCGGCGGCATGCCGGCCGACCTTGCAGTCGGCTGGTTGCAGCGCGCGATGCAGTACTACGACCGCGCCCGGCAGCTGTCGAAGCCCGACAATCCCGACGCCATCCTCCGCTGGAACGCCTGTGCCCGCACACTCAACCGGCTCGACCGCGGCGCCTCCTCCGGCACCAGCGTCGCCCACGACCACTCCGCCCACTTCAGCGACGACGTCCCGCCGCGGTGATCTGCCCAAGACCGGCGTTGAACTGCCGGACCTTACAGTTTCCCCAGTCCACCTGACCGACAGGGATTTACAACCTGTTCTGCCCCGGCCAGGCCTGGCTCGCGGTATTTGCGTCTGTTCGCGGCAAGCTGGGAAAGATGGTAGTTGCGGTTGCGCGGCGCCAACCTGATTTGCCGATTGTGCCGATTATCTCATTCCAGTGACTCCGGACTGGCCGCTGGGCCGGGCCGGCAAGTCCGTTCGGCTGGATTCGACAGCCCAAGTGCCGCCCAACGCGGGGAGATGATCGCGTGAACAAGTCGCTGATGCTTGCCTGTCTGCTGGTCTTTCACCTCGCCAGCCAGGCGGCCGCGCAAGACCCGTTCTTCGCGCCATCGAATTCAATGGCTGACCCGTTCGGCGGCGGGACCTGTGCGAACGGATGCGGCGGGGCGGGAGATTGCGGTGAAGTTTCCCAGGGCGGGGGACGTTACCTAAGCGTATTTGGCGGATTGGTCGACATCGACAATTTTGAACGGATGCGGGTCATTGGCGGCTCGACGTTTATTGACGGCGCGAAGCTGAGCGATGGCTGGGCGGGTGGGGGCGCAATCGGCCGGTATCTGCTTCCCAACGTCCGGGGCGAGTTCGAGTTCACCTACCGCGACAACAGCGTCAAGTCGTGGTTCGAGCAGACGAAGAACGCGGCCGGCGTCCTGACCACCAACAACTCGTTCAGCGCGACCGGCGACATCAACACGTATTCGGGCATGTTCAACGTGCTGTTTGACCACTACACCTGTGAACCCGGGTTCCCGGGCATCTACCTGGGTGCCGGCCTCGGTGCGATCTACGCCGACGGCGGGTACACCAATGCCGACGCTCCACCCGAAACGTTTTCCATCCAGGATTCCTCGTTCGCCTACCAGTTCATTGCAGGTCTGGTTCGGCCGCTTTCCGACCGGCTGGACCTGTTCACCGAGTACCGTTACCTCGGCGCGGATTACCTGAACGTGGACAACGACACCACCGGCGTCTCGATGGGCGACCACACTTACGATTCGCACAACGTCTTCTTCGGCGTCCGCATCCGGCGGTAGTGGCGGGCAGTTCTTCTCGTAAGGTGTGTGGAACACACCTCGCAGTCGCGAATTTGACCCCATCCGGGATTGGTGCGTTGCCGCGCACCCTGCCCCTATGCCGATCCCGGGGCGCCGGGACTGGCCGCTAGTTCTTCGAATCGGCAATGCTGTTCGCCAAGAAAATCGCTTGCCTCGCGCCGGCCCCCTCCCCAGCCCTCCCCACAGGCAGCCCGGTGACCGTCGACGTCGAACAGCGGCGCGACGGGACCGAACTTGAAGCGGCAAGACTCGGCCACACTTTTTCACCGGGCTGCCAGGGGGAGGGAGCCGGAAGTTTTGCGCGCGACTCTTTTCCCTCGCTCTCCCCCGCGCTGCCCTGTTCGTTGGGGAAAGGGCCACGCAAGTGAATCCATTCTTGCCCCCTCGCCCTCCGTTGATTTGAGCGTGGGGGAGAGGGCCACTCACTTGAATCTGTTCTTCCTCCCTCTCCCCCCGCTGCTTTGAGCGTGGGGGAGAGGGCCGGGGTGAGGGGGGCGGTCCGCGCAATCGGGAAGCAGGTCTTGAAACCGTCGCTTACGCTTCCGGCTCGTCATGGCGCGGGCGAAAGCGGCGCGATCTGAGTTTTCTTTCTCCCTTCTCCCTCGGCTTTGCGGGGGAGAAGGGCGGGGGATGAGGCGGCGTCGCGCGCAACGGGTGTTCCGGATCGCCACCGGCCCCCTCACCCCCGGCCCCTCTCCCCGTTCAAGGCAACAGGGAGAGGGGGGATGAGATCTACTTTTGGCCCATCGCCGTGTGACCTACGCATCAACTTTTGCCTTGCCAGCTCTGCGGCTCCGCGGCTTTGCGACTCTGCGTGAAAAACTCTTCCCTTTGCCCTTGCCCTGTCACCCATCGACCGGTTCGGGGACTTCCGGTTCGGCGAAGCTCATGTCGCGTTCGCCGAGCGCGAGCGTGACACCAGAGGCGGAGCGGATTTCGACTTCGTCGAGTTCGTCGACCACTGTGACGCCGGTCCAGGTGATGACCTGCACGCCGTCCGGGGCGGCGGGGTCGAAGGCGGTGGTGTCCTCGACGATCCCTTCTTTCATAAAGACCAGCTCGGCGTCCTCCAGCTCGGGGACTTCTAGTGCTTTGTCACGGCTAATTTTTCGGGTTGAGCCGAACGCGCTAGCGTCGGGTTTCCCGCGAAAAACCCGCGGCTAGCGCCGTCGGCTCACACTCCTGGACCCTAAGTCTTGGCTGTGACAAAGCACTAGCCACTTCTTTACCGCGCCGGCAAGCTGAGCCGGCAAGGCTGATTCGAAAGCTCGAAGATTGGTAGTCGTCTTCGCACCGGTAGCTCCCAACGCGGGGATCGTCACCTGCTCATAGCCCCAGCGCGATTTCAAGACGCTGATCCACATCCGTCTGCAACTGCGGACCGATACGACCCAATCGACGGTTAATCACGAATTGCTCGATGGCAGCCAGTTTGTGCAAGCGGATCACGGACCGAACGCGCAATCCCGTCTGGAGAAACTCCGGGTGAGTGGGCTCGACCAGTACATCTGTGGCCACCATGTCGCCGCGAACGACGCTCGAGATTCCGGCCACGATCAAGTCCTGGCCGATCAGCCCGGGAGACACAACCAGGCAGGGGCGCACCGCGGTTCCGCTCAGGTCGGTGAACGGAAACCGGGTCAGGAGCACATCGCCCCGCGAGATCGTCGGCATCAAACTGCCTCACCGTCCTGTGCCGAATAGAGGTATTCGCCGGAAGCGTTCCAGAAATCAAACGCGCCGCCGGTTTCGGCCAGCCGCATGGTGTTCTGCGTGGAAAAGTCGTCGTCCGGCGACTGGACAATCACTGGCTCGCTCTTGCGGGCCAGCTCGAGCAAGCGATCAAAATCCTGTTTCGGCAAGACCGCCTGCCCGCCGATCCATTGTGCGTGAATGATCGTCAAGGGACTTGGCCTCCCTCTTGGCCGGAAATTGTTTCGTACTGCATCGCAAGATCATACTACCGGCTCCAACACGTTTTTCAACGTCCAAACTCTACGTCAAGTGTGCTGGCTCCTGAGCGCCACGGCCGGACGCCCATAAAGAGTGGCGAACTTGTCATGCCTGTTGACGGTGCCCGTTTTGCAGGAGCTTGAACGTAACCCGCCTCTCTGGCAGTGTTCCTGTCCCGGTTTGTACCTGCGAGGCGGTATTCATCGCACGGAGACCTCCCATGGCTCGATTACAATGGACGAGGTCAGCGTCGCGCTGCGATCTGTTGTCCACTGGCAGCCCGGCCAGGCCCTGGCGGGCTTGCCGGCCACCCGCTTCCGGAAACCTGAGACCCTGGCGGTGGGTAAATCCCATGGCCTGCACTCCGGTTTCCAGCCCATTTTCAACCCGATCAGATGTTGCGATTCTTCATACGGCTCTTGATCATCGGAGGTGTTCTGGCCGGGCTGGGGTTCCTGATCTGGCCCCCCATCGCGCGGGCGCTGGCCGAGCGGAACAAGCCCCGTTGGCGGATTGCGAAGGTCGAAAAGGGCGACATCACTTCGGTGGTTAACGCGACGGGCACGGTCAAACCCGTCAAATCCGTACAGATCGGCTCGTTTGTCTCTGGCCCGATCAAGGACCTGTTTGTCGAGTTCAACCAGGAGGTCAAAGCCAACGACTTGCTGGCGACAATCGACCCCCGGCTCTTTGCCGCGATCGTGGCCCAGGAAAAGGCTGTCCTCGCCACCCGCAATGCCGACCTGCAGCGGGTCGAGGCCCTTCTTCAGCAGGCCCGCAACGATGAGGCCCGGGCTAACAAGCTCAAAGACCGCAACGCCGACTTCATCGCCCAGGCCGAACTGGACCAGGTCAAGTTCAACCGGATGTCGCTCGAGGCCCAGCTGGTGACCTCGAAGGCCCTGATCGAGCAGGCCACGGCCTCCCTCTCCCAGTCCCAGGCCAATCTCGACTACACCGAAATCCGCTCGCCCGAAGACGGCATGATCATCGACCGCAAAGTCGAGCCGGGCCAGACCCTGGCGGCCCAGTTCACGACTCCCGAGCTGTTCGTCGTCGGTGTTGGAATGCGCGAGAAAATGCATGTCTTTGCCGATGTCGACGAGTCCGAGATCGGCTTGATCCGCCAGGCCCAGGCCGATGGCCACCCGGTCAGCTTTACGGTCAGCGCTTACCCAAACGATTTGTTCGAGGGACGGATCGAGGAAGTCCGCTTCAGCTCGGTCGAGAACCAGAATGTCGTGACCTACCCGGTTGTGGTCGGGGCACCGAACCAGGAACTCAAGCTCCTGCCGGGCATGACAGCCAACCTGTCGTTCGAGGTCAACCAGCAAAAGGACGCGATCAAGGTGCCGAAAGCGGCCCTCCGCTTCTATCCCCCCAATCCCGAACAGGTCCATCCCGACGACCGCAAGATTCTGGAAGGCGTGGTCGAGGAACTGCCCGAGGCCACGGGTGACACCGACACGCCTTCGCTTCAGCCGCCGGTGGCCGAGCGCGTCGAAGCCAACGTCAAATCCGCCAAACGGCACGTCTGGAAAGTCGATGGCGAGTTCCTCCGCGCGATCGAAGTCGAAGTCGGGATCAGCGACAACCGCTTCTCGGCCCTTGTCTCGGGCGATTTGAGCGTGGACACCGAACTGGTCACAGGACTGAAAGGCCCGGGTGAGGAGTAACCCGCATTTCTCACAACAACTGGTAGCCCGAAGCGTGAGCGAGGCGGAATCAGCCAGATTCCTTGCTAACGCGTCGGGTTACCAAAAACAGTCTGTCTCGAACGGTATCCCCTTGTGAGAAATGCGGAGTAATGTCGCTACTCAAGACACTCAACATCGCGCTCCGTGCCCTCGGCAAGAACAAGCTTCGCGCAGGCCTGACCGTGCTCGGCGTCGTGATCGGGATTGCGGCCGTCACGACGATGGTTTCGATCGGCCAGAGCGCCAGTGCGCTCGTGCAGAATGAGCTGCAGAGCTTCGGCACGAATGTGATTGTGATCCTGCCCTCGCAGATGGCCCGCCAGGGGGTCCGGAGCGGCCAGATGAACACGTTGACGGCCGGCGACTCGGACGCCATTGAACAGGAGTGCCCGGGTGTGCTGGCCGCGTCTCCGCTGGTCGGTGCCGGAGGCCAGGTGGTCTACGGCAATCTCAATTTCAGCCCCAACGACATGCACGGCGTCGGCGAAAACTACCTGCAAGTCCGCAACTGGCCGATCCGGCTGGGAACGTTTTTTGACAACGCCCAGATCGAAAAGGCTGAGAAGGTCTGCGTGGTAGGCAAGACTGTGGTCGTGCGGCTGTTCCAGACCGCCAACCCGATTGGCGAACGGATCCGGATCGGCAACAAGCCGTTCACGATCATCGGCGTGCTGGAGGCCAAAGGCGCGAACATGGTCGGCGAGGACCAGGACAGCGTGATCCTGATGCCCTATTCGACCGTCCGCAAAACGCTGCAGGGATCGCCCTTTGACGACGTCAACGCGATCATGGTCGCGGGCCGGACGACCGGTGGAGTCGGCGCGACGAGCGACCAGATTCGCCAGCTGCTTCTCGACCGGCACAAGATCAATGCCGGCCAGCTGCCCGACTTCGAAGTCCAGACGACGGTTGAAATCGCCAACATGCTGGGGATGATCACCGGCATCATGACCATGATGCTGGCCTCGATCGCCGGCATTTCGCTGGTCGTGGGCGGGGTCGGGATCATGAACATCATGCTCGTTTCGGTCACAGAGCGGACCCGCGAGATCGGCATCCGGATGGCGGTCGGTGCCCGTTCGCGCGACATCCTGCTGCAGTTTCTGGTCGAGTCGGTGATGCTCTCCTGCATCGGCGGACTGATCGGCTTCGCGCTCGGGATCGGAGCCTCATACGGAATCACGGCCCTGATCAACTCGTTGTCAACAGGCACCGAATGGCCGGTTGTGATTTCGATACCGGCGGCCGTGATGGCATTTGTCTTCGCCGCCGCCGTGGGGGTCTTCTTTGGCTTCTATCCGGCCCGCCGCGCCAGCAAACTCGACCCGATTGAGGCTCTTCGATACGAGTAGGGTGGGTCGAGTCTTCGAGACCCACCTCAACCAAAGCGACGGCTTTTCAAGGGCCTCGGTGCCGTGGACGGTGGGTCTCGAAGACTCGACCCACCCT
>JANOFL010000100.1:0-2564 GCA_031405895.1 Planctomycetota bacterium
CACGGCGTCTGTGTCAAGGGCTGGAGCAGTTGGCCAAGCTGCCCGCCAAGTGTGTGGACCTGATCTACATCGACCCGCCCTTCAACTCCAACCGCATCTACGAGGGCTTCTGGCCCTTGACAAATGACGGTCGCAAAGCGACCCCGAGCGCGTTTCGCCCGCGGTCATTTGTCAAGGGCTGGGGCGAGAGCAAGGAGAAGCGGTCGTTTGATGACCGGCACGCCAGCACACAGGCCCTTGACACCTCGCCGTGTCAAGGGCTGGCGTACATCGACACCATGCGGCCGGTCGCCGCGGCGCCCCAGCGACTCGCCCGCGTCCTCAAGCCCACGGGGAGTTTCTGCTACCACTGCGACTGGCACACGAGCCGCCAGTGGCACAACGGCGCCTTCGCCCATGCCACCCGACGAGCAAAAACATTGTGGAAAACCAGAATCGTCTCGTGTCTAATAGCCGTGAGAAGCGCGGCAGATTTGGCAATCAGTACGACTGATCGCTCAGCTGTCAGGTCCTAAAGGGTTTATCTGGAGGGTTTCCCATGCACGTCAGGTCATCCGCTTCGTTTTCCACCGTACGATCGATTCACTTGCTGGCGCCGACGATCGCGGCGTTGTTTCTGGCACTCGCACCGCACGCCAGCGCGCAGCCGAGTCACAACCTCGCATCCAACAACTCATCGATTGTGGTGAACGACAACCAGCAGGCGGCGATCAGTTCGTGGATTGTTGACGGTGTGCAGCAGTTGCACCAGATTTCGAACTTGTATCGCGTCGGTCCGGCCGGGCCGGAGCGATCGACCCATACGCTGCCACTGATGCTCTCGACGCAGACCGGACCCAACGGCGCCTCCGTCATCTACGGCAACACACAGTTCACCATCCAGTTCGATTACGGTGTGATCGGCGGCGCGCCCGGAAGCGGATACAGCCGGATGGGCGAGAACGTTCTGATCACCAACCTCACAGCGCAGCCGCTCGAATTTCACTTCTTCGAATACATCGACCTGGACCTGAGCAACACGCCCGGCGACGACATCGGTATGCCGATCAGCCCCACGCAGGCCCAGCAGTTTGATTCGCAGACGATCGTCACCACCGGGGTGCTGCAATACGATCATCACGAGTACGCGTTTTTCCCGAGCCTGCTGAATCATCTGACCAATGGCGGCCCCTCCACCCTGAACGATAATCCACCCTTCGGCGTGCCGTTCGGCATTGGAGATGTCACCTGGGCGCTGCAGTGGGACTTCGGCGGCGCTGGCGCGGTTCGCCCGCCGATCGCGCCGTTCGGAACCACTGTCATCACCAAGTTCTGGGAATGCAATTCCGTTCCGGAACCGGGCACGATGCTCGCAATGGTTCTGCTCACGCCTGTGATTCGCATGAGGCGACGGCGGCGCTAAGTGCACAGCTCGCGTTCCCGCACGGCAATCGCGGAAGGCAGAAAGTGAAATGGGGACATTCTGGTTTTCGGATTGACCAGCATCTCCGCTTTTACTTGTGCGCCGCAGCGTTCAGGTCATCGTGCAAACGAACAAACGCTGTCAAGGGCTATAAACAGGTCGCTCCTACGGAGCTGCAGCCAGGTCGTTCCGCGGAGCTGCAACGGCGCGACGCCGCGGCATCGCTCCAGAGGAGCCAGATGTTTATAGACACCCGTCCACCAGACAATGTCAGCTCCGGCGGAGCGGCATGGATCGATCGCGTCCACCCGCACAAGCATGTTGGCCGGTGGCGACAGTCACCCTCGAAGAACTGGTCGGCGTCGGCAAGATCGCGGATGGGTCGACGGAATGTTGGCCACCGTCGGTCCACGCCTGGCAGGATCGTGGTTTGCGGTGGGGGCTGGTTTTTGCGGCGTTTCGGACCGGTCCTGAACTGGCCCGGATGTTGGCGAGTGGGCAAACGGTAAACTGATGGCTTTCCGGGCACCGACGAAAGGGGTGGCAGTCATGGGTTCGCCAACGCTGAATGAATTGCTGGAGCTGGCCGGTCCGGTCAAAGCGAATCATGACGGTGAGGGGAAAACGGCCCCGGAAGGTGACTCCTCGTCCCTTCAGAAAATGCTCCGGGCGGCGCTTGGTGCGCCGGTGGGTCTTGAATCGATCCGGCATGTGCTGGTTCCGGGAGACCGGGTGGTGGTCGCCGTGTCGGGCTCTGTGCCGCGACTGGCCGAGTTGATGGACCTGTTGCGGCAGGAACTGCAGCCGGTGGTGGCTGGCAGCGAAGAGCTGGTGGGGACAGTCGAGTTTCTGGTCGCGCCGGCAGCCCTTGCCCGGATGAAGGAAAGCGGCCAGCCAATCCGCGTTGACGAGGCGAAGGGGGTTGTGCTTCACGATCCGGCCGAACCGGCGGACCATGCCTTGCTGGCCACGGGCTGCGACGACGAGCCGCTGCAGATCAACCGTCGGCTGTTTGATGCCGACGTGGTCGTGCTGATGACCAGCCGGGCCGGGAAGGGAACTCCGCGCCAGGGACCGACGGATGTCTTTCCGCAGTTTGGTTCGGCCACCTGCCAGGAAAACCAGCGGCGGCAGAAACCCTCGCACGCGGCGCGCGACCGGG
>JANOFL010000148.1:0-2193 GCA_031405895.1 Planctomycetota bacterium
GGGGGTGGGGGGTCCCGCGCCCGCGCGCTGTCCCCCCCATATCCCGGGGCTGCGCGCCCCCCTGCCCCTCTCCCGGTTCCCCGGCGCGCCGGGACAACGGGGCGAGGGGAGCAAGAAAAGAAATGGTGCGTTTCACGCACCCTACGCGGAGAACCCTTGCCGACTAGAATCGGCGGTTTTCCGCTGACCCGGGTCGTCAACGCATGGGCAACGTCGAGCTGGCTGTCCAGTTCTTTTTGCAGCTGGCCATTATCCTGGTCTGCTGCCGGCTGGTCGGCAGCGTGGCCCGGCGGCTGGGGCAGCCCCAGGTCGTGGGCGAGATGGTCACCGGGATTCTGCTGGGGCCGTCGCTGTTCGGACTTTACTGGCCCGAAATCCAGCAAGCCATCTTCCCGTGGGACCCGACCCAGCAGAGCCGCGACACGCAGAGCTACCTCTTCCCCGTCTCGCAGTTCGGCCTTGCGCTCTACATGTTCATCGTGGGGCTCGAGTTCCGGATCGACATCATCCGGGACAACCTCAAAGCTTCCCTTGCCGTCTCGATCGCCGGAATGGTCGCCCCGTTCCTGCTCGGCGCGGCCCTCGCCGTGCTGCTCTTTAATTCCACCAACCTGTTTCCGGAAAAGACCTCGCTCCTCGAAGCGACCCTTTTCCTCGGCGCATCGCTGTGCATTACCGCCTTTCCGATGCTCGCACGAATCATCGACCACAAGGGTCTCGGCGGGACGCGGATGGGGACTGTGTCGCTCGGCGCGGGAGCCATCAATGACGCCGCAGCGTGGTGCATCCTCGCCCTCGTCCTCGCCAGCATCCAGAACGACTACAGCCTCGCCCTGTTCAGCGTCCTCGGCGGGATCGGTTATGTCGCCGTCGTCCTGCTCGTCATCCGGCCGCTGCTCGGCTGGAGCCATCACTGGCTGATGCTCCGCGATACGCCTGCCAGTCCGTTGGAAAAGGGGTCAGACCCTTCGGAGGCAGAGAGGGTCAGACCCCTTTTCCAACGGACGCTCAGCGAAGCCGGCCTCGTGCTGGGTCTCACCCTGATGTGTCTCGGGGCCTGGTTCACCGAGCTGGCTGGGCTGCACGCGGTCTTCGGGGCCTTCGTGATGGGCACGGCGATGCCGCGCGGGATCGTGACCCGCGAGCTGATCGGCCGCATCCAACCGCTGACCGTCGCCATCCTCCTGCCGCTTTTTTTCGCTTTCTCGGGCCTCAACACGCAGATCGGCCTGATTGACTCCGCCTTCCTCTGGGCGATGTGCGGCCTGGTCCTGCTCGCCGCGGTGGTCGGCAAAGGCGTAGCCTGCTGGCTCGCCGCACGCTGGGCGGGTCTCGACCAGCGCGAGTCGCTGGGCGTGGGGACGCTGATGAACGTACGCGGCCTGATGGAGCTGATCATCATCAACATCGGCTTGCAGAAAGGGATCATCAGCGAAGGCCTCTTCGCCACGCTCGTCATCATGGCCGTCGTCACCACCCTGATGGCCTCCCCCATCTTCGACTGGTTGGTGGGACCGACGCCGGCCACGACGCCGCCAGAGGAACCGGCTCAGTGAGCGTCCCAAAGGGAGGCGATTTCCCAGCCCTGAACTCTCATAGCAACTTGTATAGAACTCGGAGGCAGGTCAATTGTCCAAAGCCAAAGTGATTAAACACGCGGTCGCGGAAGCGGCGGCCGCGAACGGATTTTTGGGGGCGAAAGGGGCATACCGAAAAAGAACCGATGAGGTCATTTGGATTGTCCAACTTGTGAAGGAACGAGGAACGGGATGGGGCTTGGGTTGTGGTGTCTGGGGACTCATTTTGCCGCCCCCGCCACAGTCCGAATATCCTGGGCTACCGCAGCCGACACCGGCTGAGAAAAGCTTGTGGCGGGAAATCCGTGCCAACCAGCTGGGCGTCAAGTTTCGTCGGCAAGCGGCGGTCGGGGAATACGTTGTTGACTTCATCTGTTTTCCAAAAAACCTGGTCGTCGAACTCGATGGCCCAAAGCATCTGGAACCAGATGCAGTGGAAAAGGATGCGCGGCGGACGGAGTGGCTGGAGTCGCAGGGGTTTCGGGTGATGCGGTTTCGGAACCAGGAACTGGATGAAAATCTCCAGCAGGTGGTCAACGCCATTCGGAGGGCGGTGGCCGACCTGTCGCGCTTTGAGGCCAAGCTGCAAGAGCTGAACGCACGCCTGGGCGACAAC
>JANOFL010000173.1:0-39563 GCA_031405895.1 Planctomycetota bacterium
CGCGGGATTTTGGGAGAACTCAGCAGGTTACGAGACACACCGCGGGCGGCGGCGCCGCAGCGGCTTCCGCCACGAGTTCATCGAAGTCACGCGCGTAGCCGCGCAACTTCTGCGATAACTCGGCGCGTTGCGTCGCATCGAGCCCATTCAGGACAGCGACCGTCACATTGCGAAACAGCACCTCGTTGGCGTCGACGATGCGCTGGTACTCCGCGCCATACCAGCGCTCACGATTGACAGCCATATCGCGGAACGCGAGCTCGAATTCGACATAGCTCAGACGTTTGCGCACGAGCGCCAGCAACTCATCCTGCCAGCGCTGCCGATACTCGAGCCACGCGCCATCGTCCGGTTCGTAGCTCGGGGCGTAGCCGACAATGAGTGCACGCTGGTCGGCCGTGATACTACCGACAAAATTCTCGAGGCCATCGCCGAACTCTTTCGCCCATCGCCCTCGCCGTTCGTCAGCGGTCAGATTGCGGTACGGCTTCAACCACTGCCTCGACGAGCGTTACGAGCGGTTGCAGATGATCGGCTGGTGGGACCAGTCCCGCATTCGTGCCGCTCGGGTGATGGTGGTCGGAGCGGGAGCACTCGGCAACGAAGTCATCAAGAACCTGGCCCTGCTCGGCACCGGCCTGGTTGTCGTGGTCGACTTCGATGCGATCGAAGCCTCCAATCTCTCCCGGAGCGTGCTGTTTCGGGACGCCGACTGTGGGCGAACGAAGGCCGAAGCCGCCGCCGCGATGGCGAGCCAGATCAACCCCGATTGCCGTGCCGTTCCGGTCGTTGGCCGGATTCCCGACGACACGGGACTGGGCCTGATCGAAGCGATGGACCTCGTGATCGGCTGCGTCGACAACCGCGAAGCCCGGCTCTGGATCAACCGGCATTGCTGGCGGGCTGGCAAACCCTGGATCGACGGCGGAATCCAGGAGATCAGCGGCGTGGCGAAAGTCTTCGCGCCACCCGGCCATCCGGCGCATGCGCCGGGCAGCGGCTGTTACGAATGTACGATGACCGACAATGACTACCGCCTGATCCAGCTCCGCTACAGTTGCCCGCTGCTGTCGCGCGAAGAGCTGCAGCAGGGCCGCGTGCCCACCGCGCCGACGATCGCCTCAATCATCGGCGGACTGCAGGTCCAGGAAGCGCTCAAGCTGCTCCACGGCCTGCCGTCGGCCGCCGGGTCCGGCCTCGTCTTCAACGGCGCGGCCAATCGCTTTTACCAGACTGCCTACCCGTCCCGCGAAGACTGCCTTTCGCACGAACGGGTCGAGCAAGTGGTCGGCCTCGACCGTTCCGTGAAATCGACTTCGGCGCGCGAGCTGCTGAAGATCGCCTTGCAACAGTTCTCCTCGCCAACCGACCCGGCAGACTCCGGTCCGGTGTTGCAGCTCGACCGCGATTTCGTGCTGGCCCTGCATTGTGGAACTTGCGGCACGGAAGCAGCAGTCAACCAGCCGGTCAGCCGGGTATCTGCGAAGTCGGCCGTCTGCCCGCAGTGTCACGGCGACCGCCGGCCCGAACTGATCCACGAAGTCGGCTTCGACAGCCCGGCCTGCGACCATCCCCTTGCCGCGCTCGGAGTGCCGGCGTGGGATGTTGTTCGCGTGCGCCGCGGTCCTGCCAACCATGCCTGGTTCCGCTTCGACGCCGACCGCCCCGAGTGGCTCCCCGTGGTGACAAAGCTCCCGCTTTGTCAGTCCAACGTGGCGCACAGCTCCGCTTTGCGGTCCGGCCCGGACTCATCCGCCGAGACCCCGCAGTGAACGACTCCACCCCTCCCGACGACCCCGACGAAGGCATCCAGTTTGGCGAGCTGCGAAGCGAGCAGCCAGTGCCCGTATTGCCACCCGACCTCGATGGCCATTACGCGGTGCAGGCCATGGGCCAGCCCGCCCCGCACGACTTGCCGGTCTTCGTCGACCTCGACGTCTGGAACGAGCTTGAGAACCATTCACTCAGCAACACATCTGTCGAACTCGGCGGCGTGCTGCTCGGCGACCAGGCAACCGACCGCAACGGCCGGTCCGTGGTGATCGTGCGGGACAGCCTGCGGGCCAGGCATTACGAGGCGACGCGGGGAAGCTTCAAGTTTACCCACAGCACCTGGAGCGAAATCACCCGCGAGCGCGAACGGCTCAACCCGGACCTGAAGATCGTCGGCTGGTATCACACCCATCCCGGTTGGGGAATTTTTCTTTCGGAGATGGATGACTTCATCCACCGGAACTTTTTCGGCCGGCCGCTAGATGTGGCGCTCGTGATCGATCCCTGCCAGGACCAGCGGGGCTGGTTCCAGTGGGATGGCAAAGGCCGGACCCGGCTCTGTGGCGGCTATTTTCTTTTCACGTCCCGGCTCCGCGCGCTCGAACTCGAAGCCGTGGCGGTCGACAGCGAGGAGGAACTGCTTGTGAACACTCGTGGCTATCCGGGACGGTTCGATGGACCGGGACGGGGCGGCGTTCAGCTGCCGGGCAACCTCTCGCCGACGGCGCTGCTGCTGTTCTGGCTCGCCGCCGTCCAGACGCTGCTGCTGACGCTGGTCGCAGTGCGGATGTTGTGGCCCGGCCCAGGCGAGCGTGGCGGCCCTCCGGTGGCTGCCGCACAGGCTTCCGCCGAAATGGCGGGGCTGCGAGCCGAGCACCGGGTCTTTCGCGAGCTGGCCCAGGCCCGCGCCGTTGCGGAAGGACTGCCCGGCACACTCTCCGACGACTACACGCGGATCCGGCTGGAAAACGAACAGCTCGCAGCGGCGAACCTCTCGCACGTTGAACGGCTGCGGCTGATGGAATCAGCGGCCCAGTCCGCGACCACGTCGATCGCCGGATTGCAGGACCGGATCAAACAACTTGAAACCCGGCTCGCCGCGCTGCCGCCGGCCTTGCCACCCCGGAGTACGAATGCTGCCGGCTCGTCGCCGCTGGCCAACGGCCAGCCGCCCCCTCCGTTCGACCGGTCGCTCTGGTACTGGTTCGGCGGTGGACTGCTCGGTCTGGCCGCGATACTCGGTGCCCTCTGGTGGTGGATGACACGCCGCATCGGTCTTGAACCTGACGACGACATGGACGACGAACGAACCGACTTTGAACTGGCTCAGCCGCGAGCGCCGGTTGCCGCGGCGAAAACCACGGCGGGTTCCTGACCCTGAAAAAACTGAGCCTGAGGCGCTAGCCGAAAACACCGTTTCAACCGTTGACCCGCACCCTGGCGAATCGGCTAGCGCCTCAGGCTCACTCACAAGAATTCGCCGTTTTATCAGTCCAGGTTTCAGCCCCATGATCCGAGCCATTTTCGCTGGAGTCCTCTCGCTCCTCGGGATCATCCTGGCCCTCATCGCGGGCATCTTCGGCTTCGTCGTCTTCTTTGCCGGCGGACGACGCTTTCGCTGGTTCAATGCCTGGCGTACCGTCGCCGTGCGCTATCGCGGTATTGTCGAGTCGCGCTGGTGGCTGCCCCAGATGCGCCTCGTCTGGCGGGAACAGCCGGTGAAAGTGACCAGCACCCGGCGGCTCGACCGCTGGCGGCAACGCGGCACGACGTTGGTGACGTCAACCCCTGAAACCCCAGGCCGGCTGGTGGTCATGTCGACCGGCTGTCCGGCCCGCGAACCAGCCGACGCTGGCCTGGTCCGCTATGAAACCGGCAACGCGGCCTTCGACCGGCAGTTTGTGCTGCTCGTCGAGTCCGCGCAGTTAGAGCCTGTCCGGGAAGCGTCGGGGTCTGACGCCAATTTGCGCTCCCGGCGCGCCGGGATTCGGAGCAAATTGGGGTCTGACCCCCTTCCGGGAAGCTTCTCGGACAGGCTCTCCGTGTCCGGCAACCCGTTGCTCGCTGAAGCCGTTCGCTGGCAGCTGATGGAGCTGGCCCAGTGGTCGGGGACTTCCCTTATCCGCCTCGACCTCGTCGGCCAGCGGCTTCGCATCCAGCGGGCCGGCTATCTCACCGATTCGGCCCCCGTCGAAGACTTCCTCCGCCTCGCCCTGCGGGTCGTCGACCAGCTCCGCACAGGCCGCGCCGAGGGCCTCCAGTTCGTCAATGAACAGCAGGCCACATTGCTCGACGACGTCAGCTGTCCGATCTGTGCCGACCAGCTCGAGGGCCGGATGGTGATCTGCGTCCGCTGCAAGACGCCCCATTGCCGCGAGTGCTGGGACTACAACGGCCGCTGCGCGATGTTCGGCTGCGGCGAAATTCGTTGCGTCGTCAACAGCTGAGGCTGATTGCGTTCCGTGAGAACTCAATTGAAGCCTGACGCGCAAGCGAAGTTTGGTTAAAGCCTGACGCGCAAGCGAAGTCTTCTGGCGCTTGATGCCGTCTAAGTTGTTGGGCGGTCCCGCCCGTGTTTCCCTTGTCCTGACTGTTCGCCATGTGAATTCACTCTGAATCTCTCTGCCCCTCGAGGACATACCGGATTGCGGCTTCAAGGCTCTCCTGGTTGTACAGCTGGCGTTTGCTCCCCCTTTGGGTCCACCAGTTCTGCCGGATGCCGGAAACGGCGGCTGTCACTGCCGCCGCCGGAGTTTCCATGGCAATTGATCCGGCTTTGTCGCATAAATTAAGGGAGTTCTTCGCTTGCGCGTCAGGCTTCAACCGGGAAGCCGCATGTTCCTTGAGCCGGCGCGTGCACCAGGCCTTGAATTGGTCCATGACATCGTCAGGTTTCCGGTTCGCGGCCGACACGACTACATGGACATGTTGTGTACGGCAGCAGCAGGCATGGAGATGCCAACGGCGAATTTGGCAATGATCGGCGATCGTCCCCTCGACGATCCTTCTCTGTTCGCAACCCAACGTCACCTCCGGTTCGGTCATCCGCTGACGTGCAGACATTGCACGACTGGAATCGGGTTCCCGAAATCGCCCCGGTTTTTCCGCCCAGCCCCGTTCGTCGCCAGGCAACCAGGAACCATAGGTTGTCCAAGTCAAAAGAAAAGCCAATGGATCATTCATTGGGACGCTGCCGGGATCGCTCTTCATGAAGGCAAAAAGTTGTTGCAGAACGGAATTGAAAGTTCGACCAGAACAACAGTCTGAAGCACCCTCGAATCGTAACCGTGGGGGAAAAGCCTGGCGAGTGCGGTAGCTTCGCTTGCGCGTCAGGCTTCCATTGCGATGGCCCGGGCCGCCAGCTTCGCATGCGGGCCAGACTTGGGTTTCGCGCCGACAGTGGGGCCGGAAAGGACACGAAAACGGTTACTGCCAGGCCGACACCCCTGCGTTGCATCACGAACAACCGGCAGCCACGGAACGGCTGGAACTTCATGGCGGCTGCCGGCCGTTGGTGCCTTGTGCATAACCGGAGCGTACTTCAACCGCCCAGTCGGTGCTGGCCGAAGACACTCGGCAACAACATGCTCCACATCCTGAGTTCCCGACTACCAGCAATGATCCAGCTTGACCGCCGTCCGCTGGCCGGCATCCGCCCGTCCGCGCCTCTTCATCGTCGTTGGCGGCCCGTTCTGGGGCTGATCACGATTCTCATCGCGCTGGCCTGTCCGCAACCGGTGCGGGCCGACATGGCATGGGAAACAGTCTTTGCCGACGAGCAGGCCGTCAATCACGGCAGCCAGGTGACCGGCGGCGGCACGACCGTCACCTTCAGCACGCTGGTTTTCAGCGACTCGGATGGCGGCACCTTCGACCTTGGGCCGGGCCGCAACACCAGCTACTTCTCGTTCGAATCGGGCGTCACGGGCAACCACACCGGCTACGTCGAGTTGAGCTTCGACAACGAAAATGACGACCCGGCTGACTATCTCGAGCTGGGCCTGAGTTTCGGCCAGGCCCTGACCGGATTCCAGTTCTCGATTCTCGATCTGGATGCAACCGCCGGGCTGAACTGGGACGATGGCGTGGAAGTCTTTGTGAACGGCGTCAATGTCCGCACCAATCCGGCCTGGTACACGTTCGGCTCCGCCGTCCTGCTCGACACGAAGACCTATCTCGACGGCTTTGAAGCCGGCACGACCTCGGCCGCCGCGACGCAGACGATTGGCAACGTCAACTTCAACTTCGGCAGCCTGAACGTCAACTCGATTGCCATCCGCTACCGTTCAACCGACGACGCGGTCGCCAACCCCTCCGCCCAGTTCGTCGGCATTAGCGACCTTTCCTTCTCCCTTGCGCCGGTACCCCAACCCGGCAGCCTGCCCCCGCTCCTTGCCGCCGCGCTGGCCCTCGCCGGTACCTCGCGCCGACGTACCCCGAAGGGCCCAGGGAACGTCGCTTGACCTGGGTCGCGGAAACGAACCATCAAGACTGGCCGGAGTGAGCCCCGCGATCCCGCTGGTCACTGGCACCGGCGACCCCCAGAAAACTGGTTTCGGGCATTCGCGCGCGGTGTTCACGTTTCCAGTGGGGCCGATCGCCGCCCTGACCGTCATTCCCCTCCCGCTCATGTTGAGTGAGCCGCCAGGGCCGCGTCAACGGGACGGGAGGTACCCATTCGCTGGAATCCGGTTGAGTGCCAGGGGCAGACCAGAAAGAGTTTGGACGAATCCCGTGGTTTCTGCCAGAACTTCGGCAACGATTCGCGACCTGGGCCGACAACGAGGTTGGCTGGCCGGATCGTCCCGGGTGTTTCGGTTCTGGTTTCAGGGAAATCTCACGATGTCAGCTCCCAGCAATGACGGCCAGGTTCAGGTCTATCGAGATCCCGCGGTCCGGCACGAACTTCCGCGGATTCTCTATATCAACGGTATCCAGACGACGGGGGAGTCCCACGAGCTGACGGCGCTCGTCCTTTCGCAGGTGACCCAGCGCCCGGTGACCGGGATTTACAACCGCACGGCTGGTCAGGGAAAGGTCAAAGGGTTCGTTTTCGACTTTTTGCAGTGCGGTGGAGACTGGGTCAACAGCTTTGGCAGCCAAGTGGGCGAGTTCGGGTTTGACGCCGTCAACTCGGCCATCAACCACGTGCGAAAATTGACCGGCGGCTCCGGCGGCAACCCGGCCGATGTGGGGAAGTCGCTGCGGGCCAAAGTACCGCGCGACAAACTGGTGCGATTTCTCGAAGGATATCTCGGGACCACGAATAAGGCTTCCGCGGCCCTCTTCTCGGAGCTCAACGTCCATCTCGGCAGCCGCCAGCTGATCGTGGCTCACAGCCAGGGGAACCTGGTCACGGCCAGCGCGCTGTGGGCCTTGCAGACAGCCCATGGCGATTCGGCGTTTTCACAGCTGCAGGTCTATTCCGTCGCGTCGCCCGTCCCTGCCTGGCCGGCGGGAATCAACTTCCGCATCAAGGTTTACGGCCACACGAACGATCCGGTCACTTTGGCCGATCCCAAGAACCTGCTTGGCCGGCGATCAGCTGGCGACTGGCGTTCCTTCGATGGCGGTGGAATCAAGGGAATCGATCCGCATGACATTGCCGTAAATTTCTTCGGCACCAACATGATCAGCCGGATCCGTTCGGACCTGGGTCTCGGCCCGTTTGAAGACACGACCTCCGCGGCCCAGTCCTATAAGCCCGGTGATCGCGTGCATGTCGTCAACCGGGGCGACAACCTGTCCGGCATCGCAACGCGGTACTACGGATCACCGGCGCGCTGGCAGGAAATCTACAGCCGGAACCAGGCCATGATCGGCACCAACCCCAATCTGCTGCAGGCGGGAATGAAACTCGTCATCCCGGCCTGACCTTTTTCCGGGATCGTATTTGTTCTCAGGCCCGGCCAGCCAGCCAGCCACTGGCCGTGGCGAGCAGCGGGTCAATCGTTTGGGGCTGGATCTGGTGCGGTGGCTGCCAGGGGAACCAGCGGTGGTCGATGTGCTCGGTCAAGCTGATCGGGCAGTCGCGGAGCAGCCAGCCGGGGAAGATGACCAGGTGTTTGCGGCGCGGTTCGGGGCCGTGGCGTTTCTGGCGAATCCAGTATTCCTGGACGTAGCGGCGTCCCGGTTCCAGTCGGATGTCATCGGCACCGATGCCGGTTTCCTCTTGCAGTTCGCGCAGGGCACAAGTGGTTTCGTCTTCGCCCGCGTCGACATGGCCCTTGGGCAAATCCCAGCGGTCGGCATGCCGCAGCAGCAGAAACTCGACGGTGGGCTGACGGCGGAAGACCAGCACGCCGCAGGAGACGATCAGATCAGTTTCCGGCATGGGCGGGCCTTGGACGGGAGATCTGGAGGCTGAGCGGGAAAGACACTGGAACGGGTTCCACCGCTGACTTCGGAAAAGTCAGCTCTTCCGCTCCGGAACGAAATCCGCAATATGCGAAACGCACCCGACCCCGGCGTTGACAGCGGCTTGCGGATCGTAGCAAACTGCGCGGATGAAAATCTACACGCGGACCGGCGATCGGGGTGAAACGGGCCTGCTGGGCGGGCATCGGGTGGCCAAGTCGCACTTGGCGGTCGAAGTCTGCGGCGAGCTGGACGAGACGAACGCGGCCATCGGGCTGGCGGTCGCGGAGGGACTCGATGAGGACACGCGCGGGCTGCTGGAGTCGGTCCAGCAGGATCTCTTCGATGTCGGCGCGCATGTCGCCGCCTGCCTGGGAACGCAGCGACCAGTGCCACCACTGCGCGCGGGTCGGGTCGAGACTCTGGAGCAGGCGATCGACTCGCACGAAGCCGGCTTGCCACCGATGACGGCCTTCATTTTGCCAGGCGGATCGAAGGCCGGCGCGGCGTTGCATCTGGCGCGGACGGTTTGTCGGCGGGCCGAACGGGCTTTGGTCGGGTTGATCGAAATGCAGCCGGACGCGGAACGGCTGGCGGAAGACCTGGTCTATCTCAACCGGCTGGCCGATCTGCTGTTCGTGCTGGCCCGGGACGTCAATCTTGCGGCGGGTCAGCCGGAGACGCGCTGGTTGCCCGGTGAGCGGGGAAAGAATGGGGACGCAGGATCATGACGGAGGAAGAACCGTCGCTGACGCTTCCGGCTCGTCGAGTCCGGCTCGTTAAGTCCCGTTCGTGGCAGGTCGGGTGCGTCCCAATCGGGAAATAATCGGCTACATTGGGCCGGCGGGATGGCGAGTATCCGGGCAGGGAAATCGGACGGGAAACGGCATGAAGAAAATCGAGGCGATCATCCGGCACTTCAAGCTGGAGGACATCAAGACGGCCTTGATCGAAGTCGGCGTCGAAGGGATGACGATTACGGAGGTCAAGGGCTTTGGCCGGCAGCGCGGCCACACCGAGATGTACCGCGGCAACGAGTACGCGATTGACTTCATCCCCAAGGTCAAGGTCGAGGTCGCGGTGCCCGACGAGATCGTTCGCGCGGTGGTCGACACGATTATTTCGCGGGCCCAGACCGGCCAGTTTGGCGACGGCAAGATTTTTGTCTCAACCCTCGATGAAGCCGTCCGGATCCGGACCGGGGAAACCGGAAAAGACGCGCTTTGACGGCCGCAGACACGGGCCGCAGGCGAGCGGGAGGTAACGCGATGTCGCTGGCGGGTGGCATCCGCGAGCCGGTGCTCGCCGCGCGGCAGCAATGGGGTGCCGGGCGGGAGTCGATCCGCGCCGGGCATGACGGCGGTGCGCCAGGCAAGACAACCGTCCGGCTGCTCTCGGACCTGCTCGACGCGACCGTGCTGGGGCTGCATCGGGCGGCCGTGGAAGAGCTTGACCCGGCGATCGACGGCTCGGTCGCCCTGGTCATGCATGGGGGCTGTGGGCGGCGCGAATTCGCTCCGTTCTCCGATGTCGATCTGATGGTCCTGGTCCAGGGCTCGATCAGCGAGCGGCTGCGGGAGTACTTTCGCCGGCTGGTCCAGGACATCAACGATGTGGGACTCAAGATCGGCGGCTCACTGCGGACGCCGCGCGAGGCCAGCACGATGGCACTGCGGGACTCGCAGGTCTTTTCCGCGCTGACCGAATCGCGCTTTCTGGGCGGGAACGCAGAACTGGCCAGCAGCTTCACCGGGCTGCTGCTGCGGATGAGCCAGAAGAACTACTACGGCGTGGCCGAAGGGATCATCGCCGCGCGGGGTGTCGAGCGGACCCAGTATGGCGAGACCGTCTATCTCTTGCGGCCCAACGTCAAACGCAGCCCCGGCACGCTGCGCGACATTCACCTGATCCGCTGGCTGGGCTTCGTCCGGTTTGGCCACACGGCGCTCGAGCAGCTGGTCGGCCACCAGGCGCTGACCGTGGCGGACGCCGACCAGCTGGGCGCGGCCAATGAATTGCTGTTGCGGCTGCGCTGCGAGATGCACTTCGCTGCCGGGCGGACCCAGGACGGTCTGGGACGGAACGAACAGGTCCGGCTGGCGGAGCGATTCGGGTATGCGGGCGGCGATGGCGTGCTGCCCGTCGAGGAACTGATGCGGGACTACTTCCGCCTGACCAGCCAGGTCCGCTATCTGGCTGACCAGTTTGCGGCGGCGACGCTCGCCCGCCAGACTCGGACGCAGGCGATTCTGGCCCCGCTGTTCAGCCGGCAGATTGATGGTCTGTTCCGGGTCGGGCCGGCGCGGATCGGCATGGAACCCCAGCAGTTGCCTGCCGCGCGGGGCGATCTGCAGCAGGTGTTGCGGCTGATGCAGCTGGCAGTGCTGCACGAAAAGTCGATTGAGCCGGGAACCTGGCTGGCGATTCGCGACGCGATGGCCAACAGCGAGGTCGCACTCGACGAAGGCGCGGCCCGGCAGTTCTGGGCTTTGCTCGGCAACCCCCACCGGCTGGCCGAAGTCCTGCAGATGCTGCACGAGATGCATGTGCTGGAGAAGGTCATTCCGGCGGTCAGTCACGCGCGCGGCCTGTTGCAGTTCAACGAGTACCACCACTACACGGTGGACGAGCACTCTCTGCGCGCGATCCGCGTCTGCACGGAGTTCGCTCGCGATCAGGGCGTGCTGGGGCGGACTTACAACAACCTCCGCGACAAGCCGGTGTTGCACCTCGCTCTGCTTTTGCACGATCTGGGCAAAGGGTTTGCCGAGGAGCACTGCGAAGTCGGCCAGCGGCTGGCGGTCGAGACTTGCCAGCGGTTGGGCCTGTCGGGCGAGGAGACCGAACGGATTCGCTACCTCGTTCACAATCATCTGATGATGAGCCACGTGGCGTTCCATCGCGACATCAGCGACGAGTCGCTGGTGGCCGAGTTCGCGTCGAATGTCGGATCGGTGCAGCTGCTCTCGCTGCTGTTCCTGCTGACCTGTGCCGATATCAGTGCGGTTGGACCGGGGACGTTCACGCCATGGAAACAGGAACTGCTGACGGCGCTCTATCTCAACGCCCATGACCAGCTGACCGGGCGGGCGTTGCGGGCCCGCCTGAGCCGGCACAGCGAGGTGCTGTTCGAGCGGATTGCCGCGGCCGGAGGCGGTGAAGAAGAGCAGCAGAACTGGCTGCGCGCGACCGCACAGAATTTGCCGTGGAGTTACTCGTCGGAACGCGAACCGGCCGAAGTGGCCGGCCAGCTGCTTGAGTTGCGGCGCTCGCGGCCGGGGGAGGTTCTGGGGTTCATCCATCCGGTCGCCGCCCCCGGCCAGTACGAACTGAGCATCGCCAAGCGGGAAAAAATCCGGGCCGGCATCTTCTACAAGGTCACCGGAATGCTGGCCAGCCAGGGACTGCACGTCCAGGCGGCCGAAGTCAAGCCGCTGGGCGGCGCGCTGCTCTGGTACTGGTTCCGTTTCGAAGACGGCGATCACACCGACAGCCCGACCAGCCGGCTGGACGAAATCCGCGGCCGGGCCCTCGCGATTGCCCAGGGGATCGACGAACCGCCGCCGAAGTTCCGGGCAACCTGGCACGACCGGATCACTCCCGCCATGCGGCTGTCGGTACCCGCAATCCGGGTCGAAATCGACAACCAGTCGGTCGACAGCGCCACGGTGCTGGATGTGTTTGCATGGAACCGGCTGGGACTGCTTTACACCATCGCGCGGAAAATCTATCTGCTCGGCCTCGACGTGCGGTTCGCCCGGATCAGCACCTGGGGCCACCAGGTGCTGGACGTGTTCTATGTAACGGATGGCGAGGGGCAAAAAATCCGCGACGGCCACCGGTTGAACCTGATCCGCCAGGAGCTGGTCGCGGAAGTCGAGGATTTTTTGGGTGAAGAAGAGAATGGCTGACACGACAGATGGCCAGGATGTTCACTGGAAGCGAACCGCTTTCCCGCGCCGGTCGCGGCTGGCAGCGCGGTTGATGCTGCTGGTCTTTGCGGCCCTTGCCGCAATCCCCCTGGTCCTGATTGGGGGCCGGCGGGAGCTGGTCTACTGGCGAGTGGCCGCGGCTTCCCGACAGTTCGAACGGGGCGACCAGGCTGGAGGTCTGGCCGCGCTGGAGTCACTGGCCGGCCGTTTTGCCGAGGATGAAGCCATCGCCCTTGCGCTGGCCGGGCGCCAGTTCGATGCGGGGCGGTTGGCCGACGCTGCCACGACGGCCGGCCGGCTGACACGTGCTGCGTCGGCAGCGTTCGAGTCCAACCCGGCCGCCGGCGCGTCACTGTTGCGGGCCGTGAGTCTGGAGGCCCAGGCGCTGACGGCCAGCGGAAACCCGGCCGAAGCCCTGGGGAAGCTGAAGCCTGCCCTCGCGACAATCACCCGCAGAGTCCCCGAAGCCGGGCCGGAATTTGTCAACCACCTCGCCTATCAGCGCGCTCTCGCAGGCCTCGAAACCGGCGTGGGACTTGCGGCCATGGAAAGCCTCCTGCAGAAGCGGGAAGAGGAACCGTTTGGCGATGTCACGCGACTCACAGTCGACGGCAGGACGGTGGTGGCCGCAACTCTGCTGGCCGTCGAGTCCGGCCAGTACGACACCGTCCGGCATCTGGTCGACTTGCGCGTTGAATCGCTCCAGGCGGTGCGCGAACTGATGGAAACCGGGTTGCTTGACATGCAGATTGCGTTGGAGAGAGCGCTGCCGAAAAAACAGGACGACGGCGAACCAGCCGTGAAAGAACCCGGTTCGGAGGAGATCCAGGCGACACTGCAGGCCAACAACTGGGAGCTCGCGGTCTTGCTGACCGCGCGGGCCTTCGCACTGGAACGTACCGACCATCCGGACGATGTTGACGAGTCGGCCCGCGCGCGGCACCTAGTGCGCCGCTTGGGACATGATTCCGACGCCATCCTTGCGGCCCTTCCCGACCTGCGTGGTTGCATCGACCAGATCGACCAGCACGCCCCTCTGCTCGACACCTGGGGCCTGCTCCAGCTGCGACTGGGCCGGCTCGACAAAGCCCTCAACACCATCAGCATCGCCTGTGTTTCAGCCGAACTCGCCAAACGTCTGGTTACCAGGCGGCTGGGTGAAAATCCTGGAACCGCGATTGACCCGGACGAATCTGCCCTGAGACGCAAGCACTCGATCGCCGTCCAGCGGATTCACCGGGCCGAATGCCTGATGGCGTTGGGACGGGAAGCCGAAGCGGAAACCGACCGGGAATTTGTCCGGTCGCTGGGCTTTGATCCCGCCGACCCGAAGCTGTTCTGAAAGCAAACCACGCGCGGCCTGATTTGATCCTGGCGAGCGGCAGGGCGTAAGCCCTCCGTTTTTTGGGCCGGCCACCGCGGGCTGACGCCCTGCCGCTTGCCAAAACATCTCAACTGTGGCCGCGATCGCAGGCACATTCCATGTGCCGGCAACCAGCGGTTCACGACTCGGCTGCTGTTTTCTGCCGGCCCATTTCGCGCGGATGTCGCTCGCCCAGCGCCAGGAGTGCCATCACGATCGCAAGTGCCGCGCCGCCCAGTTCGCGGGTCGCTTCAATGTAGGGATAGCGGTTGGACATCGCGTCGGAGACCGTCACGCCATCGGTGTTGGCCAGATACTGCCGCAGCCCAGGCAAGCTGATGGCGACCAGCACCAGTCCGGCGCCCACAACGCACCAAGCCAGCGCCGGAACCGGGCGGCCCAGCGCGGCCAGCGCGAGCGCAAGTGCCGCCGCGCCATACAACCCGACCCAGACCAGCGGGTCGGGATCGTTGTACTGCAACCCTGCGAACAAAGCGGCGATCAGGGCCAGAATCCAGCGGAGGATGGTCATCTTTCAGGAGGCCAAAAAACCAGGTTGTCGGCCGCCAACTGCCGCGTACCTCGTACTCAGTTCGCTGCGGACGGTACTCGTAATCGTACTCGACGGCAGGTCTCAAGCCTCCGGAGCGACCGGAAATGAGGCGGAGCAGGAGGACGAGTGATTCGTTCGGGCAAGACTCGAACAAACGCGATGAACAGCCGGGTTTTCCTCGAACCGGATGCCGGGGAGATGCTCGCACTCAATCATCCTGCTCGTCGCCCAGGACTTCCACGTCGATTGACGACCCGTGAACGCCACACCAGAATCATTTGGCAGGCGAAAACCCGGGCGAGGGGTGAGCGCGCGAGCCAGCCAGCGCAGGCACTTGCCGTTGGCATGACCATCCTCTCCAACTGTTGACCTATAGATCCACCAGGAGCCAGCGTGGCACGAGTGCTAGTGATCGATGATGACCGGTCGATCCGGCACACAATCGACAAGGGCCTTTCGCAGGCCGGCCACGCAGTTGTCCTCGCGGAAAACGGGGAACAGGGCCTGCTGGCCTTTGGGACCGAGTCGGGGAATTTCGATGTCCTGCTGCTCGACGTGCAGATGCCGGAAATGAATGGCCTGGACCTTTTCCGCAAGGTCCGGGCTGTCGACCGGAAGGTTCCCGCCATCTTCATTACCAGTGACAGCTCCAGCCGGACGACGATCGAAGCCATGCGGCTGGGAGCGTTCGACTACCTTGCCAAACCGGTCCACTTGCAACAGCTTCGGCAACTGGTCGACAGTGCGGCTGCGGCCCGCCGGTTGATGGAAGAACCCGTCGCCCTCTCTCCGGCCGAAGGACTGGAATCGGGCGAGCGGATGATCGGCCGAAGTCCGGCGATGCTGGAAGTCTTCAAGGCGATTGGGCGCGTGGCGGCCGAGGATGTGACCGTGCTGATCCGCGGTGAAAGCGGCTGCGGCAAGGAACTGGTGGCGAGGGCCCTGTTCGAGCACAGCGAACGGGCGAACCGACCCTTCGTAGCCGTCAACTGCGCGGCCTTGCCTGACCAGCTGCTGGAAAGCGAGCTGTTTGGTCACGAGAAAGGGGCATTCACAGGGGCTGACCGCCGGCGGACCGGGCGGTTCGAGCAGTGCGACGGCGGAACGATCTTTCTCGACGAGATCGGCGACATGGCCCCGATCGTCCAAGCCAAAGTACTGCGCATGCTGCAGGAACAGAAGTTTGAACGTGTGGGCGGCAACGAAACAATCTCCACGGACGTCCGGATCGTGGCCGCGACCAACCGGAACCTGGAAGAAATGGTGGCCGAGGGCGATTTCCGCGATGACCTGCTCTACCGGCTCAATGGCTTCACGATCAACCTGCCGCCGTTGCGGCAGCGGGCGGAAGACATTCCCGATCTGATCGAGTACTTTCTCGGCCGGGCCAGCCGGGAGATGCGCAAAAGCGACCTGGTCGGTGTCGCCCATGACGCGCTGGCCGCCATGCGTGCTTATGCGTGGCCGGGCAACGTCCGGCAGCTCCAGTCGGTGGTGCGCCAGGCCATCATCAACACGACGGGCACCGTGGTTGATGCTTCGGCTTTGCCCGAGTTCGTCCGCGCGGGCGGAGTTGAATCCCGGGTGCCGGTGCCGGTAGCTGATGAGGGCTCCGAAAAGGCTGCGCCATCGCAGCCGGATTCCGGGAACGCGGCTGACGGACTGGCCCTCGATCTGGAGCAGTTTGTCAGCGCGCGACTGGATGCCGGCTCGGTCAACCTCTACGCCGAGCTGGTCGAGCAGGTCGAACGCTATCTCCTGTTGCGCGTTCTGAACGCCACCGATGGCAATCAGTCACGGGCCGCCAGCATCCTCGGTATCACGCGCGGCAAAATCCGTGACCGGATCGCCGCCTTCGGCTTTCAGCTGGATCGAAAAATGACGTCCGGCTTCGATCATCCGGCGGACGGGGAAACCGGCTGAGCCGTTCCGGCTTACCGATGCGCAAAAAAAATACCCCGGCGCGAACTGTGTCGGCCGGGGCGATTCATGGTCTGCCGGTTTGGTCACGGCGAACGGTCAGTTCTGCTGGTTGGGCAGGTTGCCGGTCACTGACGTGTTGCTCAATGTCGTGATGGCTGCCGCCGAGGTGAAGACCCCGCCGCCATCGTTCGTCACGATATTGAGCGAGATCGAGCTGTCTTCGGCAAAGAATTCGTTGCCGTTAAAGACACCGCCCCCATTGGCCCCGCCATCGTTTGAGAGCACATCCACGCTGGTCAGGTGGGCCGTTCCGCTCGCCGAAACATGAATCCCGCCGCCGCTCTGGCCAGCCGAGTTGGAGGAGAACGCAGAGTCAATCGCCCGCAGGCTTCCATCCACGAAAACGCCGCCGCCCGATGAGATGGTTGCGCGGGTCTGGTTGGTGCTGAAGCTGCTTGCAGCCTCCACACGCATGTAGGCGTCGATGCCCACGAACGCACCACCGCCGCTGGTCGCAGCCGAGTTGCTGGTGACGTCCACATTGGACAGCACCGCCGAGGCCGTGCCGTCAACATGCAGCCCTCCCCCTTCAGACGCCGCCGAGTTCAGCAGGTCGCCAGTCATGTTGGTGGTGACTGCCGAACCGGTGAGACCGAGATAGCCTGCGGTCGCCGCGAGGCCGCCCCCGCCAAAGACGGCTGTGTTGCCGGTGAACTGCGATGACGTGTCCAGCGTGTGACCACCAGCCACTTGCAACAGGCCGCCACCAAGCGAGCTGGCACCCGTCGCTTCGTTGCTGGAGACCGTAATCGCGTTCAGCAACAGCCGGCCGCCGTTATTGAAGATCCCCCCACCACCCGTCGAAGCACCCTGGGCCACGTTGGCCGTCACCGTGCTGCCGTGCCGGATGATCATCAGGCTGCCAGCCTGATTCCACAGCCCGCCGCCTTCACGGGCAGCCGTATTGCCTTCGAACGTAGTGCCTTCAACCACGAAGGTGGACGAACCGCCCGAGACATGGACTGCTCCGCCATTGCCGGGGGCAGCGCTGCCCGCAGGACCGGCGACGTTTCCGTCGCCAATCCCGTTTCCACCGAGCGTCGAATCCCGCACAAAAGTCACGCCGTTGACAACTTCGATCGCGCCGCCCGCCCGGTTGGCCGAGTTGCCGGCCATCGTCGAGAGGTTGACGAAAACGTTGCCCGCCGTCGAGAACAGCCCGCCACCGCTTCCACTGGTGCCGGTCGCCTGGTTGTCCGAAACGTTGGAAGACAACACGTTGACCGTGCCGCCGTTGTTGAAGATGCCGCCACCGCCATTGGTGGCATTGTTGCCCGCGGCCACATTGTTTGTGATGGACGAGTTGCCCCGCACCACGATTTTCGACCCCGCCTGGTTCCATAACCCGCCGCCTTCCCGCGCGGCGGTGTTGCCGGTGACCGTGGTTCCACTGATGTAGACTTCCGTGCCACCCGCGCCGGTCACATGCAAGGCACCGCCATTGCCCGGACTGGCCGAGCCGACCGGGCCTGCCACGTTGCCGAGCACTCCAGCGCCACCCAGCGTCGAGTTGACGATGTACATGGTGCCATTGATGATCTCGATGCCGCCGCCCGCCTGATTAGCGGTGTTGGACTGCATGGTCACACCGCTCAACGACGAATCACCGGAAACCGTGAGGTAGGCTCCGCCGCTCCCTGACGCTCCGGTCGCCCGGTTGTTCGCAAAGACCGAGTTGGTGATGAACAGATCGCTGTTGACGTTATAGATGGCACCGCCACCAGCTCCGGTCGCGACGTTGTCCTCAAAAGTCATTCCATTGGCGATCACACGGCCATTATTGGACGAAGAGATACCTCCGCCCTGAAGTGAATTGCCGTCCGCGATGGTGAAGTTGAGGAATCGGACGATTTCCGAAGTGTCGACGTCAAACACTCGACTTGAACCGCCACCACTGACCGTGATGGCGTTCGTTCCACCCTGGATTGCCAGATCGTCGGTAATGTCGAGTTCGCCGTTGGTCAGGGTGAACGTTTGACCAGCCAGTCCCGCGGCGAAACGAATCACGTCTCCGGCGGCGTCGCCGGCGACGGCATCTCCGAACGCCGCGTTGGTGCTCGCAGCGATCACAGCCTCCCGCAAGGTCAGCTGTCCATTCACACCTCCCGAGTTGTCGTCGGCGATCGAATCGACGATGAAGGTGGCGAGAAGCTGGCGGGCCTCCAGCACTTCGTAGGCGGCACGCCTTCGGTTCGGAAGACGTTTGCGGGACAGCGTTTGATTGCGGTTGCGGCGACTGGCCATGGATGCACTTTCAGCGGTAGTATGGAGACAGGAAACGAAAACGAGTCGATGGGCGGGCTGGTCACGGCCCACCAGATCAAGCCAGGGCGTCCTTGCCCTCAGATCCGTCAAAGTTGCCGTTTGGCCAGATCAGCCAGCGTCAACTTCCCGCAGACGTTGCAGAGCCTGCTCGACGGCTGGCTTGTACTGTCGCCAGTCCTTGATGGCCGCGCTCTCGGCGCTGTCGATCGCCGCGTCGAGGGCATTCCGCTGTACGTCCAGCGCATCCAGTCGGGCGTCTTCCTGCGTTTGCGCAGCTTCTTCCATGCCGCTCAGCGCGGTGCGGCGCTTTTCCAGCAGCGAGTCCACTTCGGAGAGCCGGGTGCTTGCCGACGCCAGGTAACTGTCCCGCTCCTTTTTCATCGCGAGCTCGTTCGCAAGCAGATCGGCTTCCCGTTCGGCCTCGGTCGCCTCACGAACTTCCTCCGTCACGTCTTCCCGGGCATCACGGCCGGCTTCGTTGAGATCGCGGGCGTTGTCGCGAACAGCTTCGCCCACATCCCGCCGCTCTTCCGCGGCGTTCTTTCGGGCGGCATCGACATCGGCCTGCTGGAGCTCACAGCCCACGAACGGTGGCAGGATGATCAGAGTCGCAATCAGCGACCACAACAGTCTGGTTTGGGCAGTATTCATGGCTGCTCCCTTTCAAAGGATGGTGACAGGGCAACGCTCCACTGTTCCAGCGCAGAGCCAGATCATTCGTGGGGTCACCCCCTGTTTTTGTTTGGGCCAGGTCGAGGTTCTGCAAAGACGCGCTGGAATGAACCACTTGCCTGCTACCGGTGCGATTCAAGCGCCCTGCGATTGGGCGGAAGCTCAGGTTTGCTCTTGGCATCCCGATCATCCGCATTTTCAGCTTGGCCCGGTGAACATTAAGCAGATTCCGTGCCAACGCAGTTTTAGGCCTGTTTCTGCCTCGGCCCCCACTGCCACGCCGTGATTAAGCGCCCAATGGCCGGATGCGGGGCGAGAATGCCTGGACGGACTTCTTGCGTAGCCTGAAAGACGAACGGCCAGATTGATCGATCACGGCGCGAACCCCGTTAGCCGCCGGGAACGGAAGGGCCATGTCTGGACAAGGAACTTCCTGTTCAAACAGACGCGCAACGGGACGACCCTGACGTGGCTTTCGATCGAGGATGAACACTCGCGCGGATGTCCGGACCCTGAAAGTCGCGGAGCATAAAAAACGGGACGTCAGTCGAGAACACTGGCGTCCCGGAGTTGTGATCTGCAGGGAAAAGTTGCCCTCGGTCAGTTTCCGCCCGTCGGCAGATTGCCAGGCAGCCGGTTCGCAGGCGCCGGATTGTTCACCTGCGGGTTGTCATTCGCCGTCCTGGTGTAGCGGCGGAGGTCCCAGCCGCGATCGCCGACGCGAAATTCGAAGCTTCCATCCTCCATCCAGTAACGCTGCATTCCGTACTGGCCACCGCGATCAAACTCGATCGTGTAGGTCCGGTCGAACGTAAAGGTCGTCTCCTCGCCAGATTCGAGACGGATCTGTTCATCGTTCAGCTTGAAGGTGAGCGGTGTCAAATAACTTTGAGGATTGCGAATCGTTATCGGCCGGGAATTGGGCGCCGGGCCCCTGGCGGCCGTCGGCAGGGCGTTGCTGGCTGTTCCCGAGACCACCGGTGGCTTCATCGTGTTAACGGCCGAAGGTGCCGTAGAAAAAGCGGTTCCACCAGTAATCACCGGCGTTGACGGGTAGCCCGAAACAATCGTCCAACCCCCGTGGGTGGAAAAGACCGGATTGGACGAAATCACGCCGGAATAGCTTCGATAACTGTTGGACGGGTAATTGTAGCCGTAGCTCTGGGGAAGACCGTAGCTCTGGGGAACGAGGTGGTTCACACGACCGGCTTGGTAATCGAGATGCCCGTCATGGATGTCGTAGTGCCCGGGCTGGTGATAGTCGATGTGGCCGTTGTGGTATCCGAAATACCCGCCGGATTGAACATCCGCGTGGCGACGATTTCTCCACTGGGCGCTGGCGATGTCGACTGAAAGCAAGCATCCAGTCAGGGAAAACAGGGCTAAAACCAAAACATTTTTCATGGCGTGATACCTGAATGGTGGGTGCCGGAAAACGGTAATGTGCCGGCGGATTCTCAAAGCATGTCAGGCTGACGTCTGGCAAAGACCTCGTGAAACGAAATCTTGCCTGCTGGCTGTGCGGTTCACGCGCCTTGCGAGACTTGGCGATAGCTCAGGCTGCTCCTGGCACCCCGACCGACCGCGTTCTCCGCCTGACCCAACGGGATTTAGCAGCTTTTGTGCCACTAGGCTTTTACAGACGATTAAGTCACTTATCCCCGGCAAAGCCTTGTGAATGACAGCACTTACACTGGCCGGAGAACACTGTGAAGCTGCTGGACCCGTCCGCTGCGCAGGCTGGAAGGCGGGCATCCAGGCTGAGCGTTCACGGCGCGGTCGCTGTTTGACGGACCCGGTCGTTTGCGCGCCAGAGCGCGCAAAAAAAGCTGGTGGGGTCCGTTACCGGCCCCGCCAGCTGTTGGATCAACGAAGTTGATCCGAGGATTACGGCGGCCGAAAGGATCTCGCAATCAGGGTGGGAATCTTCGCCTGGCCGTTCTTGAGCCTCAACCTCAAGTCATCGCAATTGTCGTGCCATCGCGCTCGGGCAGAACAAGGTCTACACGGTGAACCGAAGCGACGGCAGTGTGGTTATCCGAAGGAAGGCGTTCCAGCCAGAGAAAAAGCGACGACTTCTTCACCGGACACGGTGCTGATGTCATGGTGCATGCTCACCACCTTCACGCCTACGACTTCGTGGACCAGCGATTCCAGCATGGGGCGTGCCAGCTCCAGCAGCTGCTTTCGGACCTGCTTGATGAGGTCACGCCCTTTGGCCGGCGACAACGATTTGCCGAGTTGGCGTTCGGCCAGAGTCAGAACACCGAAAATGCGGACCACCAGGAGGTCTTTGATGAAGTGAACGTGAATCTGTTCCGAGCGCCAGCCGAGGTATTCCTGTTGAAAGCGAAGGATCCCCTCAAAGATGGCCGCTTCGCTTTCTGGTTGAGTCAGGGACTTTGATTTCCGCTCGCTCCTGATTCGTCGGGCATCGCCAATCGACAGTCTTCGCCTGGCCACGACACCAGCGGGCAGAGGCAGTCCTGGCGCTGGCACCGTCTCTGCACCGGCTGGAACAACACTTGCCAGTACAGCTTCGATTGCTGCGAGGGCAACCGGCTTGAAAAGGACAGCATCGAAACCTGCCTTCATTGCCGACGTTTTGCGCTCGTCGTCTTTATGGCCGGTGACGGCGACGATTCTCCTTTGAGCGAAGGCGGCGGTCTGCCGAAAGCGCAGGACCAAACCACAGCCATCCATGTGAGGCATTGCCAGATCGATCAGCATGAGATCAGGTCGAAACGCCGCCGCAACGTCGAGGGCCTGCATCCCACCATACGTCACATGCACCTGGTGGCCGAGCTTTTCAAGCAACAGGCCCAGCGAGTCCGCGCTGTCCCGGTCGTCATCAACCACAAGAACCCGAATCGCATTCGCGTTAGTTGACATACTCCTCTTTACCTTCGCCTGCCTGTCGTCAGAGTCGGCCTCGACTCCAAATCATCAGGCCCCCGCCGCGAGAGTTACGTCGCCCTGACAGTTGCCAGGATTTCCATCAGCTTCCTGATGTCGGCGGGCTTGACCAAATGGTGGTCGAACCCGGCTTCCAGTGAACGCTGCCGGTCAGCTGCCTGACCATATCCCGTCATGGCGACCAGCACGACATTCCTGAGTGTGGGTTCGTGCCGCAGCCGCCTCGCAACCTCAAGGCCATCCATCCCGGGCAGGCCGATGTCCAGCGACACGACATGCGGCTGGAATTCGAGAGCAATTTCGATTGCAGTCGGGCCGTCAGCAGCCGTTCGCACCTGATGCCCGTACTTTTGCAGCAAGATCGAAAAAGAGTGTGTCACATCCCGGCCGTCATCAACGATCAGCACTCGCAAGGAGTCTCCGGCCGGCTTGACCGTTTCAACGACCGGCACTGGTGGCGTCGCGGGAGTCAGCACTACCGGCAACCGCACGACGAACTCGCTCCCCTGTCCCAAAGTACTGTGCGCCTCCACCCGACCCCGGTGCAATTCCACAAGGCGTTGCACCAGACAGAGGCCGATCCCCAAGCCTCCCTGTGAGCGGTCCACTGAGCGCTCCGCCTGCGTGAAAAGATCGAAGATGCGTGGCAGCAATTCGGGAGCGATGCCGACGCCGGAATCCCGCACCCGGATCACGGCTTCATCGCCTGCCTGCTGAATGGAAAGTGAAATATCTCCACCATCATCGGTGTACTTGGCCGCGTTGGCCAGCAGGTTCACGACCACCTGTTCGAGCCGGGCGGCGTCGGCGTACAGCCAGATCGGTTGGGGTGCCAGAGTCAGCTCGAGTGCATGGCGGCGTTGATTGATGAGCGGGCGAACCGTTTCAACCGCGTGCTCCACGATGCCGTTCAGGGTGACCCGTTCCTGGTGAAGGTGGACGCGTCCGGTGTTGATGCGGGACACTTCCATCAATTCATCGACCAGCCGGGTCAGTTGTCCGACTTGCCGTTCGATGATGGCCCGGGCCGTGGCTTGCAGTTCGTCTTCGTTGGCTTGAAGACGCAGGAGCTGGACGGCGTTGGAGATGGGGGCCAGCGGGTTGCGGAGTTCGTGACTGAGCATCGCCAGGAATTCATCCTTGCGGCGGTGCAGGTCGGTCAGTGCCTCCGCCTGCTCGTTCACCTTCCGCTCCATGTGGACGCGTTCGGTAATGTCCCGGATGTTGCACTGGATGACGCTGTGGTGGTCTTCCTTGTAGGCGTTGGCCACGATTTCCACCTCGACCGGCTTGCCACGACTCGTCTCCAGCGGCAAGTCTTCGTAACGGACATACCCCCGGTCCTGCAGTTCCCGCACGGCGGCTTCGCTCGCTGTCCTGTCAGAGAACAGGCCAATCTCCCAAAGCTCCTTGCCCAGCAACTCGCCCTTCGTGTAGTCGAGCAGGTCGCTCATGAACGGGTTGGCGTCCTCGATGATTCCGGTGTCGTAGTCGAGGATGAGGATGCCATCTTTGGCTGACTCGAACAGCCGACGATACCTCACCTCCGAAAGCTGCAAGGTTGCTTCTGCCCGCTTGCGGCCGGTGATGTCGTCGATGGCGAGCAGGATCAGGTTCGAGTCGTCGCCCGGCTTGCGGATGCGGACGGCGTTCAACACCATGTGCCGCCGCCCGATGGCAGGGAAGTCATGTTCGACTTCGTAGTTCACGACGGGATGGTGGTCGGCCAGAACCTCCCTCAACAGCACCCGCAGGCCGGGAATGTTCCATTGGCCGTTGCCCAGATCGTAGATGTGGACGCCTTCCGTCTCTTCCCGCGTGGTAAGGAAGTTCTCGTAGAAGGAGCGGTTGGCCGTTTGCACCTCGAGGTCCCCGTTGATGACGAGGAAGGGTTCTCGCAGCGTGGCGATGATGTTGGTGGCGTAGTTGAGGGTTTCCCTGATCGTCCGTTGTTGGCGGTGGCGTTCGCTGGTGTCCCGGAACACCAGCACCACCCAGGCGACCTCCCCCTTGTCGTTGCGGATCAGAGCGGCACTGTCGTCAATGGGGCGTTCCGTGCCGTCCTTGCTGATGAGAAGTGTTTGGTTCGGCAATCCGACAATCACGCCGTCCCGCAACGCCCGCGCGACGGGGTTATCGACCGCGGTACGCGAGTCCTGATTGATGATCCTGAACACCGCTTCAAGCGGCAGGCCGTCGGCGTCGGCTTGCGTCCAGCCGGTCAAGGCCTCCGCCGCCGGATTCAGGAACGTGACCCGGCCTTCAGCGTCCGTCGTGACGATCGCATCCGCGATGCTGGACAATGTGACACGAAGCCATCTTTCGTCGAAGACATGGCGAGGGACAGTCATCCCCCCCGTTCGTTTTTTGAGTTCATCATTCATGGCACGGTTATTTTGCGAAACGGCTGACCCAACCCGGTCATGATAGCCTGTCGACGGGCAGGCTTTTGGGGTCAGCGCGGAAAGGCGTTCTGGCAGGTCGGCAGCCTCCGATTCTACGAATCTTTGGCACGCGCGGCGACAGCCGGACGGTGGCTGATCCGTTTGCTGGCAGTGCCTCCAGGCGTCCGTCACTTCCGGGCCACGACCAGCAACCCGATCAGGATCAACAGCCCGCCCATGACGACCCGTGGCGTCAACCGTTCGCCCAGAAAAAGCCATGCCAGCAAGACGGCCACGATGAAGCTTCCCTTGTCGATCAGGGCGACGGTCGAGACTTCGCCAGCCTTGATCGCCTTGAAGTAGAACACCCAGGATGCCGCCGTTGTCGCGGCGGAAAGCCCCAGCCAGAGGTAGTTGTGGCGGGTAAGCAACGCCAGTTGCTCGCGCGGGATGACCAGCGCCGCAAACCCAAGCACGAAGACGAAAACAAAGCAGGTGCGGACGGCAAGCCCAAGTTCACCCGAGATGCCCTGCAACCCATGCTTGGCGATAACCGCGGTCACACCTGCAAATACCGTCGAGATCAATGCGAAGACGACCCAGCGTTCCATCGTCATTCCTCTCCACAATCGAGCTTGTTTCGGACCGCTCCAGATGAATGAGATTGCCCGTCAAGTCGTCTCGCAGTTCATGTGGCCGCTGTTGGCGGTGAGGTCTCTCGCCGGTCAGGCGTCCGTATACGGGGTCGGTTGGGCCGTGGCCACGTCGACGATGCGGATTTCGTCGTCGGTCCGGCCGTAGAGCTGATGGACCAGTTGGTCGATCTGCCGGTCGGTCGCGCCGATCTCCCGCAGCAACTGCTCCTGACGTTGGGGATTCATTTCGGCAGGCACCTTTTTGTGCAACGCAAGCATGGTGTCGACGAGAGAAATCAGGTGCCCGGCCTGGTTTTTGCCAATTTGTTTCGGGAAAGGGAACTCGCGAAGGATCTTGATTACGACCTTTGGAAACACTTTTCGATCGCCCTTTCCGCACAAGCTCCTCCGGATTGTGCCGTTCCCGTCGCTTCGCCATCGTCGAGTCTCCTTGCCCTCCTCTGGGCATTGCGGCTCACATGGCGACTGGGCCAGGTTTTGGGGAGCAGGTCGCGGCCTTTAACTCCCTTGCCCGGGGAGTGTAAAGCGGAAGGTCGAGCCGACACCGAGTTCGCTCTCCACGGTCACCACCCCGTCGTGAGCCTCGACGAAAGTCTTGACGATGGCGAGACCAAGTCCCAGCCCGCCCTGCTTCCCGGCGTCCGTCTCGTGCTTGTCGAACACGGTGCAGCGGCGGTCCTCAGGAATGCCTTCGCCATTGTCGCGGACGAAACACTCGACGGTGCCGTCCTCGCCTGCCGCCCTCGCCCCAATGACGACCTCCCCGCGCGGCGTGTAGGAGATCGCGTTGGCGATCAGGTTCTGGAAAACACGGCGCAACAGACTGGCATCGGCGTCGACGACGAAATCTTCGGGAACAGCGTTGATCAGGCGCGTCGAGCCTGTCCCCGCGACCGGGTGGAGATCATGAATGAGCGCTTCCACCAAAGGCCACAGGTCAAATCGTCGGCGCACCAGCTTGACGCCAACCTCGCTCTCAAGGTTGATGTTCTCCTGCAATATCTTCTCGATCAGATCCTGAAGGTGTTGCACGTTCCGGGTAAGAGCCTTCAGCATTTGCGCGGCCTGCGGCGCTTCGTTATGGTCCCGGGGGTCGAGCACTTCGAGAACCCGCGCGGAAAGCGTTATGGCACTCAGAGGCGTGCGCAGGTCATGCGCCACGAACGCGAGGTACTCCTCCCGCCGCTGCTGGACCTCCAGCGCCTTCTGGCTGGCAAACGACTGTACAGCCGACCCGATTGCTCCATCGAGGACCCGGTTGAGGACATGAAACGGCCGACCCCGCATGCTCAGGCCGTTCTGCTCGGCCAAATCGTGGATACAGCCGCGAAGGATGTTGTACTCGGCAACGACCTCCTCGATATCAAACGCGTCTTTCACCCGCTGCAAGCCGTGCGCGGGCGGACTGCCGTCGAGAAGGGCGTCAGCAATCGTTTCATCCGATCCGGCTCGCAGTGCGGTTGCAAGTTCGGCCAGGAGATCGGGGATGTGGTCGTTGAGCGTCGGCACGTCGAGATCCCGCGCCGCGGGGAGCGCTCTGACTTGCGCCCGCCACAATGCAAGCAAGGCGTCGCGCTCGCGCTCGATCAGCTGTGCAAGTTCGTCGAGAACTTTGATCGCCATCTTTCCTCCGCTGACGCGACCCATTGAGCCCGCCTCCGTCGCTGAACCTGGTGTCAGGCAAATCAGCCTGTTTTCCGCAGGCGGCAACGTTGCAGCTTGTCACGCCACCGCGCTGGCTCGTTCTGCCAAGCACTTTCTTAGGGGACAGGCCGTCGCGGATCAAGTTGGGGGGGAATTTTCAGCCCCAGCGCGCGAAAAAACCGGCGCGACTTGATGCCGCGCCGGTTCTGGTTCAAGCAATCATTCGGGGATGGTTACCGGCTTTTCGTCTGGCCAGCAGCTTCGTCCTGGCCAAGAGCCTGGGCCAGCGTGCGGGCTGCGTCCAGGTGCTTGCGAGCCGATTCAAGGCACTGGTCGATCATCGGCCGCATTTCGGCCGAGACGTGGGGCTGAACGGCTTCAAGCTTCGCGATCATGTGAACATGACCGCCAAACTGAAAGCCGACAAACGCCATGTCAAAATCTTCGGCCGACTGGCTTTCCAGTTCGGCCATCGTCATCCGAAGGCAATTCGCTGCCGTGGCCTTTTCGATCTCGAACATCGGATCAGCAGCGGCCGACTTGTTCGCATTGTCCGTCCGCACGCTGGCGGGCTGTGCAGCCTGGCCGGTTGGCTGGGCCTTGTTACCGTCGTTCCGGCCGCTGGTCTTGGTCCCGTCATTCCGCTGGTTTTCCGGTTTCACTTGAGCGGCGGTCAGCACGTCGGTGGCGATCTGGGAATACTGCGAATTGAGCTTGGCCAGCTTGTCCTGGCTCTGCTGATGCTCGGTATGCAGCATTGCCACGAAGTCCTTGACCCGCTTGTCACTCACCCGATCCTTTGCGAACTCGGCGAGGGCGATTTCGCTGCCGTTGCAAAGGGCGAGGCAACGAGCCACGCACTCGTCAACCGACTTGTCGCCGCCAGCCGGCTTTGACGCGGTAGCGGGCTGCGTCGGGGGTTGCTGGGCGCGGTCGCCCGTGTTGGTCTGGGCCGGCAGGGCGGCGGAAAACGCGAGCAGTACGGCGACTGCTGGCAGAAAACTCTTGATCATCGACACTTCTCCTCAAACACGGGGGAACGGCAAGGCGTTCGTTCATGGTCCGCTTCGGGCCACGCCGCCTGCCAACCGTTGCTGGTTGCAAGAACCATGCCAGTGGAGAATTGCCGCGGAACTTGGGCCGACAGACTGAAGCGGGGCTGGAGGAGAATGAACGAGGGCTGATAGAAAGTGAGCCTGAGGCGCTAGCCGAGAACGCTGATTCAACCAGCTGCTCACACCCAACCGAATCGGCTAACGCCTCAGGCTCACAGGAACTCGCCGTCCTGGAATTCCACGACGAAAGAGGGGGCTGCTGACAAAGCGGAGCTATGTCACCACGGGAAGCGAAAAAGGGCACCGGCGACCCTGAAGATCGCGGGTGCCCAGTCACGGGAGAGGAACGGAAAGCCGGGTTGTGCGACTTGGCCGTTCCTCCTTCTGGCGTCAGGTAATCAGGCCGACGCTTCGGCTACTTCATGGGCTTCGACAGCCCGGCGGTTGATCACTTTTGACAAACTGGAAAGCGCCTTGTCGGCCCGCACTTCTTCCGCGATGTTGGCCTTGAGCAGCTGGAGAGCCTGGTCGTATTGAAGGGCGACGGCCCAAGCACAGAGCGTCCCGTAGGTCGCGATCTCGTAGTGCTCGACCTTTTGGGCACAGGCGATGATCATGGCGTCGCGAACTTCGGCCGCCATGACTTCCTTCAGCATCTCCTCGGCTTCCTTGACCAGCCCTTTCATGGCTTCGCAAGTCTTGGCCTTGGCAGTCAGGCCGGTTTCTTCAAACGCGGCCTCGATCCGCTCGATCTGCACCTCGGTTTCGCCGAGATGATGTTCGAGAGCAGCACAGAGCTCTTCCGACGTGGCTTTCTTGATCATTTTGGGCAGAGCCTTGAGCAGCTGCTTCTCAGCGCTCAGGATATCGCGCAGTTCCTCGACGAATGCGTCAGCCAGTGTGTCAACGGACATGTCTGCAACCTTTGAAAAGAAGTTGGGCTTTGGGCCAGAAAAAAAGCCCGCGGCGCAATGGGCGCGCCACGGGCCGCGATCGGTGACGGTTCAGCGAGGCTGCTTGGGCTCGCAGGTGGTCGTGCTGTCGAAACTGCCGGACTCCTGCCGGCGCTCGCGGGCAAACTGGCTGGCGCGATCATGGGCTTCGCGGGCGGCCGCACTGGCCCGGCTCCAGTCCAGCCGGCCAGGAGACTGCTGGTTGGACTCCCATTCCTGCCGCAGCTGGGCTTCGCGGTCGCCCCAGGTCATGCCGTCTTCGTCCTCGTCGTACGAGTCCCAGCCCATGCGGTAGGCCGGTTCGTAGTGGTCGAATGGGATGTTCTCGTCGTAATAGGAACTGTCGGGGTAGTAGTCGCTCCAGTAACCGGGGTCGTAGGTCGGGTTGACGTCTTCGGCCACGGCCTTGCCGGCGTAACCGCCCGCGATTCCGCCTGCAACTGCGCCAATCGCGGCACCAATCGGTCCGGCAACAGCGCCGCCCAGCGCTCCAGCTGCTGCACCCGCGGCAGCCGCGCCCATGCCGGCGCCCACCGGATGCGCTCCCGGCTGACCCGAGATCGGATCTTCGTTCCGCGCGAAGGCCCGCGCATCTTCTGACGACATGGTCTTTTTCGTGTTCATGGCAGCTCCCTTAAAAGGAATGGCGTCCCGCAGGACTTCCTGAAACCAACTGTGGCCACTGCCACATCTGCCCAACATGGGTTGCACTTCGCGTGCCAGGACTCAAAGCGGCAACTCCGCAACTGCGGCAGGTACGTCCGGAGCCGTGCGTCGGCTCGCATTCACAAGCCAAAAAATCTGCCTGTCGGCTTTCATTCTTTTGGGTGGGCGAGTGACTGTGGGATTTCTCGCGCTGGTGAATTGGTAGCTGTCGAATCAGGCTGAACGGCGATCACTCATCGCGTTTAATGGCGCGGCACCCCAGACCGCCCAGAGCGCCCGCTTTGCCGAAGAGTTGCCAAAGTCGCATTGAGCAAGCGCGGAATCCCGGCGCAACGTCTCCGTGTATCTGAACTGCCAGCAACCGGAACGGCGTTTGCTCCCGGGCGTGGTGGATCGGAGCAATCGCACCGGCCACCACAACCTCAATCAAAGGGTCCCGCGCATGGCAACTGTCTCCCCGTGGCAGAAAGTTCAACTTCCGGCATTCAAACCGCTGTCCCACAGCTTGATGGTGGATGTGGCGGTCATTGGCGGCGGCATGACAGGGGCCTCGATCGCCTGCCTTCTCAAGTCCGCCGGCCTGAAGGTCGCGGTGGTCGAAAAGGATCGCTGCGGCCAGAAGAACACCTCCTGCACCACGGCCCACCTGACGCACGTCACGGACTTGCGAATCACGCAGCTGGTCCAGAAGTTCGGCAAGGACCATGCCCAAGCCGTCTAGAACTCGCATGTGGCCGCGTTCTGGCAAATCGAAGAGCTGGTCAAGTCGCTGGAAATTGCCTGCGATTACGCGATGGTGCCCGGCTATCTCTGCGCGAGCCTCGAACGCGATGATCCGGATGTCGAAGCCGACGACTTGCGACGGGAAGCCGAGCTGTCGAGTGAACTCGGCTTTCCGGCCCGGTTTGTTCCCGTGGCTCCGGTCCTCGGCCGGCCGGCCATCTGTTTCCCCGGCCAGGCCATCTTCCATCCGTTCAAGTACCTGGCCGGGCTGTTGAATGCGGTGCATGGTGGAGGGAGCCACATCTTTGAAGGGTCAGAAGTCACCAACGTGGAGGCGGGCGGCGAAGGAGAACCCGTTTCCCTTTCGGCCAACGGCCACACGATCACTTGCAACCAGGTCGTGATCGCCACCGACGTGCCGCTGCAGGGCAAGTCCGGTCTGCTCGGTGCCACGCTGTTGCAGACCAAGCTCGCGTCCTACACCAGCTATGCCCTCGGTGCCCGCGCGCCGGCCGGAACGGCTGCCGCCTCGCTCTTTTGGGACACCAGCAGCCCCTACAACTATCTACGGGTCGATTCCAGGCCGGACCACGACTATATCATCTTCGGTGGATGCGACCACAAGACTGGCCAGGAAGAGGTTCATTCAGATGCCTTTGCCGTGCTGGAGCAGCGGCTCAAGGCAATCGTACCGGGCGCGGTCATCGACCATCGCTGGACGGGGCAACTCACCGAAAGCCACGATGGCTTGCCGCTGATCGGCGAGACCTCGCCCCGCCAGTTCATTGCCACGGGTTTCTCTGGCAACGGAATCACCTTCGGCACGCTGGCTGCGATGATCATCCGCGACCAGTTGACGGGGCAGAACAACCCGTGGCGCCAGCTGTACTCGCCCGGCCGGACTCAGGTCCAGGGCGGTCTCTACAACTACCTGACCGAAAACATGCACTACCCGTACTACATGATCAAGGACCGGATCGTGGCAGGCGAGAAAGTGCCCCCGTCGTCCCTGCAACGTGGCGAGGGCAAAGTGCTGATCCACGAGGGCAAACGGGTTGCCGCTTCGCGCGATGCGGAGGGCCTGCTGCATGTCCTTTCCGCGGTCTGCACCCACATGGGTTGCATCGTGAAGTGGAACGACGCGGAAAAAAGCTGGGACTGCCCCTGCCACGGTGCCCGCTTCGACTGCGCGGGGAGAGTCCTCGCTGGACCCGCAGAGACGCCGCTTGCGCCGGCCGAAATGCCGGTCGCGGAATGAACTCGCGCCGTGGGCCGCATGGTCCTGCTCGCGAAACCGACGGCAGGCTGAAAGCCTTTCCCACGTCAAGCAACGCTTGTCAGGACGAGTGGGTTTCAACATGGTGCTTGAGCGCCCTGGCAAAGCCGGTGACGGCTCCGGCCAGCCGGTCGTGCAAGCGGGACGCACCCTCCCAATTTGCGTTCAGGACCGCCTGCTCCAGTTCCGTGGCGGCGGCGACACACTCGTGGCCATCAAAGGCCAACGCGAGTCCCTTGATCGAATGGGCTGCCCGGTAGACAGATTCGTGATCCCGCGTCGCGATGCCCCGCAGCGACTCCTTCATCGCCGCCTCGCAATCGGGAGCGAAAAACTCCGCCAGATCCCGGAACAGCGACCAGTCACCGCCCAGCCGCCGCATGGCCGCCGACGTGTCAATCCTCTGCTCTCCGGATGAGCTGCTTTCTTGCCGCCGTTGTTCCAGTGTCCCGGGAACAGCTGCATTTTCTTCGCGGAATTCCGGGGTCGCCCACAAGCCCGGGTCTGCCGGACTGGTCGCCGGTCCGCCCTCTTTTTGACGCACCAGCTGCATGCTCCCGTGCGCTTCAACCATGGCGACCAGCCTCCCCACGTCGAAGGGCTTGGAAATGTAGTCGTCCATGCCGGCCGTCATGCATCGCTCGCGGTCTTCACCAAATGCATGAGCCGTCATGGCGATAATCGGGATGCGCCGCAAGCCTTCCTGCTCCAGTTTCCGGATAGCCCGCGCGGATTCATAGCCATCCATGCCGGGCATCTGGATATCCATCAGGATCAAGTCGAACTCTTTCGCACGAAACAGATTGACGGCGTCTCTTCCGTTCGCCACGACCTCGGTCCGGTGTCCACGGCGCGAAAGAATCGCGGTCACCAGCCGCTGGTTGGCGGGGACGTCCTCGGCCAGCAGGACCTGCAGGTAGCGGCTGGAAACGGCACCTGGAATCAGGGGCGGGAACATGCCGCCGGACGGTGATTGATCCTCGGCCAGCAATCCAAGTACACATTCCAGCAGGTTGGTCGGGGTGACGGGCCCCCGCAACAGGACCACATGCTGGGGCTGGGCATCCGCTGAATCGACGACCGCCAGTTCGTCGTCGCACAAGATCTTGATCATCGGCAGGCCCGACATGGCCGGATCGAGCCAGAGGGGCTTGCCGGTTGCGTCGGCCTGCACCAGCTCAGGCCGGACGACGATCGCCAGCCGGAAGGGATCGCTCCGCCGCGCCGCGCGTTGCGCCATCTCGCTGGCCTGCTCCCGCGTGCCGGCATGGCTGACCCGGGTTTCCCAGCGCGCGAGCAAGTTTTCGATGGGGCTTTCGTCGCCCTGTTTTTTTCCCACCACGAGGACATGCAGATTGCGCAGCCGCTCCATGGCGGCGAGAGTGACCTTGGTCGACAGTTCCTGTTTCCCGGACTCCAGCCAGAGATCGAACGAGAACTCGCTCCCTTCACTGACTTCGCTGGTGACCGCCAGCTTGCTGTCCATCAGTCCGAGCAGTTCGGCCGTGATCGCCAGCCCCAACCCTGTTCCGCCCGCCATGCGGGAGCGGGAGGCGTCGCCCTGCTCAAACGGCTTGACGATCCGTTCCTGATCGGACGGGGAAATGCCGATTCCCGTGTCGCGGACCGAAAAGCGGAGCAGCACGCGGCTCCCATCGGCCGACAGCTGGATGATCCGCAGCGTAACGTCCCCCTCAGGCGTGAACTTGATCGCGTTTCCCAGCAGGTTGAGCAAAATCTGGCGCAGTCGCAGGCCGTCGCCGACCAGCATTCGGGGCACGGCGTCGTCGATCCGGGTGGTCAGGCGAATTCCCTTGGTCCGCGCCAGGGAGACCAGCGTGGCCGTGGTTTCCGCCACGAGAGTCCGGACAAAAAAAGGTTCCGCGACGATTGTGAACTTGCCCGATTCCAGTCGTGAGTAGTCGAGGATGTCGTTGAGCAGGGCCAGCAGCGAGTGGGCGGCCCGGTTGGCGGTCTGGACGAACTCGCGCGCGTCGTCCCCGAGGTCCTCGGTCAGCGCGAGCTGGGTCATGCCGAGGATCGCATTCATGGGCGTCCGAAGCTCGTGGCTGACGTTGGCGAGGAAATCGGCCCGGCTGCGGTTGGCCCGCTCGGCCGTAGACTTGGCAGCCTGCAGTTCCGCCTCGCGTTCGCGGTTAACCGAGATATCGCGCTCGATGGAGGAAGAACCCACAACGTTGCCATGGTCGTCGCGAATCGGCGAGGCCGTAATCGCCACCGGAATAACCACTCCGTCCTTGCGCCGGCGAAGTGACTCCCATTGCTCGAGCCGCCGGCCGCTCAGCATGGCGGCGCTAAGCTCGGCTTCTTCAGCCGTTTCGCCCTCGGGCAAAAGAAAGTCAATGCCCTGCCCCAGCACTTCTTCCTCCAGATAGCCGTAGACCCGGGTCGCCCCCGCGTTCCAGCTCTCAATCGTCCCGTCCTGCCGGCGGCCGATGATCGCGTCATAGGAAGAGTCAACCAGCTCTCCCATCCGCTTGCGATAGGTCGCGTCGGCCTCCTGGCGGGAGATGTCGCGCAGGAAAGCGTTGAAGGCCGGCTGGCCCTGCTGGCGGATCGCCGCCACGCTAAGTTCGACCGGAAACTCCTCGCCGCATTTCCTCATGCCGACAAGTTGCAGCCGCTTGCCGATGATCCGGCCTTGCCCCGTCTCGAGGTAAGTCCGCATGCCCGCGCGATGCAGTTCGCGGAATCGCTCCGGCATGATCGTCTCAGCCAGATCGCGACCAATCGCCTCCTCCTCCGTCCAGCCAAACACAGCCGAAGCCTGCGTATTCCAGTCAAAAATCCGGCCGTCCGCGTCCATCGAAATCATCGCGTCCAGCGACGAGTTCAGGATGCTGGAGCAGTAGTGCTCCCGCTCCTGCAAACGGCCCCGGCTGTGGATGACGCGGGTAAACAGCCAAGCCGCCATTCCGATGAATGCGACCGTCAGGCTGCGGTTGAACAAGGCATACTGGATGTCATGGCCTGTCGGAGAAAAGAAGACTTCCGCAAGAGTCAGGATTCCGCCGAAAGCGGCAGTCCACCAGACATCGCGCGGTGTGGACAGTGCATAGGCCAACCAGACAACGCCCAGGTAGAACACGGCAAGGTTGTAGCCCACCGGCACCTGGAGGTCGATCAGGACAATCAACGCCATCAGCAGGGCAAGGATGGCCTGCACGGTCCACAACCGCCTGCGTTGTCGAACTGCGCGTTCTGTTTCTTGCACGGTGTTGTCCCCGGTTGGAGCCTGTTGCCGGTTCCCGGCCCTGCTGTTTCTATCCACGGCAACCCGGTCTTTCCCCACTCCAACCTGCTGCGGCCCCGCCAGAATTCAAGAGACTAACCGAGAACCATCTCGAACACCTGCGGCGGCGCTTTCAGGTCCCGATCCCGACCTCGCTGGGCTGCGCGATGAGGGGTTTGTCCACGAATGGCTGGATATGCGGCCGGGGCGGTTCCACTCCCCGTTCACAGAAGTGGCGGACCATCGGTGCAAGCCGCGCGATCCCGGTCGCGAGCTGAACCTTTGTTCCGGCGCGCGACCGAATCCACTTTTGCAGCTTCCACGCCCGGCTGATTGGCTTCCAGTACAACAGGATGATCCGGCCGCCGGGATCCTGCTCATGGATTTGTTCGCACAACTCAAAACACTCGTCGAAACTCTGTCGCGGCAGGATGCAGACAACGTGCAGGAAGGCGGCTGTCACCGCTGCGTCAGGGGCCTGGTCTTCCGGGGCTGCGACGGCATCACACCACGGTGCCAGAAACGGGACGACAATTCTTGGGATACCGGCGTCGGCTGGGTCCGCCGGAGCCAGCACATTGACCAGCTTCCGGTCGCCACGCAACTGCGGGACCGGCTCTTGCGCGGCAGAACTCTGGCTCTCCTCGGCGACTTTTCCCGCCGTTTCCATCGCCGTGCTGAACTCGGTTTCGTCAATGCTGCCTGCCAGGTGGTCATTCCGGGCTAACACGAGGGCCGGGGCCAGCGCGTTGTCCATGGATTCGGCCCACTCCATCGCGGTGTCCCCGGTTCGCAACAGCTTGGCCGCCCCGGCCGTATCGCCGGTAACCAAACGCTGGTAAAGCGTGTCCCGATCGGACAGCGGCGGGTCGATCCCGAGCAGCGTGTTGAGCCAGATCATTCCCGGGATGTGCTTGGCAAAGACCACACACGTCAGGGTCAGCGGCAAGGCCAGCACCAGCCCCGTCGCGCCCCACGCCCAGCTCCAGAACAGGATCGCGAGAATCACGCCCACGGTGTTCAGCCCGATGCGCCGCCCGATCAGCCAGGGCTCGATAAAGTTGTTGGAAATGAACTCGAGCGTGCCAAACACCACCGCCACTGCAATCGGTGCAAACCAGCCGGGCTGGGATACGACCGCCATCAGGAATGGGAACAGCATCGACAGCGGACTGCCCACAAATGGCACGAACCGCAACAGACCGGTCAGCGTCGCCCAAGTCAGCGCATAGGGAATCCCCAGAAGGGAAAGGAGGATGCCCATCACGAGTGCGAACGTGAAGTTGGTGACGCAAAGCCAGAACAGATACGTGCCCAGCCGGCTGCCGACTTCCCCCAGCACCCGTGTCGAACCGGCTATCCGAGCAGTGCCTGCGACGGCGAGGGCCCGATCCCGCACGTCCACCCGGCCGATCAGCAGAAAGATGATCAGAACGGACACGAAGACCAGTATTCCCGCCGGCTGAAGGACCGTCTTGAGGAGCTCAAGTGCCCAGCCATTGGAGGCGGCCTCCCGCACGAACACCGTTTCCTGTTCACTTCCACCAGTCCCCGTCTGCTGCTGGATGGCCGACGACACCTCGTCGTACATCTTCCAAAGGCCATCAAAGGTCGAATTCTGGGTCAGACCAAGCGAAGAGATTTTGTTTTTGAGCGTACCCGTGTAGGTCGGCAGTTCATGAAGCAATGTGGCAAACTGCTGCCCGACCTGAAGCGCGACACCGACCGCGACCAGCCCGATCCCGCCGACAACAACGCTCACCGCAACGACTGTGGGAACCCGCCACTGCTCCAGTTTTTTTACTACCGGGGCGATCGCAAAGGCGAAAACAATGCCGAAAGCCAGCGGCATCAGCACCGGGCGTGCGAAAATAATGCACGCCACGACAACAGCCCCCAGCACAACGGCGTGGAACACCCGTTGCAGTTGAGTGTCTTTCCGGTCCATCGGGAAATGTATGGTCAAAGTTGAGGTTTCTTGGCGAGCGGTTGCGAGCCGCCAGGCGGCCGTTACATGCTCGGACGGCGCACAAGTCCGGTGATCAGACTGATCAGGAACAGGACGATGAAGACGACGAAGATGATCTTCGCGATCCCCGCTGAACTGGCGGCGATTCCGCCAAAACCGAGAACCCCAGCCACCAACGCGAGCAACAGGAATGCAAGTGCCCAGCCCAACATGATGCTTCTCCAGTCCAAATTAGGTGATGTCTCTCTGGCCGGCGACGGCGAACAGGTTTCGCCCCCGGCTCCTGGCTCCAGCTGACGCAAATACCGTTCCACTGCTTTACCAGTCGAATTTTTCGGGGAGGCAATCGCCAACTTGGCTCCGGAGGTGGATTGGGAGACTGGCAGCCCGGGAACAGGCGGCCCGTTGGTTCTTGAACCGCCAGGGTGGACGGACATCGACCAGTTCGTGTTGACCCTGCAGGGCGAGGCCCGCTGATCCAGCTGATCGCGGGCCGGCAGGGGCAGTCCGGGCGATTGGCCCGCGACTTGCAACACGTCCAGACCAGTCGCCGTTTCCTGTCCCGCACCAGGAAACCCAACCTCAACCGTTTGAGTTGCCGCCGCGGAGGCAACGCTGCCTGAGGTATCCAGGATGAACTCCAGCACGCTGACCGGAAAATGGAACGAAGTCAAAGGCTTTCTGACCGAAAAGTACGGTCAGTTGACCGGTGACGAAATCTCACGCGCCCAAGGCGACGTCTCCAAACTGATCGGGATCGTCCAGCAGAAATCCGGCAAGGCCCGCGAGGAAATTGAGGACTTCGTCCAGAAATCGTTCAGCCAGGCCGGCGGAGTGGTGAACCGCGTCGCCGAATCAGCGACCTCGATCGCCAGTGGTGCCGCTGAATACGCTCAGCAAGGCTGGCAAAGCGTTTCGGGTGCCGTCCAGGACGGTTACGAGTCCACTCGCAAGATGGTCAGCCGCAGCCCGGTCGAATCGGTAGCCATTGCATTCGGCTTCGGCGCTCTCGCCGGCGTCGTCACCTGCCTGATGCTGCAGTCGAGCAAGCGGTAGTGGTCAAAACTGCGAAAGGGCTGCCCTCGCGCTGATCGTCTCCGACAGTGGCGAGGGCAGCCATTCCCCTGTCCAGCTCGTACTCGTGCTCAGTGAAACGGTACTCGCAATCGTACTCGCCAGGCCCTGATTCGATTACGAGCACGAGTACCGTCCGCGAAGGACTGAGTGCGAGCACGAAGTTGATCAGGCTTTGGCGGCAGAGAACCGGCACTCGTTGTTTGGCCTGCCGCCCTTCAACTGCCAAAAGAATCGATCATCGCAACCCCACAACCCTGGCCACCGATGGCGGACAACACGATTCGCGAGCAGATGTCGGCTCTCCGCATTCGCAGCGCCGGCTCGGCCATGCAGCTGGAGTCGGCGGTTACCCGGATGAAGGACTGGCGTGAACACGTCCGCGCCCATCCGTGGCTGGCGGGCGGTGCGGCGATGCTCGCGGCCTATACCCTGGTCCCCAATCGCAGCGGGGGTGGCTCGGCCTCCAACATCCTGAACGGAATGCCCGGACCCGCATCTCGCACGACGTCAGTCGCCGGGACCGCGGCACCTGCGAACAGCTGGATGACGGGGCTGACGCGAATGGCGGCCAACTTCGCGATTGGGCTGGCGGTCAAGGCAGTCCGTGACCGGATGAGCGGCCAGGCGACCGGTAAAGAGCGGCAGGACATTGCCGCGGACCCAACACTCCCGCTCGACCATCCCGACCGCAGCCAATCGGACGGGTCCCCATGATTGCCGAATCACCTGAACCGAAAACTGCTCGCTGGTCCGTCAGCCGCTGCGAGCCGGCGACGGCTGATCTGGTGGGGGGCAACCGATCGTCGAATAAACGGTCGCGGGTTGGTCTCGGCGACTGGCTCCAACACCGCATGCAGGAAAAACCGGCCACGACATTATTGGTCGCGGCGGCCCTTGGAATCTTTGCAGGATGGTTGACGAAATGGCGACGCTAAACGGCACCTCGAACCGACTGCCCTCACCCACGGTAGCAGTCGGCGGCAGCCTGCGAAACATCGCGGCCGACTTGGTCGACATGACCGACCTGCAGCTCCAGCTCGTCCGTTCGGAAGCCCGGGCGGTCAGGTCGATCGCAGTCCGGGCCGCCGTCATGTTCGCGGTCAGCGTCGGAATGCTGCTCGCGTCATTGACGGTGGTTTTCGTCGGCGGTTCCCTGCTCGTGCATGAGCTGGCTGGCTGGCGGTTGTCGCTCAGCTATCTCACGGTGGGTGGAGGGGCCATGCTGATCGCCGGAGTGACGTTGTGGGTCACCGTCCATCGCCTCGGGCGGGTCGCCAATGCGTTTCAAGGCAGTTTCACCGAACTGCGCCAAAACCTGGCGTGGGTCCGGCGCCTGTTGGGTCCTTCCACGTGATGGCGAGCTGATTTCGAGTTTCGTATCCGGTTGCTGCCCAGTCCACTGGCTTTGTCGCCCAATCCATTTCACCAAGGAACGCAAACATGTTGAACGAACAAGTTGCCCTCGAAGCTGCTCGCAACAACGCGCCGCCCATGTCCACCGGTCCGGTCCGGGAACCCCGACAGGACGCCATGTACGCCGAGGACGTCGGCGAAATCTGCACCAAGATGAAACAGCTCGTTGCCAGCTACGCCATCAACCGCCCCGGCTCCGTCGCCCTCGCCTGCCTCTGCGCCGGTTTCGTTCTCGGCTGGAAACTGAAGCCCTGGTAAGGCTTTCCGCAGCCTCACGCCTGATTACAGGCAGTCAACGGCGTCGCGGTACGGCCCCCCCCCACGCCTCGTCCGTCCCTCCTCCGGTAGGGTGTGTGAAGTCTTCGCAACACACCATCATTCAACCCGGTCCTCGCCAGCTCCAAGCTGGTGAGTTCCGAAGACTTCACCCATCCGACACCGACACCCCTGTCTCGTTTTTTGCCGCGCGATGTATCGGGCGGGCGGCAAGCCTCAGTCAACCACCCAACCCGGCAAAGAGAAGGCCATGGCGAAAACCACGAAGTCGGCAGCTGAGTCGTCTGTTCCAACCGCGAACCTGAGGGCAGCGGGCGGTGCTGCCGCCGGCGCAGCGGTCGGCTCTTGTCTCGGACCCGTCGGAGCAGCAGTCGGTGCGGTCGTCGGCGGCGTCGCCGGGGCAA
>JANOFL010000226.1:0-9278 GCA_031405895.1 Planctomycetota bacterium
GCGGACGATGGCGGCCTAAGGTGGGCTCAATCACGGCAACAAGGATCAGGCGCGCGAGGGTCTCGGCCGTTAAGTGCGAGCCCTGGCCGCCGATTGCGGCGGCGGTTCGCAGTTTCTTCAACATCCTGCTGAATCTTGACCAGTCCGCAGAACTGGTCGCAGGAGATCAGTCCCTGCTCGGTCAGCCACAATCCAAATCGCAGACTCATTGCCATCGCCCCGCGAAGAAACCCGATGAACCGTTCTTCTGACCTTCGGCCGGCCGCGGCCCGCGACTGAACGCGGCCGCCGGCTGGGACAGCTTTGGCGATCGCCGCAAAGATGCCAGACTTTCCCGACCTGCCGGCTTTGCCGATTCTGCCAGCGAAGCCGGTGATGACCGTCGCGAAGAAAATGCTTGGGGGTGAATTGGAGGGAATTCACCGGGAGCTGCGGGACCCGGCCCTATCTTTCGACAGTAATGCCAGTGGCCGATGGCCCCGGCAGAAATGCATACCTGCGGCCCACCAGGGCCAGCCCCAGTCCGTGAACACGGGAATTCGCGGCAAGAACAGCGGAGACCTTTCGATGGTCAAGTTTCAGCGCAAAAAGAACTTCGTCGATGGCAAAGTCCAGGGCGGGCTCGTACGCCGCATCATGTGCCACTGGCTTTGCTTTTTTGGCATTACGGCCTTTCTCTTTGTGGTCATGCAGACCATGCTCGGCGATCCGGAAATGTCGATGGCCGAAAGTCTGGCCACTGGTGTTCGCGAATACGCCCTCCTCGCGCTGATCATTCTCGCGGTCTTGCCGGCCTTCGCACTCGACACAATTCGCTTCAGCAACCGGTTTGTCGGTCCGGTCTTCCGTCTCCGTCGCGCTCTCCGCGAGCTGGGCGAGCATGGCACGACCGACACCCTTCAGTTCCGCGACAACGACTTCTGGCAGGAAATCGCCGGCGACCTGAACAAGGTCATTGCCCGCCTGCGCGTCTCCAGCGTCTCCAGCCAGCCGGTCCGTGAAACGTCTTCGGCCAGCTAGTCCCGCCGCGAACCGCCATTGCATTCCCGACGCCGCCCACCGTCCCCAGCCAGCCGGACCCGACGATGAAACGTCGCACCCTGAACCTGCGCAACCGCCGCGGCGCTGCCGTCGTTGAACTGGCGGTCTGTCTCCCGGTGATCATGCTGCTGGTCCTCGGCGCGATTGAAGGTGCCAGCCTGCTGTTCGCCCGCCAGGCGATGGTCGAATGCGCGTACGAAGCCGCCGTCGTCGCGATTCGCGACAACGCCACCAACGCCCAGGCGCTTGACGCGGCTGACAGCGTGATCAAGTCGCGCCGGCTGACGGGACTCGCGCTGACTTTTGAGCCGTCCGATGTGAACACAGCGCCACGTGGTACTCCGATCCGGGTCACGGCTTCGGTCCCCGCCGGACCGCATCGCCTGATCAACAGCCGCCTCGCGGGCGTGACCACGATTCGGGCGGTGGCCGTGATGATCAAGGAATAGGGCCTGCTCACGCCGCCTGCCCGCCTCGCCCTGCCAACTGAAAGCCGACCCACGCCATGAATCGCCGCTCGTCCCCCAGTGAGAAAGGTCGCTGCCCTTCCGGTGATGGTGGGGCGCGATGGTCCGGAACGGGATGGAAAACCAGCCCGCGCGCGGGCCGGAGGGCTGACGCCCTTTCGCGACAGGATCGGCGCCGGGGGGCGATGCTGCCCATGATCGCCGTCTACCTGGTGATCCTGTTCGTGGCGGTAACGCTTTCGATTGACGTCGCACGGATCCAGCTGACACGGGCCGAACTCCGAACCGCGACCGACGCCGCCGCGCGGGCCGGAGCCGAGACGCTGGGCCGGACCCAGGACACGGCACTTGCGGTTCAGGCTGCAATCCGTGTGGCCGCCATGAATGAAGTCGCCGGCCGGTCGCTGACCCTGCGGGCGAACCAGGTTGAGCTGGGCCGGACACTGCCCAACGCGTCGGGACTGTTCTCTTTCACACCCGGCTCCAATCTGGCTAATGCCGTCCGCGTCACCGGATTGCGGACGGACGCCAGCGCCGATGGACCGGTGCCGATGTTGTTTGGTCCCCTGTTTGGCGTCACGAAGTTCCAGCCCGTCCAGGTCGCTGCCGCCAGCCGGCTCGACCGCGACATCTCGCTGGTGCTCGATGTGTCGGGTTCCATGAACGACTTCGGCCGGTTTCCAGGCCTGCAAAACGCGGTCCGGGTATTTCTCGCCCAGCTATCGGCGACCCAGGTCCGTGAACGGGTTTCCCTGAACGTCTACAGCACGACCGCCCGCAGACTGGTGCCGCTGACCGAAGACATGAACCTGATCGCGCGAACGTTTGCCCGCGAGACAGCCGATGGCTTCACAGCGATCGGCGAAGGCTTGCGACTGGGTGATGCCTCGGTCCTCCGCGACGCTCTCGCCCGGCCGTTTGCCGAGAAGACCGTGATCCTGATGACCGACGGCAATCACAACCGTGGCATCAGCCCCGATGTTGTCGCCCGTGGAATGCGCGGCGTAAAGGTTCACACAATCACCTTCGGTGCCGACGTCAACACCCGCTTGATGGAGTCGGTCGCCCAGATCACGGGCGGGATCAGTTTACACGCCGCCAACAACCAGCAGCTCGAAGACGTCTTCACCGAGATCGCGTTGCAGTTGCCGGTCCTGTTGACCGAGTGACGCTCCAGCGGCCTGATTCAACCGCCGACCACTGCCCTTCCATGCAAAACGTCATGAAGACCCGCCCTCACCAACCCTGCAACACGCCCTGTCCGCGCGACCGGCGGGGGGCACTCTCCGTGGAAGTCGCGCTGACCTTGCCGATCCTGATGATGCTGTTGTTTGGCAGCTACGAAGTCGCCCGGGCCAACATGCTCCATCACGCGGCCGAGAACGCGGCTTACGAAGCGGCCCGGGCCGGGATCATTCCCGGCGCGACACCGACCCGCTGCCGCGACCAGGCTGCGTTCGTGCTCCGCTCGATGGGAGTGCGGAACTTCACCGTCAACGTTGTACCCGCCGCGATCGGCCGGCGAACACCGACCGTTGGGATCGAGGTCAACGTGCCCCTCCGCGGCAACACGCTGATGGCCCCGCTGTTCTTTGGCAGCACGAACTTTCGCGGTTTCTGTGAACTGAAACGCGAAGTCCTCTGACGTGGGACAGGCTTCCAGCCTGTCGTCCGCGCATCCCACGCCGCAATACCCCTGCCGTGCGCCGGATGCGATGAATGGCAAGCACGGGACGGATGTGATCTAGAACCCGTTGCCGGTGGTGTTCGGCGTCCAGGTCGAACGGAAACCGGAAACCGCCGGGGAGGGTGCCGCGGCGGGCTGAGCCGGCCGAACAGGCTGGGCCGATCGGGCGATAGTCGTCATCGGAGCCTTCTGCTCGGACTCGGCCAGCACCTGCAGCAGCTTGGCAATGCAGAGCTTGTTCATGCTGGTGTTGTGATCGTTGGCCTCGGCTTTGAGGGCCTCGTGCAGGCTTTCCGGAAGCCGAACCGTGATGACGCGGGTCGGTTCGTTCAGGGCCGCCATGCCGGCACCCTTGCGATTCCGCAGGCTGGTCACCATCTGCTGGATTTCGTTGTACTCACCGCTCTTCTCAAACAGGACGAAATCGGCCTGGTTCTCGAAGACCTGCCGGGCCGCCCCTTCAACGCCGAGGACTTCGCGGAAGAACGTGACCCAATCGGGGCCACCCTGGAACAGCTGCCTCGCGACGCCGAGGACCTTCTGGCAGCGGATCGAAAATTCCTGGGTCTGGGGGAGGGCGGGGGCGGTGGACATCGGGTGATTCCTTTCAGGGGCGTCTGTTTCAGACAACAACGGGCCAGCAGCCAATTGCTGCGGCCTTACAGTTCCCATCCTTTCCTTGATGGCAACGCAGACTGCTAATGTCATGAAACCGCAAGCATTTACGCCACCCAAGGCCACCTGCAAATCCGCGCGGCAGCCATGCCTAAAAAGCAGGCGGCCGTGACTTGCCTAAAAAACCGGCAATCGGAGTCGTCGCAATTCACAACTGTCCAGCCAGGCAAGCTTTAGTCAATCGGTCCAAAATCGCCCTAAAAAGGCAAGAAAACGATCTGAAGAGCCGGGAAACCACCCTGTCGGGTGGCTTCATCCAATGGCTGGCCTCTCGAGCCAGTGGACAACAAAGAACACGAGCCGGCTCAGGTGTGTCCAATCGGCTGAGGATCGGCGCAATTGAGCGCGTTGACTTGGCAGTTGTCCGGACTATTCTACTCCCTCGGGCAAACTGCCTGCCCAGTTTGGCAGATTTCGCATCGCCACTCGTCTCCGCGACTTGTTCCACATCAGAGAATGACCATGCTACGGTTTGTGATTCTGTCTGGACTGGCTTTCATGACGGCGTTTTCGTCGCCTGTTTCGGGCGACGTCGTGTTTGACGGAACCGGCCAGGCGGCCACCGGTGAAAACGTCCACTTCCGCGCCACGTTTACCATTGGAGGCGACAACCTGACCATCTGCTTGGAGAATCTCTCCCCGGACCTGCCGCTGAATCCGGCCGCCGTCCTGTCCAGCATGTACTTTGACGTTGTGAGCGGCGGAATTCGACCGGTACTCGCCAGTTACACCGCGACCGGTGACGTGTACCTGACGGACAAGGACAACCCCGACACTTTTCAGCAGGCAAACGCCAATCTGGTTGCCACGGCCTCAGGCGACGACACCTGGCAATTCAAAACGTTCAATCCACTGTTTGCTCCCTTCACCGGTTTTGGTGTGTCAACCGTCGGCAATGCCGGGTTAGCCCCCAACAACTTCAATGGGAACATCACGGGTGCCATTGCCTATAGCATCTATGTCGGCGACATCACCACCCAGAACCTTCACAACCGGCTGCTGGTGAAGGACAAGATCACATTCGGCTTCACGGGAGTAACCGGCTATTCCGAAAGCGACATTGGGGGCATTGTGTTCGGACTGGGTACAGGTCCGGACAGCCTCATCTCCGTCGTTCCCGAACCATCGTCCCTGTTTGGGGTCTGTGGACTGGTCGCGGTTCTTGTCGGCCGCGGCCGATCGCGCCGGTAATCGGGGCGGATCCCGAACGCAGTCACATGGTCAGCAAGGGATGCTGGCCGGCGCTGGAGTCGGCCGGCACTTGTGCTGAACTCCCGCTGAGTTGCTGTTGCCAGCCACGGGCTCGACGAACCTGACTGCCGCACCGTCGCAGCATGGGACTCGGGCCAAAGACCGCCGACAAAGTACTCACCCGGGCCAGTTAGCCATTTTCCGGGAAGGCCGCGAAACACCTTGCAAGCAGGTCCCGCGTGGCCTTGATCCCGCCGGCTTCGTCCAGCCGGCCGCCTTCGTACTCGATCCCGATGTAGCCCCTGTACCCGGCGGCATGGACGATCCCCATCAGCCGGGGGAAGTCGATGGTGGTCTCGTTGCCCGCTTCGTCAAAGTCGTAGCTCTTGGCGCTGACGGCTTTCGCCACCGGCATCAGCTCGGCGACCCCCTCGTACCGGTCGTACATTTCCCCGGTGTCATGGTTGACCGTGAAGTTTCCGAAATCGGGCAACGTCCCACAGTTCTCCATCCCGGTCATTGCAATGGTCCCGGCGAGCCACTTGCCGTTGGACGACAGCCCGCCGTGGTTCTCGACAATCACGTTCAGTCGCAGGGCCGCACAATACTCCGACAGCAGGCTGAGTCCATCGGCGGCCAGCTTTTGCTGCTCCTCGAACGACCCGGAAGACTGGGCATTGACCCGGATACTGTGGCAGCCAAGGACCCTGGCCGCATCCGCCCAGCGGTGATGGTTGCGGACCGACTTGAGCCGCTCGGCCCGGTCGGCCGCTCCCAGCGCCCCTTCGCCATCGACCATGATCAACAGGGACCGGACGCCATGGTCGGCGCAGCGTTTGATCATCTCGACGAGATAGCCCGCGTCTTCGGCTTTGTCCTTGAAAAAAGAATTGACGTACTCGACCGCGTCGAGCCCGAATTCTTCGCGGGTAAGTTTCGCGAAGTCGAGATGGTCGAGCTTTCCATCGCCCAGCATCCGGTGCAGCGACCACTGGGCCAGTGAAAGCCGGAAAGGTGGCTCGGCCGCGACAGGTTGATGACGTGCAAGCGCCGCCACGGCCGGACTGCCACTGGCGGCGAAACCGCCAGTCAGCGTCATGCCAGCCGCCAGCCGTCCCGCCTGTCCACAAAACTGCCGACGTGTGCCAAGCGTGCCGGTCATGTTGCGTCGTTGTCTTTCGGGAGTGGGTGCTGCGCCTGAAACGATGGACGTCATTCTAGCGGTTGAACGGCAAGTCGTCGGCGACGGCGTCTGGATAGTCGGCGCGGAGACAGCTCCGGCTCAACGAAGTTTCAGGCCATCATTGCAACGAAACAGCCCGTATCCACGTCCGTTGTCAGCGCATCGAAACCCGGCGACTTTCGACCAGCGACCGCTCTTGACAATCAGTTCTGCCAGCCGTCCGACATGGCGATTCACCACGTCCTTTCCCGCGGCCCTTTCCAGCGCGGTCACGCTCTCCGCGTCCGGAACGATCAGGTAGCCGATCCGGTCGTGGCATTGTCCGACCAGCCACCGACAGCGAGCCTCGTCGTATGAGCCCGGAACAGAATCCCAGTCGACTTGCGATGGCCGGAAAAAGAGCCGGTCCGGCTCGAGCCGGATGCCGTGGACAAATGCCTCGTTACCCTCGAAGCTCGCCTCCGGCACATCGAACAGAATGCAGTTCCAGAGACTCTCCGTTTGCAGGTCGCAGGTCTGCAGGCTGGCAAAACGGACATGTCCCAGGCCGTGGCCCCACGCGTCTTCGATGATCGCCGCAACCACCGCGCGATGTTCCGGCATCTGACGATGATTGGGGCAGGCGTGTTTCCACCAGCCCTTGCCCAGCGCTACCAGCACGAACAGCATGGTCACGCCAACCACGATTCTGGCCCGGTGCGCTGGCAGCCGCTGGTGAAAATGACCCAGCAGCGTTCCACAAGCCATCGCCGCAGCGATTGCGGCCGGCATCGACACAAAAGGATTCAGCCCGGCCCGCAGTCCGATTAACATTCCAAGCGGAACCAGCGCAAACCACGCGAATTCAGGCAGCCAGTCTCGCGGAAAATGATCCGTGGTGTTGACTGGTTGGCTTTCTGCCGCCGGCCTGACACGAAACGGCGTGACGTTCCAGAACCGCGCCAGACAGCCAATCGCTGCCAGGCCCCCCAGCCACGCCCAGCCCAGCTGCCGCCCGCAGAGCTTGATGTGCCCCAGCGCTTCGCTCCACGGCAGCCGGGCGTTGGCGTCCGTGTTCCAGACGGTGTAGTAGAACTGCAGATACCCGGCATTGATGAAATAGAACCAGCCCGCCGCCAGCACCGCGAAAAACGCGGCGATCGACGACCCGGCAAGGATGGTCCAGCGTCGGCTTGGGCTGGCGCGTACCAGATGCGCCAGCACAACTGGCCCGGTCGCCAGCAGGACATAGACCGGTGCCGTGGCGCGAACGAGTGCACATGCCGCCCCGCACAGTCCGGTTGCCAGCCAGTCCCGCTTCAATCCGGAACGGAGACTCACCGAAAGACTCCCCACGGTCGCGCCGTAACCCAGCATCAACGGCAAGTCCATCCGGAAGTCGCTCAGACCGCCGTTGGGAAACTGCAACGCGGCGAGCAAACCGATTGAAACCAGCCCCACGATCCGCGACCCGCAGTGCAGGATGCCAAATGCACCGAGCACACGGTCGAACACCAGCAGGAAGAAAGCCAGGCCCGCCGTTTGAATGACAATCCCGATCCAGCGGGCCGGCTCCAGCCAGTTCGCCAGCGGCAGAGCCAACAGGTAGGGCAATGTGACCGTCGTGTGATGCGTCGCTTCATGCCATCCCGCCGCGAAGCCATCGCGCCGCGCAAGGCTCATCACCCGGTGCATGCGCTCCAGATAGGAGATCGCGTCGAAAAGCGGCTCCTGTTGCTGGTAAAGCAGCTGGTTGAGTGCCACTGCGTACAGACCGAGCAGCCCGGCCCAGAGCAAGGCAAACGAACGGCTGGCCCAGCGTCCATTGCCGCCCGCATTCAAAGTCCACGGCATGGGCCCTTCATCCCTCGGCCAATCGCTCGACTTCGTGTTCGACCGGGGCCATCACGTCAGGCGGCCCGGCGGATGGAATCGTCACCCGCCGCCCGATCCTGTTCGATTCGCTCGGCGACGAGATAGTGCGGCCGCTGCCGCGATTGTTCCATCACCCGGCACAGCATTCCGGCCAGCCAGGCCGTGGCGAGCATCTGCATCGCCAGCAGGCTCCCCATGATCCCGGCAACCAACCCGGCAACCGCACCAACTGGCGATCCACCGCTCCACCACATGCAGGTTCCGGTAGCCGACGCCGCGCAGCTGAACAAGGCAGTCGACCAGGCGGAAAGATACATCCAGCCGACTGGCTTTCGCGAGTAGCCGTAGATCGCGTCGGCAGCATAACGCGCCAATCGCCCCATGCTCTGCCGTGGCGAGCCATCCGGTCGCCCGGGCCGGTCGTGATCGACAAACGCCTGGCGAAAGCCGACCCAGGCCCGTAACCCGGGGAAGAACCGGTCGGCTTCCGGCAGTTCGCGGATCGTCCGCACAACCCGCGCGTCCATCAGTGAAAAGGTTCCGCAGTTGGCGGGAATGTCGAGATCGGAGAGCTGGCGAAAGAAACGGTGAAAGCCGCGAATCAGGAGCGTGCGGATCAGGCCGTTGTCTTGCCTCTGTCTCCGCCGCGCGATGACGACTTCGGCCCCGGCTTTCCATTTCGTCACCAGCTGCGGGATCAGCTCGGGGGGGTCCTGCAGGTCGCCGTCCATCAGAATCACGGCATCCGCCTCGGCTTCCCGCAGCCCGGCCTGGATCGCCGCCGCCTGGCCAAAATTTCTTGAGAGCCGGATCAGCCGGACCGGTTCGCCTTCGCCAATCAGTTCCCGCAGCAATCCCGCCGTCCGGTCCGTGCTGCCGTCATCGACATAAATCGCCCGCCAGTCTAACCCCGTTCTCCGACAAGCCGCCGCCACGCGCGCGTGAAGCTGGCGAAGCAGCGTTTCCTCATTCCAGAGCGGAATGACGATTTCCAGCTGGCAGCCCGCTTTTCGACCGCCTGCCCGAATCGGAATGACTTGCGGCTCCATCCTGCGACCTTGGCCTTTCCGTGGGACAGGCGTTCAGCCTGGGATGATAAAAAGTGAGCCTGAGGCGCTAGCCGAGGACGCTAATTCAACCGTTAACTCACTCCCGAGTGAATCGGCTAGCGCCTCAGGCT
>JANOFL010000276.1:0-10810 GCA_031405895.1 Planctomycetota bacterium
TTGCCATGTTGTAGAGCAATTGTCCCAATTGCTCACCGGCCAATCGATCCCGGAACCGCGTGGGCTGAGCCGGCCCAAGGCCGGTTGTTGCGCGGGGGCAATTGGGACAATTGCTCTACACTCGTCAACCCGCTCGCGGCACCGACAGCGGTTTCAGTTCGAGGTGCGGTTTCTCGCCGCTGGCCAGTTCGGCAATCAGTTTACCAGTCACCGCGCCGAGGCTGAGCCCGAACGTAGAGCAATTGTCCCAATTGCTCACCGGCCAATCGATACCGGAACCGCGAGGGCTGAGCCGGCCAAAGGCCGGTTGTTGCGCGGGAGCAATTGGGACAATTGCTCTACACTCGTCAACCCGCTCGCGACACCGAGAGCGGTTTCAGTTCGAGGTGCGGCTTCTCGACGCTGGCCAGCTCGGCAATCAGTTTACCAGTCACCGCGCCGAGGCTGAGCCCGAGCATGTTGTGGCCGGCGGCGATCCAGCCGTTACTGATCGCGGGAATCCGGTCGATGTAGGGCAGGCTGTCCCATGTCATTGGCCGCCAGCCGTACCACGTTTCGATCACCGGCGCGGCGGTCGGCTCGCGCAGGTAGACGCTCGCCCCGGTCGTAAGCAGCTTGAGCCGCCGCGGGTTGATCGACGTGTCATAGCCGGCGAACTCCATCGTCGAGCCGATCCGGTAGGCCGACTTCATCGGCGTGATCGCGACGCGGTGCTCTTCAAAGATCATCGGGTAGGTCGGGCAGATTGCTGGCCGGGGCATGGTCAGCGAGTAGCCCTTGCCGGGCTGGATCGGAATCCGGCAACCGAGGGCCTTGTTCAGAAACGGCGTCAACGCGCCAGCCGCGACGACGAACTGGCTGCCGGCGATTTCTCCCGTGCTGGTGCTGACGGCGCGCGCCCGGCCGTTTTCGCTGACGAAACCCACGACCGTGCACTGTTCGACGATCCGCACACCGCGGGCTTCCAGTTTGCGCCGCAGCTCGGACATCAGCTTGTCGGGCCGCAAGTGGCTGTCGACATCGAAGAACCAGCCGCCCGCGAGGCCGGGTTTGAGGGCCGGCTCACGCGCTTCGAGCGTCTTGCTGTCCCACGGTTCGGCCGACATGCCAAACCGCTCGGCTGTAAACCGGTTGATCTCCGCGTAGTGCTCCCATTCCTTTTTCGTCTGGTAGACGAAGATCAGACCCTTCTTTTCCCATTCGCATTGCAGCTGTTCCCGCGCGATCAGGTCTTCATAGAGCTGGGCCGAGGACTTGAGCAAGGCGTTGAGCGTTTCGGCGGCAGCCAGCATGTCGCGTTCGTTACAGCGGCGGGCGAACCGCCAGAGCCAGCGCCACAAGTCGAGATTCAGCCGCGGGCGAATGTAGAACGGCGATTTCGATGGCCCGCGCAACATCGACTTGAGCGAGCTGGCGATTGCCCCCGGTGCCGTCAGCGGCAAGACATGCGACGGGCTGATGTAGCCGCAGTTGCCATGCGAACAGGCCCCGGCGAAGCGGGCCTTGTCGACGATGGTGACCGCGTGGCCGGCTTCGGTCAGGTACCAGGCGCTCAGTGCCCCGATCACCCCGCCGCCAATCACAACGACCGGGTCGCCTCTTCCGCTCACTGAGCCGGGCCGGGAACCGGCGGGGTCTGACGCCAATTCGCGCAGTCCCCGGAGCGATTTGGGGTCTGACCCCTTCTCGGGACGGTTTCCGGCCTGGCTCATATTCCGATACCCCACCGGAACGGATCGTCCGGGTCAAAGTTCAACGTCGCCTTCGCAGTGATCCAGGCGCTCCCCTTGAGCACTGGCACGATCCGGTCGCCCGCAGCTCGATAGTGGCATTCAAAGATACTGCCCGTGGTGCTCGCCTGCCGCCAGGTCTCGCCTGGCTTGAGTTTTCCGTCGGCGGCGAGACAGGCGAGCTTGGCACTCGTCCCGGTCCCGCAAGGCGACCGGTCCCACGCCCCGCCTGGACAGAGCACGAAATTCCGGCTGTCGGCCACCAGATTCCCCGGCGGCCCAAACAGCTCAATGTGATCCAGCTCTTCGCCGCCCGGCCCCGTGATTCCGGCTTGCCACAGCGCCGCCCGGATGGCGTTGGTCAAACCAAGCAGTCGCGGGGCCGCAGCCGGGCTGATTTCTCCCAGCGGCACCGGCAATTCACGAACCAGAAAAAACCAGTTCCCGCCCCACGCGATGTCACCCGTCACGCGGCCAAGCCCCGGCACTTCGACCGGAACGCTCGTGCGATGCCGCCAGGCCGGAACGTTTTCAACCGACACCGTGTTCGCATCATGCAACGTGATTTGCACCACACCGACCGGCGTTTCAAGCCGGTGGACGCCGATTCCGACTCGGCCGAGGTGGTGCATCGTCACGCCGAGTCCGATCGTGCCGTGCCCGCACATCCCGAGGTAGCTGCCGTTGTTGAAGTAGATCACCGCTGCGGCGCAATCGGGCAAGCTCGGCTCCAGCAGCAACGCGCCCACGAGGACCGAATTGCCTCGCGGCTCATGAATCAGTCCTTGCCGCCAGGCATCTAACTCTTCCCGAAACCGCTCCCGCCGCTCCAGCGCCGTCCCGGTTCCCAGCTCCGGCCCCCCTGACACCACCACGCGCGTCGGCTCGCCGCCCGTGTGCGAGTCGATGACTTCGATCTGGCGGGGAAACGGCTGCACTTGATCCAATACTGTTTTCAGCAAGTTCGACGGCCCGTAGCCGGTTCAGGAATGTCCGACATCAGCTGTCATCCACTCGACACGGAGGGCTGATCCCGGCGCGCCGGGACCGCTCGCCTACGAGGTTCAAGGGTGACCGACATCAATCGTTGTCCATGTCCCGTCAATCAATCGCAACAGCTTTCCGTCAGGATTCCGGTCGCGGAGCGGTGAAGGCAGCGTTGTCTCGCGGCAGGCATCGTAGCAGTGGAGCGCGGCGAAACGGCGGATCGTGGCGGGGAAGCCGACGGCGGTGAAGCCGGGATGGCCGGTGGCCGGGAAAGGGCCGCCATGGTTCATGGCGGCTGACACGGCGACCCCGGTCGGCATCTTGTCATGCAGCAGCCGGCCCACGCGCGGTCGAAGAGCGGCGCTGATCGTCGCGCACGCCAGGTCGTCCGTGCCCTGCTGGCTCCAGTAGATTGAACCGGTCAGGTTGCCGTCGAGCCTGGCGACTATGTTCGCAGTTTCTGCAATGGATTCGGCGACGACCATCAACGACGCGGCACCGAAGACCTCGGTCTGGAAGGCTTCGGGCTTGGCCAGAAACTGCGCGCCGTTGATCCGCAGCAGTGTGTTCTGAAACGCGAACCGCGGACCGGGTTCGGCATTGCCGCCCACCAGCAATTCCGCTCCGGCTGCGAGCAGCTTCTGGATGCCGGCTACCAGGCTATCACGCACGCCGGTTGAAAGAAGCGTTCCGGCCGACGCCGCCGCGAACTTGTCGCGGACCGCGGTGATAAAACGTTCGCCCGCTTCTCCCGCTGGCAGGATCACCAGCCCAGGGTTGGTGCAGAACTGGCCGGCCGCCATCAGGCAACTGGTACAGAACTGGCCGACGATGTCGTCGAACCGTTCGGCCAATGCCCCCGGCAGGATCACCACCGGGTTGATGCTGCTCATTTCAACGTAGACCGGTTTGCCCACGGCGTCGGCCGCGGCCTTGAACGCAAGCCCTGAGTGCCGGCCGCCGGTGAAGCCGATCGCGCCGAGCCGCGGGTCGGCCGCCATCCAGAGACCGTCTTCGGGACTGCACTGGAAAAAGAGCTGCACCGTGCCGGCCGGCAAACCGGCTGCCTGGGAAGCCGCGAGGGCGTGTCGGGCAATCAAGGCCGTCGTCGCCGGGTGACAGGGGTGGGCTTTGGCGATCACCGGGTTCCCCGCTGCAATGGCCGCCGCGAAGTCGCCGCCGCAGATGCCGTTGTAGGCCAGCGGAAAATTGTTCGGGCCGATGCACCAGACCGGGCCGATGGCCGCGAGGTGGCTGCGGATGTTGAGTTTGGAATCGATCGTTGGCATGGCCCACGAGCCATCGCGGGCGGCCGCCGCGGCCTGCCGCAGCTGGTTCGTCGTCCGGACCAGTTCAACGTCCTTGAGCCGGGGAGTGACCGGCAAGCCGGTCTCGCGCGAGGCCAACTCGCTGATCGCCGATGCGTCCGCGTCGAGTCGGCTGGCGTAGTCGTCGAGGAATGCCGCGAGCCGCTCCGGCGGTGCGTTGCGAAGTTCAACTGCCGCCCCGGCCGAGGCCTTCAGCAACCGTTCCAGGTCGTCACGCCGGCTGACTGGAAAACGCTCGGGCAACGCTTCGCCCGCGGCCGGATTCCAGGCATGAAAATCGCCTTGGGAAGCCGAGGGAGACCATGTGTCGCGGAACAGGATCTGGTGGAGCATGAAACTCAGAGGTTGAACGGGATTGAGTTTCTCGCATGCATTGCCAGAAACTGTATGAACGTTTCTCAAATCTCAAATCTCAAATCTCAAATCTCAAATCTCAAATCTCAAATCTCAAATCTCAAATCTCAGATTTCAGATTTCAGATTTCAGATTTCAGATTTCAGACTCCTCAATTGATAATTCTCAATTCTCAATTCAAAACTCAGAATTCGGCGTTTCCACTCAGTTCCCGGGTTTTGGCCGGGACCGGATGCCGTCGCGGATGATCTTCAGGACGCGCGCGCGCTCCTCGCCGACCAGCGGCAGGCGCGGGGCCCGGGTCAGTTCGGTACCATAGCCGCATTCCTGGACGGCAAGCTTGATGTACTGGACCAGCTTGACGTGCGTGTCGAGGTGCAACAGCGGGGTGTACCAGCGATAGACCGCCCGGGCTTCTTCCCAGCGCCCGGCCGTGGCGAGGTCCCAGAGCAGCCGGTTCTCGGCCGGGAAAGCGTTGACCAGCCCGCTGATCCAGCCGACGGCACCGAGCACCAGGCTTTCCAGCACCAGGTCATCGACGCCACAAAAGAGCAGGTAGCGTTCGCCGCAGACATTGTAGAGGTCGGTGATCCGGCGGACGTCTTCGCTCGATTCCTTGATCGCCACGAACTTCGGTTCGTCGGCCAGTTCGGCAAAATGTTCCGGCCGCAGGTCGACTTTGTAAGAGACCGGATTGTTGTAGATCATGATCGGCAAGCCGCTGGCCCTGGCGACCGACCGGAAGTGAACCATCGTCTCGCGCGGATCCGAGCAGTAGACCATCCCCGGCAGGACCATCAGCCCGTCCAGCCCGATCCGCTCGCAGTCGGCGGCGAATCGGCAGGCCAGCGCCGTGGTGTACTCGGCGACTCCCGAGAGCACGGGCACCCGTCCGCCGATGTGGGCCACGACCGCCCGCAGCAGCTCGAGCTTTTCGTTGTACTCCAGCGAGCAGTTTTCGCCGACTGTGCCGAGCATGATCATGCCGTGCACACCCGCGTCGAGCATGACGTCGAGGTGCCTCAACGTCGCCGGAATGTCGAGCGACTGGTCGGGCTGGAACTGGGTCGTCGCGGCAGGGAGGACGCCTTGCCAACGGTGTGGGGTGTTCATCGGTGGAAAACGAAACGCGGTGCGATCAAAAAACGGATTGCCGCTGGGGTTACAATCTCAAATCTCAAATCTCAAATCTCAAATCTCAAATCTCAAATCTCAAATCTCAAATCTCAAATCTCAAATCTCAAATCTGCGCGTTCTCGACAGCGGCACCGTGAATGACTCTTGCGCGAACCAGGCTGCCTGGCGGCTCAAGCTTCATCCAGCAGGTCGACGGCCGCGAAGGGTTTGCCTTCGAGCATTTCCAGGCTCGCGCCTCCGCCCGTGCTGATGTGGGTCACGCGGTCCTCGAAACCGAACTGGGCGATGGCCGCCGCGCTGTCACCGCCGCCGATGATGCTGGTGGCGGAGCTGTTGTCGGCGATGGCCTGAGCCACGGCCCGTGTTCCCGCATCAAAGGGCGGCATCTCGAAGACCCCCATCGGGCCGTTCCAAACCACAGTTTTCGCCGAAGCAACCTGGCTGGCGAAGTTCCGGGCCGTCTGCGGCCCGATGTCGAGCCCCATGTAGCCGTCCGGAATCTGCCCGGCCGGAACAACCAGTTTGTTACAGTCAGCCGTGAACTTGTCCCCACAATGGTCGTCGACCGGCAAGTGCAGCCTGTTGCCGCCGCGGGCCAGCAGTTCGCGGGCGAGGTCGAGATTGTCTTTCTCGACCAGACTGTCGCCGGTCTTGCCGCCGCGGGCCATCGAGAAGGTATAGGCCATCGCCCCGCCGATCAGGACGGCGTCGCAGACCTTGAGCAGATTCTCGATCACGTTGATTTTGTCCGAAACTTTGGCACCGCCGAGGATTGCGATGAAGGGCCGTTCGGGCCGCCGGATCACGTCGCTCAGGTAGCGGATCTCCTTCTCGACCAGCAAGCCGGCGACCCGCGGCTTGCCCGCCATCGCCAGGGGCACGGCGTACATCGAACCATCCTTGCGATGGCAGGTCCCAAAGGCATCGTTGCAGTAAACATCGCCCATCGCGGCCAGCGCCCCCGCGTAGGCCGGTTCGCCTTTCTTCTCACCCGCGTTGAAGCGGACGTTCTCCAGCAGCAGTACGCCGCCCGGCTTCAGCGCCGCCGACTTGGTCTGGGCCTCCGGCCCAACTGTGTCGGCCGCAAAATCGACTGCCCTCCCCAGCAGTTCGGCCAGCCTTTTGGCCACCGGGGCAAGGCTGTAGGCCGGATCGGGTGCCCCATCCGGGCGGCCGAGGTGCGACATCAGGATCACGCTGCCGCCCCGGTCGAGCACGCTCCGGATCGAGGGCAGCGCCATCTCGATCCGCCGGTCGTCTGTGATCCGCCCGTCATCATCGAGCGGGACGTTGAAATCGACCCGCATCAGGACTTTCTTGTCCCCGACGTCGAGATCAGCAATGGTCTTTTTCGGCATGTTTTCGTGGATGTGAACGGCCAGAGGAGACGTCGGAGTCTGACCCGGCGGTTCGAAGATTCTAGCGAGGTTTGTCTTCCCCCGAATGGGGCAACCAGACCTTCGTCTCTTCGCCCACTCCCGAGCCAGCCTGGCCTCGGCGCAGCAAAACACCGGCTTTGTGTTTCCGGCGTTTCCCGGTGGGTATACTCGGGTTCGAGGCGATCTCCGATGCCCATTCCCTGTTGAAGACGGTGGTGACACGTGACCGTGGTTCTCTTTTGGCTCATGACCGGGTGGACAGCCTTTCAACCCGAATCCGCACTCGTAAGCGACGTCCAGCCTGCGGCCGACCTCAGCGGCTATCTCGACGAGCGTTCGGCCGAGTTCGACCAGATCGAACCGGCCCGCCGCGAGTCGCTCGAAGCCATCGCCCGCTACATCCGGCTGTGCCGGGACGAAAAGCGCGAAGCCCGACTGGTCTTTATCTGCACCCACAACTCGCGTCGCAGCCAGCTGGCCCAGGTCTGGTCCGCCGTTGCCGCGCGGCGTCACGGCCTCGATTACGTTCGCACTTTCTCGGGCGGGACCGAAGCCACCGCCTTCAACCCCCGCGCCGTTGCTGCGCTCGAACGGGCCGGGCTGACGGTCACCGCCGCGCTCTCTTCCAGCGACAATCCTGTTTATCTGGTAGGTGAAGGCGACAGCCCCTTGCTGGCCTGTTTCTCCAAGCAGTACGCCAGCGCGCCCAACCCCACGGGCCAGTTCTGCGCCATTTTCGCCTGCACCAGCGCCGACGAAGCCTGCCCCACAGTCACTGGCAGCGACCTCCGCCTCCCGCTCCCCTACGAAGACCCCAAAACCTCCGACGACACCGATTCCGAATCCGCCACCTACGACCAACGCTCAGCACAGATCTGCCAGGAGATGCTCTACCTCATGTCGCGGGCGGCCAAAGAAGAATGACCTGGATCCGGAGGTAATGTGAGCCTGAGGCGCTAGCCGAGTACGCTGATTCAACCATTAGCTCGCACCCGAAGGAATCGGCTAGCGCCTCAGGCTCAGTTTTTGTCAGCCCAGCTCAGTCCTGGCCCAGCGTTCCGTCAAGCTGTTTCATGCCCTGGTCGATGGAGACGACGGGGCGGTAGCCGAAGTCGCGTTGGGCGCGGCTGATGTCGAAGTAGTGGGACTTGGCGAGCTGGGCGGCGAGGAAGCGGGTCATGCGGGGCTCGCGGTCGATGTCGAACATCTCGTGGTAACACTCGAGGGCATAACCGAGGCGGTAAGCCCAGAAGTACGAGATCGACTGGCGGACACGGGGCAGGCCGGCGAGCTGGAGCAGCTCGTTGATCCAGCCCCAGCAGTTGACCGGCTCGTTCTGCGAAAGAAAGTAGGCCCGCCCGCAGACCGGTGAGCCGGACGACAGCGACTCGGCGGCCTGAATGTGTGCGAGAGCTGCATTGACGACATGGATGTTGTCGACCTGATTGGTGCCGTCGCCAACACGGCGCAGCTGGCCGGCGCGGGCGCGGGCGAGCAGCCGCGGGATCAGGTGCCGGTCCCCCGGACCCCAGATCAGATGCGGGCGCAGGGCACAGGTCATCAGGCGGTCGCCGTCGTTGGCTTGCAGGACCTGCTGCTCGGCCATTGCCTTGGAGCGCGGATAGCTGGCGAGGAACCGGGTCGCGTAGGGAGCCGTTTCGTCGATGTTGATCTGGTGCTCGCCGGTGAAGATGACGCTCGGACTGCTGGTGTAGACGAGCTTTTTGACGCCGTTCTCCTGCACCGCCTGGATCACGTTCCGGGTCGAGATGACGTTGTTGCCGTGAAAGTGTTTCCAGCTGCCCCAGAGGCCGGAGACGCTGGCGACATGAAAGACGACATCGATCTCGCGGCAGGCTTCGCGGACGGCTTCGATCCCGCGCAGGTCGCCGTGGACCAGCTCGACGCCGCTCGCCGCAAGGGCTTCGTCGCGCCGCCGGACAAGGCCGCGGACCGTGTAGCCGTGCTCGGCCAGCAGCCGGACCAGGTGGCGGCCGAGAAAACCCGTCGCGCCGGTGACGAGGGCACGTTTCATGAGGGCTTGTCCCCGAACCGTCCCGGAAGGGGGTCAGGCCCCGGTCCAGAAAGGGGGTCAGACCCCAATTCGCTCCGAAGACTCTGCAAATTGGCGTCAGACCCCTGTCCCGGAAGGGGCGCAGACCCCGACGGTTCGGCTTGCCAGGGCTGCATGCCATGCCGTTCCATCAGCCGCGACGAAGTCAGCAGGATCAGCTGGGCCAGCTCAAAGTGCTGGAACCAGTCGTTCACCATCAGCGCCGCGCGGGTGTCACCAGGGATCACGATCCCGGTCGAGCAGCTTGCCCCCGCCATCCGGGCCGCCTGTTCGCGGTATTGCGAAAGGGTTTTGTCGACGCCGCGAACGACGGGTTCCAGGTCTTCATTCAGCCAGACGGTTTGCGGAACGCGTGGCGCGCCGCAGACCTGCAGTTCGGCCGCGAGTTCGGGCAATGTGTCGCGGTCGATCAGTCGCATCTCGGCCAGCGGCGTCGCGGCGGCCAGCTTCCAGATCGCCGGACACTGTCGGGCGCAGTCGCCGCACCACGCCGCCGCCATGCAGAGGACCGGCATCCGGCGGATGTTGCGGCCGAGCGTCTGTTCCTGTTCCGCGGTCAAGACGGTGCGTTCGAGGTTTTGGTGCCAGCGGCGGCGGTCGTTGTCGGAACCGTGTTGTTGCAGGAACCCGTCGAGCGGCAACGCAGCCGCGAAGGCGCGCTGAAACAGGGCGGCCTGGGGGCTGGTTTCCGCGGCACGCAACAGAGCGGCGCTGGATGGGGGCAATCCGCCCGCGAGGTTGGTCATGTTGTGCCAGCCTGTTCAAGAACGGCTGTTCAGGCTTTTTTCTTGCCCGGTTTTTTTGCTTTCTTCGCGGCGGCATCGGCGCGGGCTTGGGCGACGAGTTTGGCGGCGAACTGGTCAGCCTTGGCGGACTTGGCGATCACGGAAGGCTTTGCGCTGGATTTCTTTTTGTCAGGGCCGACGCTGCCAAAGGCCTTGGACCAGTTTTCGGAATACTTGTCGGTGGTACCGCTGCGAACAATCGTCATGAAAATTTTTCCTGTACCGTTTTGTGGAATGATGCCTGAATTGTAGTTCTCGTCGACATTGTCCAGCCAGAGCGGGGAACAGACGTCATTGACATCATTGACATTGTTGACCGCATTAACGTCGGAGGCGAGAAAGGAAGTTGCAAGTCAACCAGCGCTGATTTCCGTTCCTGGTTGCCACGGGTTGCCACGGCGGGGAACGCGTTCTGAACAGGCGTTACGCCATCAGTTTCTTGTACCGGAACCGGCGGGGTTCGTCGTCGCTGATCCCGAGCCGCTGGCGGCGCTGTTCTTCGTAGGTCTGGAAATTGCCTTCGCACCAGTGGACGTAACCGTCCCCCTCGAAGGCAAGGATATGGGTCGCGAGCCGGTCGAGGAACCAGCGGTCGTGGCTCGTGACGACGACGCATCCAGCATAGCTCTGAATCGCCTCCTCCAATGCCCGCAGCGTGTCGACGTCGAGGTCGTTGGTCGGTTCGTCGAGGAGCAGGACGTTGGAACCGCGGCGAAGCAGCTTGGCGAGGTGGACCCGGTTCCGCTCGCCGCCCGAGAGCGTGCCGACTTTCTTTTCCTGGTCGGAGCCGCGGAAGTTGAACCGCGAGACGTAGGCCCGGGCGTTGACTTTGCGCTTGCCAAGGTCGAGCAGTTCATTGCCGCCGGAAATCTCCTCGAAAACCGTGGCTTTGGGATCGAGCGAATCGCGGCTCTGGTCGACGTAGCCCAGTTCAACCGTCTCGCCGATCCGCAAGACTCCGCTATCGGGCTGTTCCTGGCCGGTCAGCATGCGGAAGAGCGTGGTTTTGCCGGCACCGTTCGGGCCGATGATCCCG
>JANOFL010000284.1:0-5298 GCA_031405895.1 Planctomycetota bacterium
CCGCACCTGCAGCCAGCCGGGGCGGATCGTCGAACCCGACATGGACCACCCGCGGCGAACCAGGCAGCACCGGGCAGGTTTCATGCGCAGAGTCGCAGACCGTCACGATGACATCGGGCGGGGCGTCGCGCAGGGAGTCGATGTGTTTGGCATGATGCCCGGAAATATCGACGCCGGATTCGGCCATCGCGCGGACGGCCAGCGGGTTGAGTCCATGCGGCGCGGTTCCAGCCGAACTGGCGTCAATCACGCCGGCCCGCAAGGCTCTGGCCCAACCTTCCGCCATCTGGCTCCGGCAGGAGTTGCCCGTGCAAAGAAACAGCACCTTCAGTCGATCAGCAGCAGCCGGCATCGCAGGCACCTCCCTGGTTTGGGCAACACTCTTCGAGCGCGTCCGCAAGGCTCCGCAATGACTGGCAGAGTTCGGCATACCGGACCCGGTAAAAGACCGTCCGGCCCTCTTTCCTTGCCTCCAGCACACCGCTGCGGGCGAGCTGGGCCAGATGTCGCGACACCACCGACAGATCCACCGAGCAACATTCGGCGACCTCGCCAACCGAACAGTCACGGCCACACTTGGCGATGCAGGCCAGCAGCGAAACGCGCGTGGGGTCGGAGAACGACTTGAAAAGCCCCGGGTCGAGCAGCCGGTCAACCGGTCCACGACTGCGGGCGGCCTGGCGCGGCGACCGGGGCCGGACTAACTTGCGTATTTGTGTCATGATGCAAGTATGGGCGCGACGGGGCCTCCGGTCAAGCGGGACGGCCAGGGCGGCCATACTTGGCGCGGCCATTCTTGATCTTGGCCAGCGGCAGGGCGTCAGCCCTTCGTGTCCGAAATTAAACACGGTCGGCTGATGCCCTGCCGCTCGCCGAAACCACTTATTTTTGATCGCAGGGAGTCTATATTTCTTGTGTCGGAAAGGTCGCATGTCAGGAGCAAACTGAATGGCTCGAAAAAAAGCCCAACCGGCCGCCAGGAAACCAGTCCGTCGCGCATCCAAAACGGCCTCCGCCTCTCGGCGGATTGATCAGCGGATCCGCGATCTTGACGACTGGCGGGGCGCAGCCCTCGCGCGGATGCGAAAGCTGATCCTTGCCGCTGTGCCCACCATCACCGAAGACGTCAAATGGCGGGGCACTCCGGTCTGGTCCCACCACGGGATCATCTGCACTGGCGAAGCCTACAAGCAGGTCGTGAAGCTCACGTTTGCCCATGGAGCCAGCCTCCCCGACCCCTTGCGTCTCTTCAATTCCAGCCTTGCTGGCAACACCCGCCGCGCGATCGACATCCACGAAGGCGAGTCGGTCAATGCCCGCGCATTCCAGCTTCTCGTCAAAGCCGCAGCAGCCAGGAATGTTCTGTCAAAGTCCAAACCATCCGAGCCTGCAGGGCGGTCCACCAGAGCCGTCCCATCGCGGCAACCGGTCCGGGCCGCCAGAAAACCCGGGCTGATAAAACTTCGGAAAAACAGGGACGGCGTCGTGCTCCTCTCGGGCGGCAATCCGCAGATCGCCAGAGCCGACGGCGACGCACCGGTGCAGGCCTACATCGCCGCGATGCCCGGCTGGAAAAGTGCGATTGGCAAGCGCATCGACGAACTGGTCGGCCGGGCCGTCCCCAAAGTCAGCAAGGCCGTTCGCTGGAATTCGCCCTTGTATAGGATCGAGGGCCAGGGCTGGTTCCTCGCCATTCATTGCCTGGCGAAGTACGTCAAACTATCGTTCTTCAGCGGCCTCTCCCTCCACCCCATCCCTCCCGGCGGCACGCTCAAGAGCAAAGAATGCCGCTGGCTCGACGTTTACGAAACTGACCAGCTCGACGAAGCCCAGCTGACTTCATGGCTCAAACAAGCCGCCGCCCTGCCCGGCTGGGTGCCGTAGCTGACCGTGGGGACAAAGCTCCCGCTTTGTCCATCTTCATTGGGCTCCTGCAATTCGAGACTTACACCAGGAAACGCCCTGGTCCCTGCTTGACAACAAACCTTGTCAAGCTAACCTCTTCTCATGCTCGATATTCAAGTCATCGATGATCCAGCAGCGGCCGTAGTGGCCTTGGGGCCCATGCGTAGTCGACTCCTTTCCGAGCTCGTCGCGCCCGCCTCGGCGGCGACGTTGGCTACGCGGGTCGGCTTGACACGGCAGAAGGTCAACTACCATCTGAACACGCTGGAGACGCACGGGCTGGTGCGGCTGGCCCAGGAACGCAAGTGGGGCGGGCTGACGGAACGGCTGCTCGTGGCGACGGCTGCTTCCTATGTAGTCTCGCCGAGCGCCTTGGGTCCGGTCGCCGTTGATCCGGATCGTGAAATTGATCGGCTGTCCGCGAGCTATCTCATTGCTTTGGGCGCTCGCGTCGTCCGCGAAGTGGGCGACCTCGTTCGTCGTGCGAAAGAGGCGGCGAATCGCCTGGCGACCCTGGCGGTGGACACCGAGATTCGCTTCCGGTCGGCGAAGGACCGGGCGGCTTTCAGCAACGAACTCACCGAGACCATCACGAAACTCGTGTCGAAGTATCACGATCCTTCCGCCCCTGGCGGCCGCGCGCATCGCCTGGTGGTCGTGGCACACCCTCTGCCGCAGAAATCCAGCTCCAGGGAGCCATCATGAGCGTAAAGAAAGAAGCCTCCGGACGCCGTTCCATCCAGGTCGAAGTCGAGGTCCCCGGCACGCCGGAGGAAGTCTGGCAGGCCATTGCCACCGGGCCGGGGATTTCGTCCTGGTTCGTGCCGACCGAGTTCGAGGAGCAGGACGGCAAACCGGTCGCGGTGAAGATGAACTTCGGTCCGGGCATGGAGTCCCGCGCCGTCGTCACAGTTTGGGATGCACCCCGGACGTTCGCCGCGGAATCCCCCGGGTGGACGCCCGAAATGCCGTCCATTGCGACCGAGTGGAGCGTCGAAGCCCGCGCGGGAGGGGTCTGCCTCGTCCGCGTGGTGAACAGCCTCTTCGCCAGCACTGACGACTGGGACAACCAGCTGGAAGGCACCGAATCGGGCTGGCCCGGCTTCTTCCGCACCCTGCGGCTCTATCTCACGCACTTCCGCGGCCAGCGCTCGGCGATCATGCAGAAGATGGCCCCCGTCGCGTGTACCGAAGCGGAGGCCTGGGAAACGCTGACCACGGCATTGGGAGTGAAAGGCTTGAGCGTCGGGCAGCGTTGCACAGCGCCCGCGGGTGTCCCGGCATTCAGCGGCGTGGTGGAGTACGCCACCCAGAGTCCGAACGACGCCTTGCTGCGGCTCGACAAGCCGGGTCCGGGCATCGCCGCCCTGGGCACCTTCAACTGCGGTGCGATCATGGTGGCGCTGAACTTCTACCTTTACGGCGATCAGGCGGCCGGAACCGTCGCCCACGAGACACCGCTCTGGGAAGCATGGTTCCAAAAACGCTTCCCGATGCCGACCGAGCCGGGCAAGAGCGACTGATCGCGTGCGCGTCCTCACAATGAAAAAGCCCTTCGGCGCACTCGCCGAAGGGCTTCCTTGGAAAAACAGTCGGGGCGACAAGACGGCTATTGAACTTGTTTTTCAGGGTTTGTCCACTTGGGAGAGTGTGATGCAGTCGTCGCTACATTGACGCAACCGCTTATACATCAGTTCCTTCTGTCGGAGGTACCGCGCCGTGGGAATTCCGCGCAATCCTGACCTGATAGCCGTCGATCCTCCTGAGTGTTCGCACCTGCTGGTCCGAAAACCGGACTCCACTTGACTCTTTGTCACTGCTGTTCGGATACGTAACTGCGTCATGCGCCCACCGCGGTTAAACGCCGACACTCGGCGCACGGCTGTCAGCCACACACCGGTCGAGGAAACGAGCGCGAGAGCCGCGACGCCCGAGAGGTCATAGCCACGACGGGCCCCCACGACTGCGCCGCTCACGGCCCACAAGAATGTCGCCCCATAGTCGAAATACCACGGAACCGTGAAGACCTGATCCGGCATGATATACCCTTCCTCGCTTTCCGCTCGTGGCAGGCACTTACCTAAGAAGCAGGCATGCTATCGCGCACTTCTTCCAAAAGCTGGTCAACGGAATCGATCCGGATCAGCCCGAAACGCGGGAACTCCAGATCGACAATTACGAAGACGGCGACTGCCATCACCACCGCGTACCCGACCACGAAAATCCAATTGCGGCCCTTGCCTGCGGACATTCCGTAACCGGCAAACACGGAACTGGCGATGGCGAAGGCAAAGAGCATCGCGAAAATTGCAAACGGCGGATGCGTTTTTGCTGCCACGGTGCGGGTCGTGGTAATGTCGATCATGTCGTTCAGCGAAGACAGGACGAGCGTCGTCGCTGCCGGTGATTCGACGCGTTTCGTCGCCTTCACAGCTTGCGTCCATATTTCACCTTGCAGCTTCGTTGCACGGGCATGCTCCGCCATGGCTGCTTCCACGTCGGGCAGTTTCCGATAGGTGGCCAACCGGGAGTCCACGTACTTGCGGAAGATCTCCCGTAGGGCCGGCTGTGCATCGGCCGGCAGCAGGTCGATTCGCAAGTAGGCGGTTCCAATCGCGTTGGACTCAGTTACGATCAAGTGACGCCGCGCATCAAAGCGCGACGCTGCACCAGAGAACGTGAAAGCGACCAGCAGACTGAGCAGGCCGTAAACGGCGCCTTCCACCGGACCGATGCCGACTCGGGCTCCTTCCGGATCTTTGGCAAGGTGATAGGCTCCGATTCGCCGGCCGATCTCCAGGAACAGCAGCATCCCAACAAACATGCTTGCTGCGAATAGGGGAGCCGACATGACGGTTTCCATGTTTGATCCTCGGACCAACTGATCAAGGCTGAGATGGTCTTGTCGCGTCATACTTGACGCCGCCTACGACCGTTCCCCAGACGGCGATGTCCTTTATTTCCGTAAGCGCTATCGATTTTCATCGCAAGCAGGTTAGAAAAAAACTTGGACTGACCGGAGCAGCTACCAATCTTCGATCCTATCTCCTTGGGTTAATATAATATACTGGACGTCTCGATTCCCTGTATCAAAGGCCAAAAACCACTTGATGAATGAATGGGGCAGAAAACATGAACGCAGAAAACCTTTATCGGCAATTACAAAAAATCAATGAAGCCAAGGGCTACTATATAAACCGGGATATGGGAAAAACCATTTTCCTCCTTGACGCCTTGCTGAAAAACAAGGAACGTTACGGGTATATGTGCTGCCCCTGCCGCCTGGCCCAAGAGGATGCCAAGGCGGATCTGGATATCTTCTGCCCCTGCGAATACCGGGAAGCGGATGTGCTGGAGTTCGGGAGCTGCTATTGCCAGCTGTATGTCTCAACT
>JANOFL010000285.1:0-10849 GCA_031405895.1 Planctomycetota bacterium
TTCGTATTGCCCAACGCCGAGCGGCAGGCCCAGTGCATGCAGAAGGCACTCCACCGGGCCGGCTTGCAAGCCGAACAGATCGACATCGTCTCGACCCACGCGACCGGAACCAGCAACGGCGACACGCTCGAATGTGCGGCGGTCCGCGCAGTCTTCGGGCACAGCCAGCGGACTCACATCAACAACGCCAAGAGCTTCATCGGCCATGCGATGGGCGCCGCCGGCTCGATCGAGCTGGCCGGCAATCTTGCCGCGTTTGACGACGGACTCGTTCACCCTACGATCAACGTCGACGATCTCGACCCCGAGTGTGCCCTCCCGGGGCTGGTGCTCAACGAACCCCGCCACACGGGCGGCGTCAACCTGATCCTGAACAACTCGTTTGGCATGCTGGGCATCAATTCGGCCCTGATCGTGCAGCGTTTTGCCGGCTAAGCCCGGGGGCTGGACGGCGAAAAGTGAGCCTGAGGCGCTAGCCGAGTACGCTGACTCAACTGTTAACTCACACCCAAGGCAATCGGCTAGCACCTCAGGCTCACAGGAATTCGCCGTTTTATCAGTCCACCCGTGGGTCCTGCTGGCAGGAGCAAGAGAAAAACCCATGACCGCAACCGACATCCGTCAGGCCATCCTCAACATCCTCGGCGACATCGTTCCCGACGAGGATCTCAGCGGTCTCGACGACAGCCGTGCATTTCGCGACCAGATGGAACTGGACAGCATGGACTTCCTCGACATTGTCATGGAACTGCGGAAGCGCTATCGTGTCCAGGTCCCGGAAGAGGACTATCCGCAGCTGGCTTCGATGCAGAGCACGGTCGATTACCTGACTCCGCGAATGGCCCATCTGACTGCTGGCGCGGCGGGTTGACGCCAACCGGGTCGACGTCCACGTTGCGCCTCGCCGCCTGCCAATTCGCGTCCCTCGTCGGGGCCGTCGCGCCCCCCGGCTCGTGCTCGTGCTCAATGAACTGGTGCTCGTGCCCGAATTCCCGGCCTGGAGTACGATTACGAGCACCGTCCCAACAGACCGGGACTGAGCACGAGCACGAACAGAAGCCAGTCGCTTGCCCTGTGTTGGCTCAGGCGTCCGTGATTTCTTTCGGGGCCTCCTCGCCCGTTCGGTTTCAGCCATGAGCCAATCACTGCCTGTCGGGCAACCTTCGGCTGTTTCCGAAACGGTCCCGGAGTTCGACACGATCATCATTGGGGCCGGGATGTCCGGGCTGGCTGCGGGGATTCGGCTGGCCCACTACGATCAGCGGGTCTGCATCCTCGAGCGGCACACCACGATCGGTGGCTTGAACTCCTTTTACCGGATGAACCGCCGGGACTACGACGTGGGCCTGCACGCCGTCACGAACTTCACGGCCAAGGGAGCGAAAAAAGGTCCGCTCTCCCGGATCCTCCGCCAGCTCCGCTTCAAATGGGAAGATTTCGCGCTCGCTGAGCAGCGCGGCTCGTCGATCAGTTTTCCCGGCGTCCGGCTCGATTTCGACAACCGAATCGAAACCCTGTTCGACTCGGTTGCGACTGCGTTTCCAGCTTCGGCCGATGACCTGCGGCGCTTGGTGGAAAACGTCACCGACTATGACGATCTCGACCAGGCCGCGTTTGGAATCTCGGCCCGCGAGCGGCTGGCCGAATTCATCCGCGAGCCAATGTTGCGCGAAATGCTGCTCTGCCCGCTGATGTGGTATGGCAATCCCCGCGAGCACGACATGGCCTGGGGCCAGTTCTGCATCATGTTCCGCAGCATCTTCCTGGAGGGCTTTGCCCGGCCGTTCAAGGGCGTCCGGCTGATCCTCAAACACCTCGTCCGCAAGTTTCGCGGACTGGGAGGCCAGTTGATGCTCCGCAGCGGCGTGCAGCGGATTATCACCGATGGAAACCGGGCGACCGGCGTGCAGCTCGATAACGGCACGTTGCTGGTCAGCAAGCGGGTTCTTTCCTCCGCCGGACAGATCGAAACGCTGAGAATGGTCGACCAGTGCAGCGAGCCCGATCCCCGTCAAGCCGGCAATATGACCTTTATCGAGGCCATTTCGGTGCTCGACCGGCAACCGGAATCGATTGGCTTCGACCGCACGATCGTCTTCTTCAATGACAGCCCGCGGTTTCACTGGCAGCCGCCGGAGCAGGAACTTTGCGATCTGCGGACTGGCGTCATTTGCAGCCCGAACAATTACCTCTACAAGGTGGCGGACGGCGAGCTGCCCGACGGCTTGATCCGGGTCACGGCGATCGCCAGCTACGAACGCTGGAAGGCCCTTTCGCCGGACGATTATGCGCGGGCCAAGCTCCGCTGGTACGACCGGGCGATGGCCTCCTGTGTCCGCTTCATGCCCGACTTCCGCCCGTTCGTGATCGACACCGACCTGTTTACTCCGACCACGATCCAGCGGTTCACCTGGCACGACAACGGTGCGGTCTACGGGGCACCCGACAAACAGCTCGATGGCACAACCCACCTGAAAAACCTGTTCCTCTGCGGCACCGATCAGGGCTTTGTCGGCATCATCGGCGCGATGTTGAGCGGCATCTCGATGGCCAACCAGCACTGCCTGAAGGACTGAACATCCGCGTCCGGCGGCGGTTGAGCGGCTCGTTCGATTGGTTTACAACGGACTGCCTGCCAGCGGCAGCTGGTGCCCTGAACAAGCACGACCATGCCCAAAGATTTTCTCGCCGGAGCGAAATCGCATTACGACGTGGTCGTAATTGGCAGCGGTCTGGGCGGACTGACGGCGGCCAACGTCCTCGCCCGCGAAGGCCGTTCGGTGCTGCTCCTCGAACAGCATTACAAGCTCGGGGGGCTGGCGACCTGGTTCAAGCGTCCCGGCGGGCACCTCTTCGACATTTCGCTGCACGGCTTTCCTCACGGGATGGTCAAAAGCTGTCGCCGCTACTGGAACGACCGGATCGCCGATTCGATCGTCCAGCTCACGGGCGTTCGCTTTGACAACCCGATGTTTTCGCTCACGACCAGTTTTGACCGCCGGCATTTCACCGAGCTGTTGACCGGCAAGTTCGCGATCGCCCCGGCTACGGTCGAGGAGTTCTTCCAGACGGCTCGCGGGATGAACTTCTACGACGACCAGTCCGTGACCACCCGGCAGCTGTTCGACCGGTTTTTTCCCGATCGGGAAGATGTGATCCGGCTGCTGATGGAGCCGATCACCTACGCCAATGGCTCGACGCTTGAAGACCCGGCCATCACCTACGGGATCGTCTTTTCCAATTTCATGTCCAAAGGCGTCTATACGTTCGAGGGCGGGACCGACGGCCTGGTCGGCTCGATGGAAGAGCAGATGCGGGCGAGCGGTGTCGACATCCGGATCCGCTGCAACGCCGAACGAATCAACGTCCGCGACCAGCGGGTCCACAGCGTCATGGTCCACGGCCGCGAAATCCGGACCGAAGCCGTGGTTTCCAACGCCAACTTGCGGGCGACCATTTTTCACCTTCTTGGCGAAGAAAACTTCGGCCAGAAGTTCATCGATGACGCCCGCGCCGTGCGGCTGAACAATTCCAGCACCCAGGTCTACATGGCCCTGAAGCCGGGCGACGCAATTGACCGTGACACGGGCGATCTGCTTTTCTCGAGCACGGCCCCGCGGTTCGAGACCGATCTGCTGTTGAGCCGCGACATCACCAGCCGTACGTTCTCGTTTTACTATCCCGACATCCGGCCGGAGTCGAAGCCCCGCTACCTGATCGTGTCGAGCACCAACGCCCGCTTTGAGGACTGGGCCGACCTCGACGACGAAGCGTATGCCGCCAGCAAGGCCGAACTGGTCGAGGCGACGCTCGATGCACTGGGAAAGTACGTCCCCAACTGCCGCGATCGGATTTGCCATGCCGAAGCCGCCACGCCGCGAACGTTTCAGCACTACACCAGCCACCTCGCAGGGGCCAGTTTCGGAACCAAGTTCGAGGGGCTGGCCGTCAGTCGCGGCTTGCCCGAACAGGTCGCTGGCCTGTACCACGCCGGGAGTTGCGGGATCATCATGTCCGGCTGGCTGGGGACGATCAACTACGGCGTGATCGTCGCCAACGATGTGCTCAACTACCTCTCGGCCGAAGTCGCCGCAACGCCGTCATCCGGGACCGCCCCAGGCCTGGGCCGATAAAACGTGAGCCTGAGGCGCTAGCCGGGAACGCCGATGCAGCCATGAACTCACACCCTGAGGGAATCGGCTAGCGCCTCAGGCTCACAAAAATTGGCCGTTGTATCAGTCCGCCCCTGCTCGAGGAGCCGCCGAATGAAACTGCAGCAGGACGGCATTCAAAAGCTGATTCCGCACCGGCCGCCAATGCTGCTGGTCGACCGTGTGATCGCGCACGAGGACCAGAAGATCGTCTGCGAGAAGACTTTTCGGGCGGACGAGTTTTTTCTGCAGGGGCATTACCCTGGATTACCCGTGGTTCCCGGCGTAATCCTCTGTGAGTCTGCCCTTCAGTCGGGGGCGATTTTGCTGGCCCTGCAGGGCCTCGGCGGCGAAGGGGTTCCAGTCGTCACCCGAATGGACGGCATCCGGCTCAAGCGGATGGTTCATCCCGGCGAAACGCTGGAGTTCGCCGTCCAGATCGACCAGACCGTGCCACCGGCCTTCTACCTTTCGGCGAAGATTTCCTCCGCGGGCAAACATGTTGCCCGGCTGGAGTTCGCCTGCACGCTCGTCCGGCAGCTCAATCAGGACGATGCCGCATGAGTGACTTTCTCCAGTTGACTGGCAAACTGTTTGTTGTCTTCGGCGTCGCCAACCGGAAGAGCGTCGCCTGGCACATTTCGGACGTGCTGGTGGCGGCTGGTGCGAAAGTGATCCACGTGGTCCGCAGCGAGGCCCGCCGGGAAACGACCGCAAAACTGCTCGCTGGCCAGCCGGTCTTCGTCTGCGATGTCGAGTTCGACGACCAGATCGCCAGAGTCGCAGCCGACATCAGTGCCGCCCATGGCCCGATCGACGGGCTGGTCCACTCAATTGCCTTTGCCGACTATGGAGCGGGCATGAAGCCTTTTCACGAAACGGGCAAGCAGCAGTTTCTGCGGACGATTGACATCTCGTGCTATTCGCTGATTGCAATCGCCCGGCATTTTCGCCCGCTGCTCAAGCCCGACGCTTCGGTCGTGACGATCTCGATTTCGACGACGCGAATGGCGAGCGAAAACTACGGCTTCATGGCTCCGGTCAAGGCGGCGCTCGAGTCCTCGCTTGCATTTCTTGCCAAGAGCTTCAGCCAGTTCTCGCGGGTCCGGTTCAACGCCGTCGCGCCGGGCTTGCTCAAGACCAGTGCCTCGGCCGGGATTCCCGGCTATGTCGACTCATTTCTCTTCGCTGAGCAGGTGATCCCGCGCCGCGCGGCGGTCGAGACCAGGGAAGTCGCCAACGTCGCGGCTTTCCTGCTCTCGCAGGTTTCATCGGGCATCAACGCCCAGTCGCTGGTGATCGACGCCGGCATGTCGATCAACTATTTCGACGCCGATCTCATTGAGCGCGTGATGCATCCGGAGAGACATATCCATCCTGATTAGGTGCGTGTTCGACAGCCGGACCTTGCCGGCGCTTTTTGAAGTTGCGCTTTCGATACCAGCCCGCAGCGCAAGCAAGGGAAAAGCAGCCCCAATACGGGTCCTTGCTTGCGCTGCGGGCTGGTGTTTCTGCGGCAAAAACCACAAATCGCAACTTCACGACTTGCGCTGCGGGCTGGTAGCGGCCCGTTCCCGCACTGGCTTCCTTGTGAGGGAAACCAGGCCTTCGCCGCGCCAGTTTGTCCGCAACTGAAAGCAGCGCTTGACCCTTCGGGACACGTCGGTTCAACTTGATTGCAAGGGTCAGGGCAGCGGCTTCCGGAATGGGGCCGGAGTGTGGTCCCTGCCCAAACTGGTTCGCCTGGCGGGGTTACGTTCCGACCGGCCCGATGTTCACGAACCCCTGTTCCAGACTTTCAGACGGATTGAATCCATGATTTCCCGCCCTATGGTTTTTGGTGTCGCCCTGGTTCTGCTGTTGGTGAGTGGCTGTGCGAAGGACGAGCAGGCCGCGAACAACGGGGCACCATCGAGAATTCGCCGCCCCGAAACTTCTGTGATGGAGCCGGCCCAGCCTGACATGTCGCGATCCCGACGGGCCATCATGGGCTCCGACCGGATTCTCGAACCGATCACCGCACAGGAGAAAAACGTCGAACAACAGGACGGCATGCCGCCCCAGGATGCCGAAAAGGCCGAAGGTAGCGGTGCCGCTTCAGACGAGCAGGACAAGCCGGCAGAAGGCGACCAGCCGGCGGCAGGATCGGAGCCCGGGTCGACGGAAACGGATGATAATCCGGCCGGCGAGAAACCCGGCACCGGTGAACCGTCGGACGATGCTCAACCCGGTTCGCCACCCGTGACCTTTGTCGTTGCCGAGGGCACCTTGCAGCTCACCGCCCCATCAGGCTGGGTCCAGGTCGAACCGGCCGTCAACATGATCGAAGCCGAGTTCGCGATTCCTGGTGAAACGGAAGACGACCTGACGGGACGGGCAACGGTAATGGGGGCGGGCGGGTCGGTCGAAGCCAATATTGACCGCTGGATCGGCCAGTTCGTCCAGCCCGACGGTTCGGAAAGCGCAGACCGCGCGACGATCGAACAGAGCGAAGCCCAGGGTTGCCCGGTTCACAGCGTAGACATCTCCGGAACCTACATGGACGGCATGGGCGGTCCCAACGCTCCCCAGGTCGAAAAACCCGGCTTCCGGATGCTCGCAGCGATCATCGAGACGCAGGACAAAGGCAGCTACTTCATCAAGTTCTATGGTCCCGAGAAACTGGTGGCTGTTCATGCCGATGCGTTCAAGGCCATGCTCAAGGACCTGAAAATCGTCGAGTAGGCCCAGCGCGACATGAGATTCGGCGAGTGTCGCTTTTTTCTCCGAAAAAAGCATCCGTTCGCGGAACAACAGGCCGACCGCCCGGGTCTTGCAGTGTCCAAAGTCCAGGCAGGAGCCTGGTCTCCACGGTCAGACTGCGTCCCGCAGCCGCATCGACGAAACCTGGCTGTCGGCCATCGAGGCCACGAGGTTGCTGAACGAAAACGGTTTGCCCGGCACGAGCTGGCCCAGCATCCTCAATCCGGCTGCACCTGTCAGGGCCGGCAGGTTTTGCGGCATCTGATCGGCAAACATCAAACCCAGCAGACTGGCTACCCGAGCATTGAGCTGCCCAGCTTCCAACGGGTCCCCTCCTTCGAGGCCGGCCGAAACGCAAGCTGGAATGTCAGGTTCCAGCGCCGCCACAAGAGCATGGCCAAGATCAGTGCCAGAATCGGAACTGATCAACCGGATCGTCGACAGCGGCACGTGTTGCCCCGATTCCGGATCAATGGGCAAGGCCGCGCGGATGTTCGCGGCGAGCTGCTGCCAGTCGGGATTCGGCCGGACACCGAGCCAGCCGGCCCGAATGTCGGGCATTAGTTCATCCAGCCCGTCCGATCCTGGCAGGAAAACCCACTCCAGCCGCGATCCTGTCATCACCAGCAGCGAGTGCTGGACCGCGTGCCGTTCGCGCCGGTCGGCAAACAGGAACCAGCAGGGGAGGGCCTTGAGCCATTCGCCGTTTCCGCCCGCCGCAAGATCGCGTGCCGGAAAACCGTCGACGATATTCAGCCCCGTCAGTTCCGCGAGGCGGGCGGCGTCACCACCCGGCTGATAGACGCGGGATCCATCAAAGTCGACGGACCAGCATCCCGGATCCGTCACCGCGACCGCGAGAATCCGTTCGACGTATTTGCCTGCCGCCGCGGACAGCCGGGCGACCAGGGCGGCTTCACAGGCCGCGAGGTCATGCCCCGCAAGGCTGGCGGCCGAGGATCGTGCAACATCGCCACGAGCCGGAAGCGTCAGCGACGGATCTGTGCCGATGGTCGAGGGCCGTTGCTGGCCCAACCCGGCACACCGCCTGTCGGACAATAGCTCCGCCAGTTCATCCGGAACAGGCTCCACATCGTCCACGGCGTGCTTGAGCCGAAGGTGTTTTCCCCGACCGCTGGCGATGGCCAGGCAACCGTTGATGTGGCTCCAGTCGTCGGCGACCGCCAGCCCGATCATCAGCCGCTGCGCATTGGCCGCGAACGAACGGTCGATCCGGTCGCCTGTCCAGTAGCGCTGGAACTCTCTGGAGTCGGGTGAATGCACGGGGTTGAAATCTGGGATTTGAAATTTGAGATTTGAAATCTCTCAAACATGATGGAGTCGCGAGAGTGCCGTTGGCCGCATTCCTCTTCGCCGGGGCAAAGCCGCTGTTTGCCCCGGCAGGTAAAGGATGGCTCAGGCCGCGATCCGCAGCGGAACCGCCGCGCCTTCCCGGATCGTGTCGACGAATTCCTCGAAAATCCGCATGTCGAGCGCCGAGGAGGCGTCGTTCTCCGGATGGAACTGGGTGCCGACGACGAACCAGTCGGGACAGTTGCTTTCCACGGCCTCGATCACGCCGTCGGCGCAGCGTGCGGTGACCTTCAGCTCCGGGGCCAGTTCGTCAATCGCCATGTGGTGCCGGCTGCTGACCCGGATTTCGCCTTCGCCGTAGACCCGGTCCATCAATGAGCCACGGGCGACAGCCAGCCCGTGCCGGTGCGCCGGATCGAGCGGATCCTTGTGCGGCATCGCTTCCGGAAGATCGTCCGGAATATGCAGGAACAGGTTGCCGCCGAGCGTGATGTTGAGCAGCTGCAGGCCGACGCCAATCGCCAGCAACGGCATGCGGCGCGAGCAGATTTGACGGGCCAGCAGCCGGTCGAACTTCTCCCGCCGGATATCCATCGGCTTGACCGCCGGGTGGAGCATGAAGCCATCGTTGCGCGGGTCGAGGTCCGCCCCGCCAATCAGCAGGAATCCGTCCAGCCGGTCGAGAGCCGAATTGATGTCGTCCTCGCACTCGAGGGGGGGGAGCACGACCGGAATCCCGCCCGCCCGCAGGATACTGTCGTAGTATCCGGCGGCGACAGCGGAGAACGAAGGCTGACTCCCCTGCGCGCGGCGGTAGTCAGCGTTGATTCCGATGTGGGGCTTGGCATGCATCTGCAACTCCTTGTGAACCCGTCCTGGGTCCGGCTAGACTTCGCTGTCAGCCGCGGAAGTTGTGGATCTGCAGGTGCCCCTGGAAGCGTTCGAAACGGATGTGGCAGAGCGGTAGCAATGACTCTGGGCCGTCCCAGCCGCGAACGGCAAGTTCATCTCGCCGGTGATCGCGGGAAAGGCATTGGTTGTCCGGCTCCGACAAACGTATCTTCCCTAAGGCGTCTGTCGGTCCATCTCCCTGTATGACAACGTGCTGGTCCGGCTGCCAACCGCTGACAACCGTGATGTGCCCAATGTGGAGCCGTCCACGTCGTGCGCCAAATCAGTTCCCATATCCTGGCCAGTTATTTTTCCGCCTCCGCATCTGGTATGACAGCAGCCAGCAGCAAGCACCTGTTTGTTCGACAGTTAGTTGGTTTACGGTGTGGGCGGCATGTTCTGTGTCGCCTTTCGCTCCGCGAAAGCACGCTGCTTTCGCCGAGCGAAAGTCGACAATGGCAACCGCGGGCGGCATGAAGTCGGACAGTCCTCCAGCCTGTCATTGCATTTACCTTTGAATCCAGATCCGAACCCGCCGCCACAGGGTTTCCGCACCGTCCACCGGCCTCCATGCATGAAGTTCACCCAGGTTTCCCTCCATTCGCTGGGCGTGGTTCTGCCGGGAGAAGTCATGTCCACGGCGGAGCTGGAAGCGTCACTGGAACCGCTTTACACGCGACTCAAACTCCCGGCCGGCCGGCTTGAACTGATGACCGGCATCCGCGAGCGAAGGTTTTTTCCGGCGACGACCTTGCCCGGGGAGATCAGCGTCGAGAGCTGCCGCAATGCGCTCGCAGCTGGCCAGATCAGTCGGGAAAAGATTGGCTGCCTGATTCATGGTTCGGTTTGCCGCGATGCGCTGGAACCGGCCACGGCCGCCGGGGTCCACCACCGGCTCGGTTTGTCAGCCCGTTGTCAGGTCTTTGACGTCTCCAATGCCTGCCTCGGCATTCTCAACGGCATGTTGCAGATCGCCTGCCTGATTGAACTGGGTGCCATCGAGGCCGGACTGGTTGTTGGCAGCGAGAACGGCCGGAGCCTGGTCGAAACGACGGTCGCGGCGCTTAATCGCGACCCGTCCGTCACGCGGCAATCGATCAAGGACCAGGTCGCGTCGCTGACCATCGGGGCCGCGAGCTGCGCGTTCCTTTTGACCCATCGATCCCTCAGTCCGGGCGGCGCGGTGCTGCGGGGTGCTGCGGTTCGGGCCCATTCCGCGCACTACGGGCTTTGTCGCAGCGATCACGACCGGGCCGGCGGCGATTTCCAGCCGCTGATGAATACCGACTCGCACGAGCTGATGGTGTGTGGGGTGGAGACCGGCGTCGCCACGCTGCCCGATTTTCTTGACGCGACCGCCTGGTTGCCTGAACAGATCGACCGGACCGTTTGCCACCAGGTTGGCGTCGCGCACCAGAAGCTGATGCTGGAGTCTCTCGGCCTCGACCCGGCTCGCGACCACACCACCTTCCCGTGGCTGGGCAACACCGGCTCCGCGGCGCTTCCGGTCACACTCGCCGACGCCGCGCGCACCAATCTCCTCCAGCCCGGCCACCGCGTCGCCCTGCTCGGCATCGGCAGCGGCATCAACTGCATCATGGCCGGCCTCAACTGGGGCACCGTCCCGGTTCGGCAAACCATCTGGTCCGGTCCGATGCAAAGCTCTGTTTGACCTTCGGGCAGAGGTCAATAGACTTGATCGTGCATTCCCAACGCCAGTAGCAAAATGGCTTCGGCGCCATGATGTTGCT